>CAYMCP010000161.1:0-1506 GCA_964388965.1 uncultured Thiotrichaceae bacterium | reverse complement strand
AGCCCCACTGCATAGAAAAGCCTTGTCTGCCATGGCGATGAGCTACAGCGATGATGATGCCACCGCCACTATCATTACAACCGCGACTACCACCGACCCACCGCCACTCCAAGTCAAGCCAAACCTGCGTAACCAGACAGAAACAACAGAGAGGCAAAAAAGTCAACACCCAGAGTAATCAGCAAAAGAGCCTACACAAGATATCCATGTCAAAAAACACTCTCTACCCATTTTCCCCCCTAAATTAGAACTTGGCTTGAGGGGCTCTCTCCTTGTTTCTCTGCCTGTCTGTCTGTCTGTCTGTCCCTCTCTCTCTCTCTCTCTCGGCTTTCGATACAAACAGCGACTGTGCTCAAAGTCAAACCAGAGCCAAACAAAACCCTCCCATGGCCATTTGGGGGACGGCCAACAGTACCATCACCTGGCCCTGCTTTCGATAAAGAGACTGTCCGTCCATTTCCATAACCAAGGCATACGAATATATATCAACGGAAGCCTCGCTGCCTGCTTCCAAGCAATTCTCTCGCCGGCCATTCCGTCTTATCCACCCACGGCCCTGGCCAGGGAGTTGGTCTGCGCTGAAGAGCACCGAACAGCTATTCGAGTCGGTCCGTTGTACGGCCTTGCTCTCTCTGGATGGAAATCTATCGACTCAGTGTGGGTTGCCCCCTCGCATTCCGTGAGGGGAGGGGGGAGCGTAGAGTACTTTGGCGATTTGTCCTACCCAGGTCGGGCTGATCAGAGCCTGGCTGGCTTTCGCACACGACATACATGTACACATGTTTCCCTTCCAGAGCTTTCTTCTTCTCGGCTGCTGGCTAGGGTTTTCAATGTCCATGTACTGAAGAGCGATGTACATATATGTATACATGTGCGCGTGTGTGTATGCGTGGGGTGCGCGTGTTTGTATATTACATATCAGCCTACATTTTCATCATATATAATCTGCGTTGACTTGTAGACAAATCTCTAATCTCCCCCTTTCTCTCTCTGTGCATCATCAGATGTCTTTGGTCGACAATAAACATGCTCGCTGATGACAGTCGCGCATGGCTCACGTATCAGTTAACGCATACTTTTCTTCTTTTTCTCGTTTGTTCAAGCGAGTACACGCAGATCATCCCGCAACACCATCAACCGATAGCATCTAGCCATCCATGCTTGTTGCGGTCTGAGCATGGGAAGGAGAGGACCAGGAGAGGGGGAGACAAGTAGATCAGAATACTAATTGTTAACCAAACAAAAATAGCATCCATCTGCTCATCCACCCACCAAGGAGGGTACCCGCCCCGTGTGGGACAAAGGCGGGCTCAATAGTTACAACTCTCAAGGACAACGAGGATTTCTATCTCTCGCCCTGTCTCTTCTCTGGCGGTCTAGGAGTGCAACGGAAAGCAAAGGCCTTCCTCCCCCACAGCAGCCGGGCGAGGAAGCCTTGGCTCAACAGCCTTTTGTGTAACTCCCAGGTGCAACCGGGATGGAAGGTTGCCCCGAGTAGTCGAGGTG
>CAYMCP010000160.1:0-1544 GCA_964388965.1 uncultured Thiotrichaceae bacterium | reverse complement strand
GAATAGCTAATTGAATTGCTTCCATTTTAAGTCCCCTAGGAGTTCTTTTGTTTTCTTTTTTTATCAGTGAGTTAGAACTGTAGTTTCTTGAAAAAAGCGACTACTTTATCTGCATAATAGGTATAAAAACATTAAATATCAAACAGTTATTTTTTGTCGTGTACTATGATTAATGACTCTCGTTTTTGGGGGTACGCTTTTGAGGTTTCAGTACCTTTCCGGTAAGTTTTTCAAGGTTTTCAAAATGATTTGCGATTTAGGCGGCGGTAAAGAAAAAATCACTCATCACTATTTTTTGAAGGATTGAAGAAGTTGCTGATTGCAGACAATGTCAATCAGTTTAGAGAACGGCATGATATTTCTGATGAACTGTATGCCGAGATAAGGGGGTATGCTGGCATCTTGGATTAGTTTTTTACCGCTTGTAAAGGAAAAGTTTAGCCGTTTCCGTTGAGTAGCGCGAATGATCGGCAGCGTGCCATCATCCCGTAAATCGCCATCACCTGACAGAATGGCATCCGCTGTACTGACGACAAAGTTTTCCAACGGTTGCAACAGCTTAAACGCGGTTGCGGATTTGTCGTTGCCGGATTCTTCCAGATGCGCATAAATCCAAAGATTGGTATCGACAAAAATTTTATCGTTCATGCAGGCTATCTCGTTCCGGCATGGTTATTTTGCTGACTTTTGCCCGTAAAAACGTGTTTTTTTCTGTCGCTGGCGGAGTCGGTTCCTGAAATAAAAGAATGACCTTGACGTGCTGGGAAGGTTGTAAGCGTTTGCTGATTTCAGGCGGAATAGACAGTAGATTATTGTGTACGTCGGTTTCAAATTCCAGCGCATGCATGGCGTATTTCCTCGTTGGATGACATTATCCAAATATTTTATTCACGCGGGACGGGTTTTGTAAACCCGTCCCTCACGTTTCAACAATGCTTAATGTTGTCAAACGTTCCAGTGGGCTTTACAAAAGCCGAGCGGCAGTTGCGGCATACTCCGACCGGCAAAGTCAATTCACTTAGGCGTTGTTAAAATCGACTAATATTTGTAATAGTTCATCACAAATATTCACGCTTTCCAGGTAGCCTTTGCAGTCTATATCAAAATTATATCGGTATTCTTCAGCACACACAGTAATCACCAATAAATCACCACGATATTTTGATTTTTCAACTTTGAAGTCCGTCAATGCAATCACTTCTTCTAATAAATTATTTAATTTATGTGTTTTAGAATAAGAGCCAAATTGGCTTTTAGTTTCTAAAATAGATTTAAATAAACAGTCAAACATTTGTTGATAATGAAAACAATGAATTGAACAATCTTCAATGTTGCTCTTGTTTAACAAATCAATTGCTACCGCATGTTCCTATGCCTTACCACTTAAATTTTTATGGTTTTCATAGCTATTTAATATTTCACTATAAATCATATAACACCTGCATTCGGATTAATTTCATTCTCGCACGGGACGGGTTTTGTAAACTACCGTGCGAACGCGAATGATGGGCATCGTGCCATCGTTCCGCGTGCGCGACGAGTAG
>CAYMCP010000159.1:0-1738 GCA_964388965.1 uncultured Thiotrichaceae bacterium | reverse complement strand
TGGACAGGCTTGTCTTTCAAAATCGTTTGCATCAGTTTTGTCAAGATATTTTTGTCTGCGTTGCGCAAGATGAGATACATTTCGGACACCCCTAATTTTAGCCAAGTTGCTAGAATTAAGAGGTATAATTCCCCCCAGAATCTGGACAGCATGCTAAGATAGGTTTAAGGGTCTATCAAGCATACGAATTAAGTCCAAATTCTATGGGGAACATCAAACGCAAACATTCAGCTTCATTCAAGTCCAAGGTAGCCTTAGAGCTCATACGGGAGAAAGATACACTATCCTCGATCTGTTCCAGATACGCTATACACCCGACACAAGCGAGGAGCTGGAAAACACAGGCCATGGAAACACTACAGTCAGGGTTTCAAGGCTCATCCGGGAACAACGAATTAAAACAAAAAGATCAGTTAATAGACGAACTTTACAAGGAAATCGGCCAGTTAAAAGTTGAACTGGACTGGCTGAAAAAAAAATTTAACCAAATCTGACAAGGATCTGCGAACTTTGATTGAATCTGGCAATACAGAGATTTCCATAGTCAGGCAGTGTGAGCTACTGGGTATTAATCGATCAAGTTACTACTACGAGCCCAGGCCGGTTGACCCGCTAGACCTGGAATTAACCCGCAAGATTGACGAGATCTACACTGATATGCCTTTCTACGGAGCGCCTAAGATGACCAGGGAACTGAAACGGCAGGGCTACTCCATTAACCACAAGCGGATAGAACGGCTGATGCGAGACATGGGCTTACAGGCCATATTTCCTAAGAAAAACCTGTCAAAAGCTCACCCGGAACACCAGAAATACCCTTATCTGCTTAAAGGAGTTAATATCAATCACCCAAATCATGTCTGGGGCACTGATATTACCTACATTAGAGCAGTCAATACCTGGTTTTACCTGGTGGTGATATTAGACTGGTATTCCAGATATGTCATTAGCTGGAGACTTTCGCCAAGTTTAAGCGTTGATTTCTGCAGCGCCGCTTTGGAAGAAGCTTTAAAGCAAGTTATACCAGGGTATCATAACTCTGACCAGGGTAGCCAGTTCACGGCTGAGGAATACATCAATATCTTGCGAGCTTATCCTGAAATTAAAATCAGCATGGACGGCAGAGGACGATGCTTTGACAATATCTTTACTGAAAGGTTGTGGCGGACGGTTAAATATGAGGAAGTTTACCTGCGTGATTACACTTCGTATGACCACGCTCTTGACTGCCTCGATAAGTATTTCAAGCTTTACAATACCAGACGTCTGCATCAGTCCCTGGACTACCAGACACCACAGGAAGTTTACTTCAACTGATTAACAAAATTAATTTTCAAAGGTCGAAACCAAAATTACCAACCCAGCTAACCTATCTATAATTGTGGAAAAAGCTGTCTAGACAATGGGGGGAGGTTTAACTATCATAATGCCCATCTTCAAGTTCTTTCATAAAATAATCAAAACCAAACTCAGTACTGAACTGAGAGCCAAAGCTTTGGTCTTTTTCCAGCAGGTCAATAACCATGTTTTTCTGTCCAGGCAAAGGCACGATCATGTTTCTAAAAGCTTCGTTGATTTTACCGTCTATCGGATCTACTGACTGATTTTTTAATTCTCTGGGGCTTGAGTGCGCGCCAGACAGCCGGGGGTCAAGAATTGATCTTATTTCGCCATTGATAATAATTGTGGCCGGTAAAAAGTCATGTTCAGTACGCAGGGCCAGGTTTTCAGTCATCGT
>CAYMCP010000158.1:0-1833 GCA_964388965.1 uncultured Thiotrichaceae bacterium | reverse complement strand
AACGATAATCATACTTTGCATTTAAACTTTTGCTAAGTTCAGCTTTATAATTTTGTGATAAATTTGCTTCACCCTCAGCACAACCAATTAAATCAGAAGCTAGTAAACGTTTAATTGGGTTTTCACTCTTCGCTACTTCACCTAACTGCTCATCTGGATAAATATAGTTATCTTTATTCTCTATATCCTGCAACGCTTTATTTAAATATGCTTCATTTGCAACAGTCGAAAGTAAATAATCAGTCGTATCAATTTGCTCTTGGTCAATAAAAATAACCACTTCCACCATTTTACCTTTTGGTAGCTCTGGTGAAATAATTTCTAATCGCCCTTGTTCATTAACGAAAGCTTGTTGTTTAATTGCTTGTAACATATCATTTTCTCCTTTCTCAAAGAATACCGCTTTTCCCTCAAAAATTCTATCAACTTAAGGAAACATCAAATTAACAAATGGATAAGTTTGCTTCCAACGATACACACCAAAATCACGTTGGTCAGCTGATAAAATGCGTCCATGTCCCTACTTGAAAATCCTATTTTGATGGGTTTTGCTTTTCTTTGTATGGCAATTGTAACTGTTCAATATCATCAATAATTTGTTTAAATTCTGGAGCTTTATCCGACATTCCGCCCCCAATAGGGGTAAAATGATATTTATGACGTAGTGGTGGTTAGAAATGAAAAAAGAAACAACGATTCAGTATGAAAGTAAGCAACTGAAACATTTAGGATTGGTTGCCGGTATGTATGATGAGCTAGGTATTGGGGGAGTTATTAGACAAACTCATTCCTCAAGAATGCCACGTATCACTAGGTCAAGCAATAAAATGTATGGTATTGAATGGATTAGGGTTTACGAATCGTTGTTTATATTTAACCGAGTTATTCTTTCGAGATAAACCAGTAGAACGTTTGATAGGAAAAGGAATTGAGGCGGCACATTTGAATGACGATACTCTAGGATTAAGTCATTATTTTTCATCGATATATAACAGAGCAGTATCAGGGCTATCATTTGAAATGCTATCACTCGTCGAGGTAAATACACGTAAGTCATTTTCGATAATTGTAAAACAGTGCACTCGAAAAGTAAAAGAAGAAGCAGTTGATAAACCAAAGACAAAATCTAAAATTCCAATGGTATACACTGCCGCGAGTTTAAAATCCCAATCGCCTTTACTGGCTTGCTGTTGAATCGGAAATGTGGAGTAGTAAATACTGCGTTCTTTGAAATAATTTTGTTTAGCTTTTTGGATTTCAACGATAAATTTTTCACCTGCTACATTTTCGCAGTAAATATCAAAAATGGCTTTCTGTCATTGATGCGTGGTGGTAATTGTTCTTTTTGTAGATAATTTAAGTTAATAATTTGCCCTGAATTTGCCCTGTTTCTTTGTCTAACAACGTGTTTAGAAAGTCAATCAATAAGTCTTTATTGGGTTCTGTCCCGAACAGTTTTTTAAATCCAAAGTCAGTAAAAGGGCTGATGTATTTATCTTTGATTCTCATGGTTATTATTCCTCTCAAAAATTCAGGAGTGCAAAATTTATTTTGCAACTACCTTTCACTCAAGCGCAAATTAAAATTTGCACTCCTGCAAAAAAAATCGCGCTTCGCGCGATAAAGGGTAAAAAACAAAAAAGCAAAGGGCAAAAGTTCTAAAATACAAAGAGAAATCTAGGCGCGAACAACGCAAACAAAACGAACCCCGAAACCGTCGTCCCCACCGCCTCGAACATCCCGTAACGATAAGCCGAACGACAATAATCCGCACCGCTGCCCCAAGAACCGCCGCGCAGTAAAGACTTGTTTTCATTAGAGTTTTTCCATGCG
>CAYMCP010000157.1:0-1929 GCA_964388965.1 uncultured Thiotrichaceae bacterium | reverse complement strand
CCGCACGCACGGTTCGGAGGGAGGGGAATGCCGTAAGGCTTTTCTCTACCCCTATCAGTCACGACATGCCACATCGGGTACAACAAGGACAATCTAGTGACTCACATTAGGCAGGGTTCAGGTTAAACAAAGTACGAACCCGAAAATTTTCATTACTCATTAATGTTTCCAAAGGCAAATTAAGTCGTTATTTTTCCATTTATTTTTAAGTTAATTATTTCTAAATTTTCTAAACCATCGTTATCAACCACTTTAACCGCAATTTGAAATGAACCTGTTTTAAATTTATGCGATTGTTTGCCGATTTTATCAATCATAATATTAGCTTTAAAACCGTCATCTTCTCGATAATCGAAATCCCACGCATAAAATTCAATGCCTGCCTCTGATTCACCATTAGCAATAAATTCAATTTCACGTAATTTTTTCGTATTTAAACCTAAATCGCTGAATGTAACACTTAATTTTGGCTTTTTAGAAATCGGAATAATTTGCTCAACAGTCATTAATTCAATGATAATATTTTCTTGATTTTTTAACCGTGCCACTTCTTGAATCGCACCTTTACCAAAACTAAACGCAATGATTATCCCAATCGGATTTTTAATAGCTTGATTTTCATTGAATTTTTTACTATCGAATCGCTTGCTCGCCGATTGAAAGTTATCAATCACATTACGTCCAATATTATCCGAACGCTTGACTTGAATCGGAATGCCTTCACGAGTTTTGCCATCAATGCCTAAATCATTGTGTTGCTTGATGTTGGACACGCCGCCGTATTGCTGAATAATCCAATTTTCAAATTCAAACGCATTGGAATAACGCAACGTATCATAATCATATTTGTGTAATTGCACGACAAACGGTTTTGAAAATAAATCTTGTTGTTTTTGCAGCCGCATTTCTGATACTTTAATGGCTTGTACCGATTGATCAATGCCTATCCATTCTCTTTTTAGCTTATCCGCTACCGCCACCGTTGTCCCGCCGCCAACAAACGGGTCTAATATCACATCATTTTCGTTTGAGGCGCATAAAATAATGCGTTCTAAAAGTTTTTCAGGTTTTTGCGTGGGATAGCCTATGCGTTCATCGCTATTCCTAGTATGAATTTGTCCAATATCGTCCCATAAATTATCAATTAAAACACCATCTTCCATACTCAAATACTTCTTATAACGTGGATATTTCAGACCTTTTCCTTCCCGAATATTTCCAGTACTCCGCAAATAATCGAGTCTTTCTTGAGAAACTGTTTTGAGGGGTACCCACATAAAACGACCAATTTCATCAATTTTATCATAACGTTTTAAAGCACCTTCATTTAACGGTCTTGTAATTTTGTTAAAAGTGTATTTTTTTGATTTGATATACCAAAAAATAGTATCTGTATTTAAAGGAAATTTTTTAGCAATAGATTTACTACTACCAGAGTTAAATGTTCTTTTCCAGATAATTTCACTTAAAAAGTGTTTTTCCCCAAAAATCTTATCCAAAATAAACACTCGAATATACGCATTCGCGTGCCAGTCGCAATGCAGAAAAATAGAACCTGTCGATTTCAAAATGCGGTGCATTTCTACAACCCGCTCTTTAAGCCACGCAATATAATGATCAATTCCACCACTCCAGCGGTCTTCAAAACTGCGAATTTCACCTTTATCGCCCCAAATAAGCTCATAATTGCGATTTGAAAAAAAAGGTGGGTCTAAATAAATTAAATCCACCGATTCGGAATCTAAATTTTTTAAGATTTGCAGATTGTCGCCTAAAATGAGCTTATTCATGATGTTTTCAATTATTATTCATTATGTTGGGAGTTACGCAGTTCAAACAAAAATTTCACTCTTCCCAATGGTTTCTGTTGGAAACAGCAATTCTCATTTTAAATTTCATGAATCTAGTCAATACCTTCGCCAAAGGTTG
>CAYMCP010000156.1:0-2000 GCA_964388965.1 uncultured Thiotrichaceae bacterium | reverse complement strand
CCAGCTAAAACCTTTAAGAAACGATTGCATCCAGTGTGGCAATTCATATTGTTCCGCTACTAAAAATGTATGATAATCAATAAAACCTATGATTATCTATAACCTATTCACATTGTCATCAACTTTGCCTCACTAAAAAAATAGTGGGGTCTTACAAGTCTCTTATGTGCGTTTTTTGGTGGGCTGTAACGTGTCCTCACCGCATGTCCCTCATTTAGGTACTACGTGAGGGATAACTTTTTAAGTTAATCGCTGCATTTAAGTCACGGTCTATGTTTAAACCGCAATCACAATGGTAAGTTCTTTCACTCAAACTCAATGTTTTTTTGATTGAACCGCAACTTGAACACCTCTTTGAACTGGGAAAAAATCTATCAGCAATAATGACTTCACAGTTTCTTAAACGGGCTTTATATTCAATCTGTTGACGCAAATAGCCAAAGCCCGCATCACTGATACTGTGTGCTAACTTGTGATTTTTTACCATACCTTTAACGTTCAAGTCTTCAATAACGATCTGAGCAAAGTGGCTAGTCAGGTGATCACTGAGTTCATGTAATACAGCTTGACGTTGATTTGAAATACGAAAGTGCAGTTTAGCTACTTTGAGCTTGGCTCTCGCTCTTCGGTTGCTACCTTTTTGCTTTCGTGACAATTGTTGCTGACTTTTTTTGAGTTTTTTAAGGTTAGCTTTTAATTTTTGATTTGCACCGAAAACCACACCATCGCTCAATGTAGCCAGAGATTTGATGCCAAAATCAACCCCGACAATCGGTTGTCTATCAACATCTTTAGGATTGTAATCTTGGGTTTCGATCAAGATGGATGCAAAGTATTTTCCTGCTCGTTTGCTGATGGTGACTTGTTTGGCTTGCCCATCAAAACGCAATTTCTGGCGCATTTTGATTTTGGTTTTTAGTTTTTCAATGCGTAACAAACGACCATCAACATCAAACTTCGCTTTTTCTCGTAAAGCAAATGAATCTTTGACATCTTTACGTTTGAATTTGGGAAAACCTGCTTTTTTTCCTGCTTTGACACGTCTAAAAAAATGTTTAAATCCGTTATCTAAATCATCAATTGCATTGCGGGTCACGCGGCTGGAGACTTCACTATACCAATCAAACTGCGGGCGAATAGTTTTGATGTAATATTGGTAAGCTGCTGATTTTGACCAGTTGTTTTCTTGTTGGCTAAAATGCTCAAGTAACTGATTGTAGCAATGACGACGTGAACCACAAGCTTTGTCCAAATAAATCGCTTGTTCTGGCGTTGGTCTCAGTTCTGTTTTATGGGCTAACAACATCGCTTAATGCTTCCATGAGTTTCTTATTTTTGTGGCTACGACTACCGTACAAACGCGCTGAAAATACGGTAATGATTTCCAAAACGTCTTGCGCTAGCTCTTCTTCAAAACTCGGTTGTTCTCCTTGGTGAATAATGACAATCTCAATGTTTTGACTTTCACACAAACTAAAAACCAATTCTGCACCAAATCGCAATAACCTGCCTTTATGAGTTAAGACTAATCTTTCTATTTGTTTATTCAGTATTTTATCTAATAGATTTTTCAAACCTTTTTTACGATAGTTCATACCAGAACCAAGGTCTTTTATGGTTTTAGTTTGCTACCCTTTCGCTGTACAATAGGATTCAAGCATGATTTGTTGTCTTTCCAAATCCGCTTTCTGGTCATGACTTGATACGCGAGCATAACAAATTGTTTTCTTACTGTGATTATTATTAAGTAGGGTATTGATATTATAATACCGTGTGCCACTTTTCGTTTTTCTATCAGGTATCAATTCTCCAGACTTATCCCACTTTCTCAATGTATCTGGTTTTGTTCCTAAGATTTTTGCAGCTTCGCCTATTTTTACTAATTTAGTATCCATAAAGCATATATTATCATAAATAAGCATAGATTTGTATTAGCTGTAACTTACCCAAAGCTGATATAGTTCGTTTTTGAAAGGCTTAAAAATATCTAGGATGCGGGA
>CAYMCP010000155.1:0-2021 GCA_964388965.1 uncultured Thiotrichaceae bacterium | reverse complement strand
TAAAAGTTTCTTCACTTGTCCAAACACTTTTCCAATGCAGAAGAGAAGAAGCTTTGGAACAGTCTAATTTTAGCATTTGTGCTTCGTGGAAATGTGGCTGATTATTATCTATTTTATAATTAATTTTATCCCAATACATTTTAAGTGCTTTGATAACATCTAAAACACGGTAATGTTCGCTATAATCGGGACCAAAATTCCAAGCACCTGAATATTCTTGTTTTTCTTCTAATAATTTCTGCCCTAATAATAAATATCCATTCAAAGGCTCAAGCACATGTTGCCAAGGGCGAATGGCATTCGGAAAACGGATAGTAACATTTTTTCCTTGTGCTGCCGTACTCATTATATCAGGAATTAAACGATCTGCTGCCCAGTCTCCGCCGCCAATGACATTTCCAGCACGAACACTGGCAATTAAAGTTTGATGTGTTTTTTGATATTGCTGGAGATTAAAAAAAGAGGTTTGATACGCATGAGTAATCAGTTCAGCACACCCTTTTGACGCACTATAAGGATCGTTGCCACCCATTGGGTCAATTTCTCGATAACCCCACAGCCATTCCTTGTTATCGTAGCATTTGTCGCTGGTAATATTAATAATAGCTTTTACTGATGGCGTAACGCGGCAAGCTTCAAAAATATTAACCGTTCCTATCGTATTTATTTCAAATGTTTCTTTGGGATTCTGGTATGAGTGTCTTACTAAAGGTCAGCAGTTCCCGGTCGCTTTGTAACCCATTGATAAAGCAGGTTGTATTTTTGCAACTTAGTGCGCACTAATATTCTAATATACTTTCAATATCAATGTGTTACGCGATTTTGACCGGGAACTGCTGACTAAAGGTTGAGCGGCTAAATGAAAAATAATGTCAGGTTTGGTTTGTTGAATAACTTGAGAAAGTTTTTCAAAATCTCGAATGTCTCCAATAATTGAATTACAGTCAAGTTTTAATAGGTCATAATGATTAGGTTGGCTGGGGGGAGATAGAGAATAACCTGTAATCTTTGCGTCTAAGTGTTGAAGCCATAAAACCAACCATGAGCCTTTAAATCCTGTGTGTCCTGTTACTAATATTTTTTTATTCTTATAAATACCAGCAAATAGTTCTTCCATTACCAAACTTTCCATCGTGCTTGTTGATTATCCCAGAGTTGATTAAGGATAATTTTGTCTCGTAAAGTATCCATACATTTCCAGAAGCCACTGTGCTTATAGGAATATAGTTGTTTATCTTTTGCCAAATTTTCTAATGGGTTTTTTTCAAAAACGGTCATATTACTTTCATTGATATATTTAAATACGTCAGGCTGACAAACAAAAAAGCCGCCATTAACCCATGCACCGTCACCTTGGGGTTTTTCAGTAAAATTCTCGATTAGACCATTTGTATTGGCTGCCACAGCCCCAAAGCGTCCTTCTGGTTGTACTGTTGTCATGGTTATCAGTTTGCCATGTGCATTATGAAAATCGACCAGTGCTTTTATATTTATATCGGCAACACCATCACCATAAGTCAGCATAAAAGGTTCTTCATTAATAATTTGTCGTGCCTGCAAAACTCGACCGCCCGTCATTGTTTCCAATCCAGTATCAAGTAAAGTTACGCTCCAAGGTTCACTGGTATTATTTAATACTTTAACTTGATTGTTGGCTAGGTTAATCGTGACATCGCTTTGATGTAAGAAGTAATTAGCAAAGTACTCTTTGATTATATAGCCTTTATAACCCAGAAGAACAACAAACTCATTAAATCCATAATGAGCATAAATCTTCATAATGTGCCACAAAATAGGCTTGCCACCAATTTCTAGCATAGGCTTTGGGCGAATATCTGTTTCTTCGCTTAAGCGAGTACCATATCCGCCAGCTAAAATTATTACTTTCATATTATTTATGTTTGTGTTGGATAAAAAGTTTTATCCAACAATTGTTCAGTAGAATAAGGACGTAACCATTCAGACTCCCACCCCCGAAATAGGAGCAGGCGGCAGTGGCGGTGCATTTCTACCTGCACGTC
>CAYMCP010000154.1:0-2075 GCA_964388965.1 uncultured Thiotrichaceae bacterium | reverse complement strand
CGCGCTGATGTCGGCTGGTATCAAATCCGTAATGCTCTAAAAAAACGCAACGAAAACGACGATTATTTGCCAACCGATTTTAGCGAATTTGAACGAGTTTATAAAGAATTAACGGCTAAATTGCAACCGTTGGTGTTTGAGTTGGGGTTTTTGAGAGAGTGAGGTTTTTTGTTGAAATCAGGATTTATAGGATTTCTGAATTTTTGGAATTAATAAACAATATACAAAATACTATTTTTTGCTTCATGACTTACCTATCATATACTCACAATTTCTAAAGATAGGTTATTATTCATATTATTACAATGGGTTTATTTGCTTACGCCCACCAATTAATGATCTTGATAAAGAATCAAACTCTCCAGCGGAATGCCGAGACCTTTATGGAGATTTCGGATCATCTCAATGGATAGACTGCGTTTATGGTTCAGCACTTCAGAGACGCGACTGCGACTGCCTAAATAAGGTTCGAGGTCTTTGCGCTTGAGTCCGCGAATTTCCATTTCATACTTGATGGCTTCGATTGGATCAGCGGGTTCAATGACATGGTGTTTGGCTTCGTAGGCTTCTACCAAAATAAAAAGCACTTCGAGTTCATCGCCTTCCTGCGTATCTGTCTCAGATTCCCACAGTTCCTCGATACGCGCCAGTGCGGCCTCATAATCGGCTTCTGTTTTGATGGGTTGAATGTTCATAATTGATAAAATAATAAGCCCAATATTTCTAAGTTGTTAGAATAAAATTAATCCATTTTGAAACTATTTATTGTTTCTGCATTAATTTTATCATATTCGGCATGTGTGCCGACAAATTTAATAAAAACCCATGCTCTTTTATAATCAATAGCAACAACTAAGCGGTAATCATTACCTTTAATCTTGAAACGAGCGCGATTGCCTTTGATAATCTCTACTTGTTCGCCAAATTCGTTTTTAAGATGCGCACTGGATTCCCAATTTGCTTTGACTACTTTCTCATACCAAACTTTCAAAGGTTGTTCGGTTTCTTTGTGTATTTTCCAATATTCACGTAATGTTCGTAGAGCAATAATCCTCATTTAATTTCCTTATCCACGCCCATTTCGCATCAATAAAAAATCCCCATATCGACGACGAGTATAGACTATTCCCAAACTGGGAACAATATTTATAAGCCTTGACATGGGCGCATTTGAACGACAATAACCTCTAATCCCACAATCAAAATGTCGCGTTTTTTTAATTTTTCCAAAGATATGTTATTATTTACATCATTATAGCTGGTCTATTGGCTTATGCTGAATGATTCACCAAAAATTAGCGATTCGCAAGAACTCATCCAAATAAACAAATAAAACCCAAACAAGCACACATCGTGCTGATGTGGGTTGGTATCAAATTCGTCATGCTTTAAAGAAACGCAACGAAAACGACGATTATTTACCCACCGATTTCAGCGAATTTGAACGCGCTTATAAAGAATTAACCACTAAATTACAACCGTTGGTGTTTGAGTTGGGGTTTTAAATGAAACAAGCAGCCGATGATCTTTCAACGAATCCAGCCCATTTGTAGGGTTTTGGAGGTTGCGCATGACAGAATTGTTACCAAATAGCGAATTATTAACTTTGGACAGTGATTTTTCTATTTATCGAAAGAATGGCAAAGAGGCTGTTTCAATTATTAGTCCTGTTTAAATAAAAAGGAGCAGATGATGTATGCAGCCATAAAAGCCATCTACGAAAATGGGCAAGTGATTCTGCAAGAACCACCCCCAACGGATGAAAAAACCAATGTCATCGTGATGTTTATCAAAGATGAGGCGTTAAAACCAGAATCTCCAGCAAAAGGAGTAAAAATCGGCAGTTTAACAGGAAAAGGATATAAAATTCCTGATGATTTTAATCAGCCGTTGACTGATTTAAGTGAATATATATACTGAGAACTCCGAAAAACTTTTTTTGCCTATAATAAAATCAATCACTTATGCAAATACGCTCCACCTAAAATCAATGACTTACAAACTTTTTCAGAGTTTTCAGCATTGAAGTGAATAATTATGTAGAAGCCCGAGAAATTTATCATATTTATTTGCTT
>CAYMCP010000153.1:0-2083 GCA_964388965.1 uncultured Thiotrichaceae bacterium | reverse complement strand
AAAAAAACAATACAAATGGATAGAATCACAAAGAGCCTAATTACAGAATTACTTACAAATCAAGAATTGACATCAGAAGGTAACGCAAAAGACTTTGAAAATCTTGTTAACTATTGTATTGTTTCCAATGAATACTCAAAAACCTTCGACATAAACCTTATAACAATAGGTGATGATGGAGATACTGGTATTGATGGAATAGCAATAATTGTGAATGGGCAATTGATAGAAAATAAAGAGGAGATTAACGACTTACTCGAAACAAACAATTCTTTAGAAGTAAATTACATATTTACACAGGCTAAGACATCTTCCAATTTTAATAGCGGTGCGATAAATACCTTCATTTTTGGCATCAAAGACTTTTTCTCAGAAACTCCTTCTTTAGTACGGAATGCTGAAGTGTCAAAATATGCAGAAATATCTGATTATATCTATGAGAAAGCACCAAAATTTAAAGAAAATCCTAAGCTAAAATTATTTTATGCAACCACCGGGAAATGGGTTGATGACCAAAATTTATTGGCTGTAATTAATCAAGGAGTTAAGGAGCTTGAAGAATTAAACCTATTTGACAAGGTTGTATTCATACCGTTAGGAGCAAAAGAAGTTGCAAATTCATACAGAAAAACTAAGGAATCAATTTCTACAACAATAACTTTTAGTAATAGAGTCACTCTACCAGCAATAAATGGAATTTCTGAAGCATATATCGGATTACTTCCGTTTAAAGAGTTTAAGAATATTCTTATTGATGAAGAAGACAATTTAGTTAATGTATTTGAAGACAATGTAAGAGACTTTCAGGGGACGAATAATGATGTAAACTCTGGAATTAAACAAACTTTAAATAGCGAAGATTCCGATTTATTTAGCGTTTTAAATAACGGTGTTACAATAGTCGCAAGTTCAATTTCACCAACAGGAGATAAGTTTACAATACACGACTATCAAATAGTTAATGGTTGTCAGACCAGTAATGTGCTTTTCAATAACAGGAATAGCCAGTATATGACAAAGGTCAACATCCCAATAAAAATAATTGCAACTGACGATGATGATATTAAAAATCGTATTACACTTGCGACAAACAATCAAACACCAATAAAAAAAGAACAACTTGCTTCTCTTACAGCTTTTCAAAGAAGTTTAGAGCAATACTATAATTCGTATAATGGAGATGCAAGGCTTTATTATGAAAGAAGGTCAAAACAATATAATACAGATAGTTCTGTTTTAAAGACTCGAATAATTACAGTTCCATATCAAATAAAGTCCTTCTCTGCAATGTTTTTGAATAATCCACATCAAGTTACAAGCTTTTTTGGAACTATTGTTAACAAGTTAAATGAAGGTAAAGCACAGATATTTACACCAGACCATAAATATTCGCCGTACTACACAAGTGCCTTTGCTTATTATAAATTAGAATCTCATTTCCGAAAACGAACTATTGACACATCCTACAAAAAAGTACGTTTTCATATTTTAATGTTATTCAGAATGATGTTCCAAGGTGACGGTTTGCCTCCATTTAATTCCAAAAAGATGGATACTTATTGTCAAAAACTATTAGATATTTTGAACGATGATGCGCAATCACTTGAAGCATTTAAAAAATGTATTGAAGTAATTGATGAGGCAGATTTCGAGAAGACGGATAAACAAGATGTTAAACTATTATCAAAAACGAATATACTTGTAGAAAAGGCAAATGAGAAAACACCCCATAACATTGTATAAAACGGAAATTACCAGTAAAAGCTGGCAACTGCGTTTATGCGCAAAACGTCAGACTGCGCAAAAACTAACACTCCTTTTTCGATAAATTCCTTTTGAAAAATGACCTGATTTTTGTATTTTAAAGTTGTAATAACATCAACTTTTAGCTATGGATTTCCAACAAGGTTTCGACCGATATCAGCTTCAGATGTTAGACTTTAATTCTATGGTTGCTGTTGATTCGTGGGCGACTTAGAACTTGCTGACAAGGAGGACGAAAAGCAGGACATTAAGAATAAAATCACCTATCAAAACTCCAAAAAAGACAATTATAAACACATAGAAAAGCAACTCCATGAGT
>CAYMCP010000152.1:0-2121 GCA_964388965.1 uncultured Thiotrichaceae bacterium | reverse complement strand
TAACTTTAAATTAAAAAAGTAGATGTTTTTACAGTCTCTAGGCACGAAATATATAAATTATTTCTCGTAACTGTCTGGTTTCCATAATCCTACCCGACGCAATGTTAATGCGAGCAAAACGCCACTTAATCCTGCACCTACAGCCGCTTCGGTTAATGCAACATCAGGGGCTTGTAAAATGACGAACATAATGGATAACGCCAAAGAAACAATAGAAAAAGCAACGACTGCTGATAACAAATTAGGTAGAATTAATACCGCTATCGCCGCAACCAACATGACAATGACACTGACTAAGGCAACCCATGCTAACATTAAATTTTCTCCTGTTTAGGCTGATGAAATGGTTTTAAACCAGTCATATATGCTGCTCTGGCGATGGTCGAAGAACCCACAGGTGAGCTAAGTAAAATGAAAAATGCGATTAATAATAATTTTGGCATCCATAAAGGATTATGAATGGCGACACCAATTAAAACAGATATTGAGCCTAATGTTGTCGCTTTCGTGCCCGCTTGGATACGATTATACACATCCGGCATCCGAATTAAGCCTAATGCTCCTAAAAATAAAAACATCGCACCAATTAGTAAAAAAACATTGCCAATGATTTCCATCATTATTGTTGCCCTTCTAGTACACGCGCAACCACAACTACGCCAACGAAAGATAAAATGCCATACACCAATGCAATGTCAAGATAAACCGAATTATCTAATTTATCAGCTAACCAGACTAAAGCGGCGGTTGTAATAACGGCTAATGTGTCGGACGCAACCACACGGTCGGGTATTGTTGGACCTAAATACAATCGCCACAGACCTGCAATTAATGCAAGCCCTACAAATAAAAAAGCAACTATTTCAATAATAATCATTCAATAATTTCCCGCAGATGACGTTCAAAAGATTCTGAAATGGCTTGAGTGGCATGAATCAAATCTGTGCCTTGTGAGCCATCCACCCAATGAATTTGTAATTTATCTTCCAATACATCTATAGTCAATGTACCGGGTGTTAAAGTGATGCTATTAGCTAGTAATAATTTACCTAAAGGCGATTTAAGCTTGGTTTCAATCAATACAACTTCAGGATTAATCGGCAATTTTGGGGATAAGATTCTACGTGCCATATCAATATTGGCTTTGAATAAAGCAACCATAAAAACACCCAAATAACGTGCAATGTGAATCGGCATAGCGACAGAAAATTTTAGGTGATCAATAAATTTAAGGTGATTGCTCGATAACCACGCAGTCAAAATCGAAGCAATAAGACCTGCTATTAAACCTGACACACTCAAACGGTTACTAATCAAAAGCAACCAAATGACAAATAAACCGATGCTGGCAACGGTAATGCGAAATTGTGGCGGATTATTACGATCAAGCAACTGTTTCGCTTTTTGTTTAGCGACAACGGATTGTTGAGCTGTAAACTGTTTTAGATTACCCAAACCTTGCTTCAACTTTTGTTTATCTATTTTTTTGGCAGAATCTAATGCTTGTTTAGCCTTTTCAGTCGCAATTGCAGAGGTTTTACTTGCGGCTTTTTTTAAGTGATCAAAGCCTTGTTTGAGTTTCTGCGAATTTTTAGATGGTTCAACCATATTTTATTATCCATTGTTTTGACTTAGATTTTACTATAATCTGTGAAAATGACGTGAGCATGACATAAAAGTTATGTCGCAAGAGCATACAGCAAAAGTTTAGTTTTATTAATATCAAGGAATACATTTTTTAACTTTGGACCAACAAAATTGTTCCGAAAATGATAATTTTTCTCTAGTCTGATGAAACTATTATGCATTATGGTAAACTAAAGTGGACTATTTTGGTAACAGGAAACTGCCCTATTTTAGCTAATGGTTAAAGGCTTGCAATGCTAAAATCCAACACTTTACATTATCAAATACAGTCAGTATAAGGAATCTATAGAACTGGTTTGAAAACTTAGTAAATAGGTTAAATTATTATATTTTCCTTCACATCGTGGAAACAAGGCATGTCTTGTTACTACAAAACCTTGTCTCTTTAGATTAATATTCATTTATTTTAAACGTTAGGAGTGACGCAGTTCAGATGAAAATTTTACGCTATATTTGCAACTCACAATAAATCAG
>CAYMCP010000151.1:0-2127 GCA_964388965.1 uncultured Thiotrichaceae bacterium | reverse complement strand
TTTTGCTCCTTTCTCTTCTATTCTACTCTCTTTTTTCCTTAACTTAATGGCATTGACCCTACGCTTTGACGAAGCGGTGCACCGTAAGGTAGACAACTCTACTATTTCGATCATTCGCTTTCTAATTGATAAGCTAATAAAACTGTAAAAAATTTTGTGAATATAAATTATTAATTTTAAATAGCCCAACATCATAAAAAGCAAGCATTTTTACAGCACATAGCTAATAATATTAACCAATTTAGCAATTTTATTTGGTTTCTTTGGCTAATGTGCGTATTTCCGGAGATAATTCAATTTTCAGTATTTTAGCTAATTCTTCGTTAATGAGGATATAATTTTGTGAGCTTGAAACGATGGGAATATTATTGACCTCTATCCCATCCAAGATATTTAATGCGGTTTTTGCAGCCCAATATCCGTGCTCTTTAGGGTCTTTTATAACGCCAATTATGGCATAGTCCACTAGCCAATCGTAAAATGTGCCGACTGGAATTTGAATATGATCAGCAACGAAAGCTTTAGCTATGGCATCATTCCAACCTGTTACAGACTCTTGCACGCCTAAAAGTAAAATATCGACATCCGTTTGTGCTTGCGTAAAAGCATCCATCCATTCATCAAAGTAATTAACAAAATAAACTTTTTCAAATCCATGCCGCAAATATAACTGTAAATGTTCTACAGTTTTATACTCAGTGAGGGAGTCTAATCCCAAATAACCTAAACGCTTTCCATCCGCATAGCGTTCTAGCTCATTGACCAATGTTTGGATAGCTTCTACTTCGAGCATTCCAGTCACATTAGTAAAAGGAAAACCATACGCTGAAACGTCCCAATTCACACCGCAAAATACAAACGGCAAATCAGCATCTTTATAGAAAGGTACGATAACGTACTTAGCGGCATTATCATCTGAGACAATGACAATATCAGGTTGAAATTTATCTATTATTTTTTTTGCTTCCAATCCTGCACGGCGCTTATCATCTTCACTACGTTTTCGTTTTGTATCGAGATAAATTGTTTTTAATTCAGCTTTTGTATTAGCAATAGTTTCCCTAAGTGCAAACTCAATTTGATCACTCCACTTATAACCTTTATGGTAAGAGTTGATGTAGAGTATTTTTTTGTCTACAAATTGCCTCTCTGATGGTTTTTGGGTTGGATCATAACCACAACTCGTTACATTCAGGAAAATAAGACTTGCAATAAGCAGTTTAAGTGAAATTTTTATTAACATAGCAATAAACAAAACAATACCCTCGCCATTAAACTTGCGTAAGGGGGCTGTGAATTCTACCTAACTGCGCACATTGGTTAGTGATTTGGGATATAAAATTATCATCAGCAAAATTAGGAAATTAAGTAATATTTAACCCGTAAATTCAAATCGATATGAGTTTTAAATTTGCGATTTTGTTTAATAGTAAATAATTCTGTTTTTTCATCAAAATCAAAAGTTTCTAGTAAAATCGGTGTTAAATCGGAATATTCTTTTTTCAATAAATCTAAAAATCCCATTTCTATGCCTTTAATAATCAATTCATCATTAATTTGCTCTAAGGTTGCACCGTTATTTTTAGCAATAATCCCTTCAATCGTTTGCATTACAATATCGCCAATTTCCATGCCTAATGCAGCTTTCATAATGTATTTTGGCTTGCGAACTTTTTTGAATTTAGTGTTAAAAATTCCAATTAAATCGAGTTGATCTGGCTGTGGTGCTATTCTATAACGATAATAACGAAAAACTGCACTATCACCACCACCATCAGTTTTAGTGTAGTGAAAAGTAAGATTAAATTTATTAACACTACTTGAAAACGCCAACAACAACGATTTTCTAATATTTTCAACCGGCTCTTGTAAAATAAAATGTTTTAAAACAGCCAATTGCGCTAATTGTTTCTTACTAAATAAGTCCTGCACAACTTCCACGTCTGAACCTTTGGGCAAGGCAAAATCTTTGGGATAAAAATAACATTTTAACGCTTTCTCTATCTCTATTTCAGTTTTTGGTTCATTTGCTAAATAATCAATTTTCACTCGCTCAAAACTTGCTTGTAATTCATTAACTTTCACTGGGCGCGTCAAGCTATCGACTAAAAAAAATGACATTGGGTT
>CAYMCP010000150.1:0-2136 GCA_964388965.1 uncultured Thiotrichaceae bacterium | reverse complement strand
ACTTTCAGTCCACAACCTCAACCTACCAGCTTTTAGCTGGTAGTTGTTGAGTTTTAGCCATTATTGGCACTGAACCATCACCGAATTTGCCCACCATTCAATGCGCCAATAACATCCGAATGGTGGGCAACGCCCCTGTTAATTCACATTCTTTTCCTATATTGCGGACGGCTTTTGCCTGCTCTACATGGTTCGACGGGGCTAAACCTGTCAGGTTTTTGTGTTTGTGCCATTAATCATTTTACATGCCGCGCTTGAGCGGCTAGACGCTAGATAACGGACGCAGACGTAGCATCATACTTTTACCAATACGGCGCAAAAAGAAATAATGTACTGCGGCTTCGCTGGCTTTAGCCCCTGCTATACTCGCCACTTTTGCCCCAGTTGCGCCAAGCACTGTATTTTGCAACATATCTTCTATCCAGTTTTCAACGCCGCCCATATTCTGCTCAATTTGTCCTGCAACATAACTTTGAAATATGACCAAGCCTAATAAATATAAGGTGCCAAAACGCCCTACCCGCACTTGATACAACAAACAAATCTCGCGCAACAAAGAAAAACCGTTATACAGCACTACCGCCATATCAATTAAAGCATTGGGTGATAAAGCAGTTTTTAAGGCGAGTAATTTAGCGTAGTGTTGGATGCGGGCATGAATCACTTTATCTAAAGGTTTTAAAAAATCTTGTTCAAAACTTTGCAACCATGCTGGTGTTGTTTTTAAATCACTGTCCAGTAATTGATTCTTACAAGCCAATAACTTTTGTTGTTCTTTTTTACTCAAACCTAGCTTTTTAAGCTGCTGATAAAATTCACTCTCATCAAGAGGGTAGTCTTGTAAGTATTGAACTATATTTTGTTTGGCTGCATTAAGTTGATTAGCGGATAAATTACGTGTTGTTACTTTAGTCATTTTAATTTGTTTGACTGGTTTCAAACGGCGATAAGCTATAAGCAACTTAGTCAGTGGATAAATAATAATAAAACTAAAGAATGCAACTAATAACCAAGAAATAGCTTGGATAACTAAAGGTAATTGCAAAATAGTTTGTACGGTACTCATAATTTGCGCAAATACAAACCAGCCAATCACGCCTGAAAATAATAAGACGATTAACCAAACACCTGAAAGCCAAGCAATCGGTAATTTGATAGGCTGATAAAATACTTCTTCAGCTTCTGCCTCCATCTCCTCACGTTCTAAATCGGCTAAAGAAACATTGCTTAGTTCCATTTCTTTGGGTTTTTGAATAGGACGACCTAAAGTATTGTCTCTACCTCGCCCACTGTTCGGTGCTTGATTCTTTTCTACATGAGTAGTTTCTATGGACGGCTGATTGTTATCAGATGATTCAATTTCTAAATTCGCAGTGCTTGCAGTAATTTCTGCTTGAGCTGGGCGTGGTTTTTGAATTGGGCGACCTAAAGGACGGGTTGGTTCAGTCATAACTACTCTCCTATTGTTCTTCAAAAATAAATTGTAAAATTTCTTCTAAGCCATTTTGATTAGGTGGTGTTACTTTCTTATGTGGTACAGTTGGCCACACTTCAGGATAATAATATTCACCTATAGACCAAAAATCAGGCCAAGATTCGGGTAATGGTGAAGGGGATAACCGTGACATTAAATCAGTTGGATGGGGTGGACGAGTTGAATTTCCAGCCGTATCATAAAAGGAGTATCCTAATAAATCCTCTCCACGCATTTCAGTTGAACGTATGGCACTACATACAAAATACATATGTTTAATGTGTGGATAGTTTTTAATTTTTGTTTTTACAAACTCTTGTAGCAATTGATTTAAAGTATCAATTTCATTGTAATTAATCATATCAGCTTTATTGGCTACAAAAGCAATACTTTTTAATTGTCCCATACGAATAGATGAAGGCATGACACTATTCATAATATCTTTAACAAAACCTTTTAAGGTATTTGTCATATCTGTCTCTTTAATTGTTGCAGATAGTACATGCTGTAAAATCACATCCATGTCGTTAAAGCGTCCAACATTAGCGGCTAACAAACCAGGAATATCAACTAATACTATCAATTTATCGCATTGTCTCAGTTGATTAACTAAACAACCACCCGCTTAAAGACGGGTGGGTTAGAGTGTTTGGCGGCTGAAA
>CAYMCP010000149.1:0-2156 GCA_964388965.1 uncultured Thiotrichaceae bacterium | reverse complement strand
ACCAGCGAAGACGGGATTTTAACCCGTTGGATAAGCGCGCCTTATCCTGGCGCACGTCAGGTAGCCGGGAGGATCACTCCCCCCGGCCCCCACAGAACCGGACGTGCAGATTTCCCGCATCCGGCTCTTAAGGAGTGAGTTCATCATGCCGGCTCTCCCATCAAAGGAAAGAGACTCAGCTGTTTGGTCAGCCTCTTCCTCGGCTTCTTCTTCCGTCGAAGCCTTGGTTTCGGGAGCGAGAACCATGGCTTGCTCCTCACGTTCTCCCACGAGAGCGTTCGGCTCGCTTTCTGGCTGCGTCGTCGAAGCGCCTGGATCCACAACCTCTGAGTATGCCACCGCACGTGCCGTAACGCGGCCAGACAGTGGCGTAACCCAAAGTAATTGAAGTACCCTTGCAGCTTTCGACTCAACATATGCTGGTGCACTCGCACCGGCCAGTGGATCCGAGCGTTCAACCATCGCTTGACCTCAGCGAGGAACCGTGTCCGGCTCCTCTTCGAGGGCTTGCGGGCTGTGCGCAGACCCCGCTTGCCTCGTCGCCTCATGTAATGAGTGCAGCCCAGGAAATCGAAGGTCGTGGGCCCAGATTTGGGCCCCGGTCCCTTCGGCTCACTGTCCTTTCCGAACTCGATCAGTCGGGTCTTCTCGGGGACCAGCTCCAGGCCGAAGGCGCCGAAGCGCTCCGCAACCTCGGTGGCGAACCGCTGCGCTTCGTCCAGATGCTCGAAGCAGACGACGAAGTCATCTGCATATCGAACCATCTCGGCCACTCCTCGACAGGAGCGACTGAAGCGACGGTCAAACCACAGGTCGAGCACGTAGTGCAGGTAGATGTTGGCCAGCAACGGCGACAGGGGGCCTCCTTGCGGAGTACCCTTCTTGCTCCGGGTGACCTTGCCTTCCTCCACCACTCCCGATTTCAAGACCTTTCCGATCAGCCGGTGGACCCTCCGATCCGCGATACGGTGCCTGAGGAACTTCCTCAGCCATTCGTGATCGAGGTGATCGAAGAATCCACGAATATCTGCCTCGAAGACCACCTTCACCGCTCGCCTGTCGATCGTCACGCGCAGTGCTTCCAGAGCCTCTCTGGCACTTCGACCGGGTCGAAAGCCATAGGAGAAGTTGAGAAAGTCTTGCTCATAGATCGGCTCCAACAGCATGAGAATCGCGGTCTGAACCAGACGGTCCTCGACATTCGGGATTCCCAGCGGTCGAAGCGCGCCGTTGGGTTTGGGGATATGCACTCGTCGAGCCGGACTGGCCCGGTAGCTGGCATCGCGCAGACTCGCATGGAGCCGCGTGATGTTCGCCTCGAGACTGGCCCCATATTCCTCGACCGTGACGCCATCAGGACCAGGTGCTGCCTGGCATCTGAGGCGCTTGTAGGCCCTTTTGAGGAAGTCCGGCGTCAGACGATGGGCGAGGGTGGTGATCCGCAAGTTGGGATCAGACCTCACCAGCTCAATGATCGTGTGCTGCCATTCAGGGACATCGCTGACCCGCTCGGCGTCGGGCGATGTTCTGTCAGTCACGGTTCACTCCTTGTCGGCCCTTTCCTCGACGGGCGTTACCCCGCGTCTTCAGTACTATGGCCGACTCCGACTTCTCGACGCCCATCGGTTGGGCTGTGCTTTCGCTCGCCGTTTCCTACCCTCGTGGGGCTCACCACGAGGGAGGCGTCGAGATCTCCCAGGTTGCGTCGCTTATCCGTTCGACGACATGCCGTGCTCTGGGACTCCGGTGGATCTCCGCTTACCTCGGAGCCTGAGGCTCGGTGTCCCCCTCAAAGAGGCGCGGGCGAGGTCTTCCCAGTGTTTGGAGATGGTCGACATCCACGTGTGTTTTCGGAGCTTACAAGCTTCACTCGCGTTACGGCCTGCCGCCTTCGCGCGTCATGCTTGACTCATTTTGTCACCTCTATGAGCCTGACGTTTGATTCTTCACCGGCATGGCTCTTGACCAGCGAAGACGGGATTTTAACCCGTTGGATAAGCGCGCCTTATCCTGGCGCACCCACACCCCGCTGGGGTTGACACCCCAGACCCCGAGAAGCGCGTCGAACGCGCTTCTCAATATTATCAAATCAAAAACCAAAGCTTCGACGGAAGAAGAAGCCGAGGAAGAGGCTGACCAAACAGCTGAGTCTCTTT
>CAYMCP010000148.1:0-2188 GCA_964388965.1 uncultured Thiotrichaceae bacterium | reverse complement strand
TTTCAGCCGCCAAACACTCTAACCCACCCGTCTTTAAGCGGGTGGTTGTTTAGTAGAACAGGCATTGAAACGCGAAGAGCAGGCATTAAAACGCGAAGAGCAGGCGTTGAAACATAAAGAGCAGGCATTGAAACATGAAGAGCAAGAGCGTCAAGCAAAAGAAGCCGCTTTAGCAGAAATTGCGCATTTAAGAAAGTTGCTTGAAGAAAAATTGGGGAAAGACTCTGCTTAAAAACTTGTCTGGATACCTCTCATTATGCGCCTAAGCCATGAACAAATACAGCTTATTCGTCATATTGCTTCCCAATTAACAGGAGATTCAAGTCGTGTGCGTGTGTTTGGTTCAAGGCTTGATGACGCGGCGCGTGGTGGCGATATTGATTTATTGCTTGAATTAACGGACTCTACGGACAATCCTGCGTTGATTGCGGCACAGTTTTCGGCGCGTGTATCGCGTGCACTGGGAGGACAAAAAGTTGACGTGCTAGTGACTGCGCCTAATTTAATGCGTTTGCCTATTCACGATATAGCATTAAAACAAGGTCAATTAATATGACATTAGAACCTGCATTACTCTTGCGTTTGCAATTTTTATCTCGCGTTATTCGTAAAGAATGCCGGCACCTCATCACTACAGATTCCCGCTTATTTAAAGACTCGTTTACAATAGAGCAAGCCGCACAACTTGAAACCGATCCAGATTTAGCAGAACGAGTGGAAGCCTTTGTCAGTCGTTTTGCTCGCTTGCAAGATACTATTGGCGATAAGCTATTACCGTTACTTTTACGCGCATTGGCTGAAAAAACAGCTTCTGCTATAGATAATCTTAATTTAGCAGAACGTTTAGGTTTTCTTGACTCGGTGGATGATTGGATGACTATGCGTAAACTGAGAAACCAAATGATTCACGAATATATTGAAGACCTTAGCATGCTGGTCAATGCTTTACAAAATGGACATTTTTATGTGCCAAATCTGGTTAAAACGGCTGATAATCTACTGAGCGAAATCGAACAGCGCGGTTGGATATAACCATAAGGAAAACATCATGTATCAAGAAAAACTCAAAAAATTTGAAAACATAGAAAATCTTGCAGGTAAAGCGTGGCAACATGCTGTTACTATTGATGTTTTAAGCAATGTTGAAATTAAAGACTGTTCAATTCATTGTTTTCATTATCAACAAATGCTGGAGCTTTTATTTAAGCACTTATTAGAAACCAAAACTAAATTTGGCTCATACAGCAAAACACATAAGTTACAACGACTCTTAGAAGAACTGATTGCTAATACTGAGTTTAAAACAGATAAGAGTCATTATTTTATGGCATTGCAAGTGATTACTGTTTGTGCAGAAGAATACCGTTATAATTTTCTCATAGATTGTGAAGGATATAAACAAAGCGTTATGATTGCAAATAATCTTTTAGATGAATTGCTTGAATTTGAGAGTGTTAAATAAACTTTAAAAAGGAGAAGTTATATGTATGCGATTGAATTTGAAACAGATATTACTGGAAAATATATAGAGTTAAAACATTATCAGAAGGTTCTTAATAAACATGCAAGGGTAGTTGTGTTGGTTGATGAATTTAATGAATCTACAACAGACACTCAAATCGCCAAACAATTGCAACAATTTGATGAAATTATCCAACAACGTTCTAATTTACCTCAAGTGAGTAAAGAAATTAATATAGAAGCATTATGTAACGGGGTTAATTGTGATATTTTTTGATACCAATGTGTTGGTGTATTTTGTTATTAATCAAGATACTAGAAAACAAAGCATAGCGCAAAGCTTGCTCCAACAAGCGATAGAAAAACAAATGCTCGTTATCTCTCCGTTGGTAATGATTGAATTTATTTTTGTGTTGTCCAAACTAAACCAGCTTACAGAGCAAGAAAAAATGGTGTTATTTTTTCGGCAATTTATTAAAGAACAAATAGAGGAAAATTTAGTATTCTCTGCATATCAATTATGCACTCAACATAATTATGGAAAAAATATAAACGATGTTATTCATCTTAAATTCGCAGAAAAATATTGTGAGAAAATAATCACCTTTGACAGCGACTTTAAGGTATTAGAGCCTTTTTCTGCAATTAAGATTGAGATATATAATTGAATTTTTTTAGATGAATTGCTTGAATTTGAAGGTGTTAAATGAAAATTTTAGTAACAGGT
>CAYMCP010000147.1:0-2200 GCA_964388965.1 uncultured Thiotrichaceae bacterium | reverse complement strand
ATGGATTTCGACTCTTTACTTTTTACCCTAATTGCTCATTTTTTCCAACCTTTGGTGAAGGCATTGCTTAAACTTTTAAAATTATAACCATTTTTCCCTTGAAAACCCTATTTTGACGAAATTAAGGAAACATCAAATTAACAAATGGAAAAGTTTGCTTCCAACGATACACACCAAAATCACGCTGGTCAGTTGATAAAATGCGTCCATGTCCTACGTTTTGAAATAAAAACCATATATTCCAATAGCATGTAACCACTATCATATTTTCACTGCATAGAAAATCTATAATGCTGTAAAGCACAAACCTTAGCAATACTCTCAAAATCTCTGTCATTATGTGCTAATAATACGTTATTTTCTAAAGCAATTTGAGCAATGCAACAATCTATTGGGCTTCTAATAGTCAAACCTTGTCTGCGTAAATCATAATAAATATGTGCCGCTGATTGCCAAGTATGTGTTGAAGTCTCTAAATATACCTGTTTTTCCAAAAAAGGACTTAATAAATTCCATTCTTGTTCATTTTTACAACCTTGTAATAACTCCAACTGGTTAAAGCGAGTTAAAACAACCTTTTGCTCTCCAATCCAATCTTGTAAACGTTGCTTTTTCTGTCCTATTTTATCTCGAAAAACATCAATCCATAATGATGTATCAATCAAAATCATGACGTAACTGCCGTAATTGCTTATGGTCATAATCATCACATAGCTCAA
This sequence comes from uncultured Thiotrichaceae bacterium, assembly GCA_964388965.1. Taxonomy (GTDB): domain Bacteria; phylum Pseudomonadota; class Gammaproteobacteria; order Beggiatoales; family Beggiatoaceae; genus Albibeggiatoa. Next base: position 1,481 of record CAYMCP010000147.1, on the reverse strand, counting down.
TTTTACCTGCAAGCTCAAATAAACTTTGAGAATTATGAGCAGATTTAGTTTTACGCTTATTTATAAACTCCTGTAAAGCTAAATGAATCAACTCTTTTTGACTACGAATATTACTCAAAGCAAAAGCTTCTTGTAGTAGATTATCATCTAAAATAATATCATCATGCATAATTGTTTTTCCTTTTGATTGATGCAATTAAAGGTACTCTGCGCCACCTTTCCTATCTTGATGAACTTAAGAAAACATCAAATTAACAAATGGATAAGTTTGCTTCCAACGATACACACCAAAATCACGTTGGTCAGTCGATAAAATGCGTCCATCTCCCAAATGCTCTGCCAATATCACCAGCGACGCGTCCGCTAAATCCATTGGTAAATCTTGATATTTTTGCATCAAAAGTTGTAAACGTTCGCCTTGCTCAATTTTTAATTCAAAAACAACGAAAGCACCTTTATGAAAACTGGTTATAAATTTTTGTTGCACAGAAAACCCCGCTCTTTTCATAAGTAAATGGCAAGTCTCTGTCATGACTGCACAAGTCGTAACCAAACTTTCATTATCAGCAATTACTTTTTCATAACACTGAACAGCTAAAAGGTGATATTTATCAAACTCATTAAACAAACTCACCCAAAAGCCTGTATCAGCAATTATCATATTTTTTATCCCAACTCTCTGATAACACGGCTTTGTAGTTTTCTGATAATTCAGGCTCAGCAGAAAAACAACCAATTAACCCTAAATCTCGAATAAGCTCAGGATTAGAATTCTTTTTATTTGAAGCTTTGTTATATTCTGATTGGGGTAAATCTTGTGTTGTTTTGGATTCTTTACCTAAATAAAAACTGAGCAACTTTTTAATTAGCTTCTCTGGGTCAGTTCCTTCTTCTTGTGCCAATTTATATAATTGCTGCTCTGTATCACAATCAATTGTAATCATTTGCTTAGCTCCTTAATGTATCTATAAATATTACTATTTTTCCCTTGAAATCCCTATTTTGACGAAATTAAGAAAACGTTAAATTAACGAATGGATAAGTTTGCTTCCAACGATACACACCAAAATCACGTTGGTCAGTCGATAAAATGCGTCCATCTCCCAAATGCTCTGCCAATATCACCAGCGACGCGTCCGCTAAATCCATTGGTAAATCTTGATATTTTTGCATCAATTCAGCCACACGAGAAGAATGGGTTCGGTTTAACTCAAATACCTCAAACAATCGTGCTTGATAATCCCGAATAAAACACATTTGTGCATTTTGTCCTAAACGGGATAACAACAAATGACACGTCTTTAGACATCACGGCACAAGTTGTAACAAGCGATTCATTTTTCTCACCCTGCTCAACTAATTTATTTTTTGCAAGCTCATGATGCGTATCACGTTGATTAATCAGTGCAACCCAAAACCCAGTATCAACGATAATCATACTTTGCATTTAAACTTTTGCTAAGTTCAGCTTTATAATTTTG
>CAYMCP010000146.1:0-2241 GCA_964388965.1 uncultured Thiotrichaceae bacterium | reverse complement strand
CCCAAGCCAATTCAATTTTGAGATAAAATGTAAGCCTAACTGCTCAAGCATCACAATGGTTTCATTATTTGCTAACGCATTGTCATATAAGAAATAAGTAACTTTCATCTTATCTCCTATCAGTTTCAGCATTTTTTTAATAAACTTTGTATCCATAGTGTTTCTTCTGAAAATTTAATATTTTTACTATTTTTATTGCAATTACCTTTTTGGCGTGTAGGGACGAGAAAGTTTGGGGAGACGTTTAGGCGTACAGAGTTTGTTATGCACGGACACAATGGTACGCCTTCGCAACTTAGGCAAAACAACTTCCCTCTGGCAAATAAAAACTAAAAATTAACACTACACTCATCATAAAATGTAGCTCAATTGTATTTTTAATTGCAGGAACAAGTTGTTTAGGTTGATCAGCAAATTGATGTAATACTTGAATTGCGTTTTTAGCTTCAATTAGTGAAATAAATGCAATCAGCGTTGCCAAAGGAAAATAACCAGTAAACGCACCCATAGCAATAATAATAAAACTAAGCGCAATCAAGGCAAAATAAACCGCTTGTGCCGCTTCTAATCCTAAACGCACGACTAATGTTTTTTTACCCGCTTTTTTGTCTGCTTCATAATCTGGAAATTCATTAATATACAAAATTGCCGTTACTAAACAAGCTAATGGAATCGCCGCAATAATAGGTAATATATCAAAACGTTGTGTTTGAACATAATATGCACCCAAAACGCTCAAAATACCAAAATTCAATCCTACTAATAATTCTCCTAAACCCCGACTTTGCAATGCAAACGGTGGCGCGGAATAAATATAACCAGATAACACACCAATTAAGCCTATCCACAATAAGCCAAAATCTGTCAACCAAACCAACAGTAAACCAATCAATATTGCAATGCTAAGTAAAATTAAGCCAAAATAATACGTTTCATTTGGAGTAAGTAATTGATTTTGAATCATCCGACTCCCACCTGCAAATGGTGTTAATGGATCAGTATTAAATTCATCGGTTCGATTGAGATGATCAAAATAATCATTCAGCACATTGGTTGCTGCATGTAGCAATATACCTGCTAGCAGAGACAAACCTAATAACAAAGGGGAAAAAACAGCATCTTCACGCCACGCCAACATGGTACCCAGCATAATGGGCAATATCATGACAGTAAAAAACTGTGGTCGTGTTGCTCGCACCCAAGTCAACAAACTACGTTTCATATATTTTTCCTGATCAATGGTAAGGTGGGGATTTTCAAGTATGGGTGGGTAAAACAGTAAATTTATCCCCGATTTTTAAACAACCATCTTGAACCACTTGCACATAAATACCTAAATTGTTATGTCCATACGTTTTCACTAAGGCATTAGGAAGAGCTAAATCGCGTTGTGCTGTTTCTGGATTAACATTTGTAGCTGCACAACGTGAAGTTGGTTTTAACACGCGCACTATAGCCGTACCTAAAGCAAACGTCTTATCAATCCAATCTAATTCTGACCACGCTGTCGCCTCATCAAAATATAAATTGGCACGAAAGCGCATAGGATGTATAGCTTGTTGCAAAGTTGCTTCTAAATCACGTAGCGTTGCCAAATTAATACAAGAAATGACTCGCGCGTCTACGTCCGAAAAGGTATGCTCGGCATCATTAGCATAAATCAATTTTGGTTTTCCCTGAATTTCACCTGCTAGATAATCCGCAAAAAATGCTTCTAAAGTTTGTTTATCCTCATCTATATTGCCTTCAACAAGTATTTTTCCAGCCTGTCGAATGGTGATATATCCTGCATTTTCATCAAATTGTACTTGTAATGCGGCTAATTTCTCATTTTTCATCAACATAAGATATTTTGATTTATGCTGATGCTGTGGATTATCGGGATCGAACGAAGTTGTTCCGTGCGCCAATGCAATACAACGATCAAACGGAATCGCACAACCAGTTTGCACAGAAATCATCCGCAATGGTTGCGCACTCATTCCTTTAATAGGATAACGGTATAATTCAGTAATAATAGGCATATTGAAATACTCAAATTTTTGACACGTTTAAAAATAAATTAGCAAATAAAATAGTTTCCGTATACGTGCTAATTTGTTTAAACATTGTTGTTTAGTGGATTTAGGCTTAGACATTATCTAAATACGGTGTTTTCTTTAAATATCAATTGGCTTAAAAATAAAGCAGCATCAATAGAACGCAACTCTAATCGGTAAAAAAAGAATACGTTGTTGTTAC
>CAYMCP010000145.1:0-2326 GCA_964388965.1 uncultured Thiotrichaceae bacterium | reverse complement strand
GGCAGTCGTGGCGATTGGATTTGAGCGATTAGTGTGGCTGCGTGAAAATTAACAAAGGGTACAAATAACCAATTGTTTTAATAATAGTTTAAATGTTTATGTAAAAAAATTCTTTGGGAAACGACAGTATTAGGCAATCGATGCGTAAGAATAAGTGAAGACTTACTAATAACGATACAAGGTGAAGTGATGAAAACAACAAGATTGATTCAAACAGTAGGGTTTGCGTTACTATCAGTGCAATTGTCAACTGGTTTGGCGCAATACGGACAACAAGCTTTACGATTACAGGGCACATGTACCGAGACAGATGGTTCTGAGTGTAATCAAAAACCAGAATGGCGTAACGGTGGACAAGCTAATGGTGCGCAACAAAATTCACAACAATTGTGTGTCGATGGTGAAAATTGTATTAATGCTGAAACCATAGCTAATACGACTTTAACCGCTGAAGAACAACAAAGTTTACTTTTCATGCGTGAAGAGGAAAAATTGGCGCGTGATGTTTATACGGTATTGTATGAAAAATGGAAAACACCTGTTTTTGCTAATATTTCGATGTCTGAACAGCGTCATATGGATAGCGTATTGTGGTTAATGCAACAATATGATGTGGCAGATATTGCTTCTGAGGAAGTTGGTGTGTTTAATAACGCTGAATTGCAGGATTTATATAATAGCTTGATTGCGCGTGGTGAAACATCTCAAATTGAGGCATTACAAGTGGGGGCGTTGATTGAGGAAGTGGATATTGCTGATTTACAAAAAGGTTTAGCAAATACTGCTAATCAGGCTATTCAAACGCTTTACAATAGTTTAATTGCAGGTTCGGAAAATCATTTACGCAGTTTTGTGAGAAATATCGAAAATTTAGGTTATCGCTACACAGCGCAAGTATTAGATGCAACACAAATTAGCGATATTTTAAGTGGTGATGCCAGTGTTGTAGGTTTTGCAATTAATCCTGATTCTGCGCAATTACAGTTTACGCAGGCTCAATTTCGTCCTAGCATTTCCACGGATAAAGGGCAATATGGCAGTCAATTGCAAGTGAGTACGCAAGAAAAATTAAACGTCAATATGACCATTATGCCAGACACGCAACACCGTAACGAAATAGCTGATATTGTGAATGTTGTGAGTTACAGACAACAAAATAATGAGCAAATACAAATGGTTATGCAATCTGCAAATGGTTGGCAGTCTTGGGATGGGAGTTTAGATACATTGGAGGCTCAGTCACAACAACAGTTAAATCAGCAACAGCGTGTTAATGTATTTGAGGGACAAATCAGTGCTAAGGGACATTATCAAATTAACGTAGGTTATCGTTTAAATAACGGGACATTGGTTTTTAACAGTACACCGATAGAATTTACTGTGAGTGATTAACATCCTCTGAATGATTTATAAGCGCATGAGGAAAAACAGGGGAAGCAAGATTTTCCAAAAAACAACTTAATCTTCTCCCTCTGTTCCCAAATAGTTTTTTTACTAGCTCAACATTTGGGAATGAGTTAAAAATATTATTTCATTAAATCAACCGCAATCAATCCAATCCCTTCGCCAGATACTACCGTTAAAATAGCCGTGTAAGAGCTTTGCGTAATTTCAGCAGTGATGCCATCACTCACTGTTTCAGTAGGCACATTTTGCGACGTGTCTAAATTGACTATACTCAAATTATTATAACAGCAATAGCAACCATTAATTCCAGAATTTTTATCACTTGTAACACTTGATATATTATCGTATGGAGTTGCGGTCACGGCTTGGCTACCCGCTAAGCATACCCCCCGAGCCAGCGAACGAGATACTTGGCAATGCGTTGTTTTAGACGCACCTTGTTCATAAAAGCCGCGCAAGTTTTTTATCTCGTCAAGACGGCGTGGCTTCAGAGATAGCTAAGACATTAATGCTTTGCTGATAAGGTTTGATGCCGCGACAATGCACCGGCTTGGGCGCGAAAAATCGCATAAAAAGTTTGAGAAAGATCATTTCTGTGTTCCCCATTTGAATAAAAAACATAGTATTACAGTATGTTACCATATTATGCTACAACTGAATTGCACTTGTAAGATAAGTATAGCTCAACTGAAATTTTGTGTATATTAATGAGTGAGAAAATGCAACTAGCTGGCATAATTAATATTATTATTCAAATAATACAGATTTGTGAATTTATACTAAGTTAATCATAACGTTTTTAGCGTATAAATTCACTATTATCAATAATAAACTAAGGATAAATTCATGCAGAAATTCCCCTACGGCATCAGTGACTTCGTAACCCTAGTCACAGAAAATTACCTCTACGTTGACCGCA
>CAYMCP010000144.1:0-2330 GCA_964388965.1 uncultured Thiotrichaceae bacterium | reverse complement strand
TATAGAACCCACTTATATCTGCTAATACTGATGGTCGCCCTAAACTGCTACGTCCATCTCCGTAGGCTGTTTCATTCAAAGGGCAAGTTGCATTAGCAAGAAATAATGGTATATAACTACTTTCTAATTCTAAAACATCTATATTTTGCCAAATATGTAATATTTCATGTGATATTTCACTTAAAGCTTGTTGTTGTTCGGCAGAATAATACTGAGGAATGACTAACTGAGTTAAATTACGACAAAAAGTTGTCGGCTGTGGGTAAGCAAAACCCTGTGCAAGTATTTGAAACCAAGCTGCACGTTGAAGTAGGAAATCAGTATCAGTATTCACATTTTATACCTCAAAAGAACAAAAGAAGATGAAAAAGCAGTACACCATTAAAGATATACCGCTTTGTGAATAAACATTGCTAATTATGGCGCAATGTATAAATTAGACCAAATGGACCAGGATTTACGAGAACCAACTTCATCCGCACCACCATTCCAAGCTGCAAATGCAATTTGAGTCGTATGGTCAGGTGCTAAACGTGGTGCATTTTCTCCAACACCGGAAAGTGGTAATGTGATAATAACCCTCCACATATTGTTGCTCCATATACCAAGCCCGTCTGCTTGTTGATTTAATAGCTTGACGGTGAGTGTACCCCAACCTTCCGCTATTTGATCGAGTATTGGACTTTTGCTCTGATGTGATACAGGGTTGCCCAAACCTAAAGCACCACTGTAAGGCAACGAGTCACTAGCATTCAGTACTTCATCTGGGTAGGTATCTACTAAGGCGTGTGGATATAGATCGTGTAAACTAATGTCTCCCTCTTGCAAGTCGCGTTGTAATGCAGCACGCCATTGCAAAATATTAACTCGTCCTTTTGCATTTCCCATCATTGGGCTGGCATTCGCGTCAATTGGGAATTGAATTGCAACTTGATCTCCGTACTGATCAGTTAAAAATTTATCGTCCTTAGTGTCATCTTGCCACTCCAGTAGAATACCTAACCATTGTCCGTTGTGTACTGCTTTCACTTTAAGGTTTGTCACTGCTGGTACTGTATTGTGTGGCAAAGCTACATTCTGAGGCAATAAGGTAATATCGCTTACTGGTACCGTACTCCATAATGTATCAGTGAGTTCCATGATTGGAGTGTGACCTTCGATTCTCACCGCTGTAATATCAGTTGCCATTGCAGTAAATGAATAGCTAAAAATTAGCTTAATTATTAATAAGTTATACCATTTCATATAATCCTCCAATCAAGTGATATTAGTGCGGTAGGTTTGATGTTTAGTATCGAATTTGTCACGGATATAAATCGGTTCACGTAATGGTAAGCGTGCGATTTCCACTCCTTTTTCGTCGAAACCCAGAGCGTAGTCATTTTCTACTTTGAAATGATGCGTAATTTCAGGTGTTGCTCCAAATAGTAGTAAAGCAGCTAGTAACTGTTTGTCGTCTTTTGCACTGCGATAAACCTTCGTGGCTTTTTCTACGCCTTTACCAAACATTTGATATAAATAAGCTGGTGGGACATGAATCGGAGGAATGTAATAGGTATTCGGTTCTAAACCAAATTGTGGATACAGTGGTAAAGCAACTTTAGCAATATGAATTAAATAATCCATAGGATTATCTTCTCGCGCCTTATCTGGCGTGGTCATGAAACCTTGCAAACGAATTTTACCAATACAAGTAATCGTACATTGCGTTTGTCTACCATTCTCCACAGCAGGGTAACAACCAATACATTTTTCCGACACTCTAGTGATTGGATTAAAAAAGGTTTTTTTGTAAGGACAGCCTTTGACGCATTCTCGATAACCACGACAACGATTTTGATCCAATAGAACAATACCATCTTCTGGACGCTTATAAATTACTTGACGTGGGCAGGCACCTAAACAAGCAGGATAAGTGCAATGGTTACAAATTCTGGGTAAATAATACATCCATTGCATGTGTGGGCTTTGTAAGAATGCACCTTGCTCTATTAGACCTAGAGAATCATCTTCACCAATATTTGGATGAGCATAGTCAATATCATCTGGCAAATAACCTAAAATTGTTTCACCAGAAGGTGCAGATTCAAATAGCGTTTTTCCAGCGTAAACATCACCGCCCAATTCTTGTACACCATGTTTGTCGAGAATGTTAACATCCCAACCTAATGGGTAAAAGCCATAAGGCTTAGTTTCTACATTATTCCATAACATGGATTCTTGACCACGTCCTGTAGTCCATGTCGTCTTACAAGCTACCGTACAAGTCTGACAGGCGATGCACTTGTTTGTATCAAAAATCATAGAAAACTGTTTTGTAGGACGTATCC
>CAYMCP010000143.1:0-2401 GCA_964388965.1 uncultured Thiotrichaceae bacterium | reverse complement strand
GTTGCCAGACTGTCCATAATGGCGATAATAATTTCTGTGCAAGCTGTTGTTTTTGCGCTTCATTCAAATCAATACACAAACGCTTGGCTAATTTATTCAACATCGCCGCAGCTTGTAGTGTTTCCTCATCGCGCCAGCCATCCCACAATCCTAACGTTAATAATGACTGTATCGCCTGTTCAGTGGCTAAATTCTGTAATACGCTCAATGGCAACGGCATCACAAAATCCTGTGATAATTGCAATAATTCCTGCGATGATTCAGATAATAAACTGTACAACTTATCCAATACCAAACCTTCTAATAAATCACGAGTTTGCTCATCACTAATTTGCTGCGATTCCCCAGTTAACCATTGTTCTAATTCCGTTAAAGTTTGCTCTGCCAATACCGCATCATGACGAATCAACACATACAATTGATTTTGTAAACCCGGATTGCCATTCGCTAATCTTAAACAACGGCTTTGTAACTCATAATGTTCATTAAACTGGCGTTTTTCACTAATATTTAAAGCGCGTTGCTTCTGCTCCAACTGCTTACGCCGCTCACTCCAATCCATTGGCGACAAATGCCAGTGCAATAAACAATCAGCTAAATTATGTCCACGTTCATCAGCAATAAAAAACCGATAACGACTAGTTAATAATAAACGGGAACGACTTTGACCACCCCACTGCTGAAAACTGTATAATAACGCCCGTATCGCCGACTGCTCGTCAGGACGCACCGTATATAAACTATCTTTTTCACGCGGTTCGATTAAAATCTGTTCTAAATCGTCAATAATTAATAAAACAGGTTGTTTTTGATTAACTAATAATTCTTTCAATGCAGTTTCTAATTTATTTGGCTTATTGAGAATGATAGACTCATATTTATCAACAATCTCGCCATCGACACTCCTGAATGCACGCAAAATATCCACCGCTTCATAATGTCCGTACACCACCGCAATTTGATAATTCACAAACCGCCGCGCAACCCGTGCCGCTAAACTGGATTTTCCTTGTCGCCCCATGCCATGAATCAATACACCAGCATACTGCTCAGGTTGGCGAAAATGGCGAATAATCGCTTGCAAAGCCCGCCGCCGTCCGACAAATTCCGCACGTCCTGCCACCGGGACTTGTTTATTTTTATCTAAAAACGCCTTTGCACCGAACTCCGCATCTAATAACCGTCGCGCATCATTACTTTGCGTTAATGCAGCGATATTATAGCGTCCAACAAACAACCGTGCCAAATGCCAATCTTGACTTTCAGGCTTAGTATCATTAAACAAATGCCATCGCGCCGCGCCCATAGCCTGCATTAACGATTGCTGCTGCGCTAAAAATTTATAAAAATGCTGTGCAAATTCAATTGCTTCAAGGTCACTCACAGAATTACCCCAACCCAAAACGGCTGGCATTCCCCCTCGAATCAACTGCGTGGCTAAACTATCGGCTAATTGCGGTGAAGAATGAGCGGTGTGACACGCTGAAATAAACCCTAATTTAATGCCATTTTCCACATTCATTAAACTGGGCTGTCCTAACCAAGCATCAGCAGTCATAGATAAACGTTGTCCTTCTTCGTCCTCCAACATTAATATCGGATTACCATTATCATCAAATCCACCATGACAAGAAATATGAATAATATCAGGATAATAACGCGATACTTCACTGGCTAATTCCTCTAGGGTACCGGTTTCTTCTACGGTCAAATCCACACCACTATCTTTTGTCGCATCCAAAATAGCTAATTCTTCTTTTTCATACGACAAACTGCTGACTTTATCAGGCGCGGCAGCCATAAACATTAAACCCAAACGATAAGGCGAAGGCGATAATTCATTATTTGCCTCACCGATTTGACGCACGGGATTCAATTTGACATTAATATCAGTTGCTAAATGCTTACCATCAAAAGCCAACAATTCCCAAGGCGCGTTTAAAAATGCCGTATCTGCCTCTTTCATGCGCTTAGACACCTTAAACACCACATTCCACGTCGCATCCACATTTTCTAACAAATTATCTAACCAACCCGTTTTATTCAACCATTGCCCTAATTTCATTCCAATTTCTAACAAAGTCTGCTGATTATTATTACGTTGAGTTAAAGCCTGTTCATATTGCTCACTACATTGATTTAAAAGAGTAATATCATCTGATTCAATATCAAAAGACTCTGTAGACCAATCCGCATGAATAAGGCTCAGGCGATTGTTTTTAAACTGAAAAATAGTGGACATGGCGATTTTTCCTATTTACATTGATGTCTCAACATAGTGATGCTATAACAGGCACTATATTCAAATTTTTCTAACTCTGAGCATCAAAAATGAAATTTCCCTACGGCATAACTGATTTTAACATGTTGATAAAAGAAGGCTATCTTTATATTGACCGTA
>CAYMCP010000142.1:0-2496 GCA_964388965.1 uncultured Thiotrichaceae bacterium | reverse complement strand
GCACGGTTCGGAGGGAGGGGAATGCCGTAAGGCTTTTCTCTACCCCTATAGATAAGTGAATTGTGTGATTTTTATTTGTTTTTAAAGCAGAAATATCAAAAAACAACAGTCACACAAAATCAAGACCGCCGAGTAAAATGATTGAATGAGTTAAAAGTACAGAGTTTTACGCCTTTGAGTCGGGATGAAATTTATGAGCGATAAGGTGTTAGTGGATTCTAAGGAGTTTATTATGAGTGGATATAGTGAAACAAAATTGAGCAATCTTGTAACAGAATTGTCTCAAGCTGAAATACAGTTATTAAAATCGCTTATTGAACAACGTGAAAGAAAAGAAGCCCCAAAAACGAACCCTAAATTATTTGATGAATTAGGTTTAGTTGGAGGTTGGCAAGTTGATGATGCTAATTTATCTCAAAACTATAAACAAGTGTTAACAGAACAATTAAAGGCTAAGCATGGTCATAGCTGATACAGGATTTTTTTTGGCGTTATTGAGTCCGAGAGATACATGGCATTCAGTTGCTAAACAGTGTCATCAGAAAGTTATTCAAGATAATGAAGAGTAGTATATAACAACATGTGCTGTTTTGACTGAAACTATGCACTTGTTAAGAGGGCGTGATGGTTCACATATTCTATTCAGCAAGATTTTTTAGCTGGCTTTAGAATGGGTATGTTTCAGGTATTTGAATTAAAGTCGTCACATGGTGTTAGGTTGCAGGAGTTGATGCAAAAATATCAAGATTTACCAATGGATTTGGCGGATGCGTCGCTGGTGATATTGGCAGAGCATTTGGGGCATGGACGCATTTTATCGACTGACCAACGTGATTTTGGTGTGTATCGTTGGAAGCAAACTTATCCATTTGTTAATTTGATGTTTCCTTAATTTGATATATTTCATAATGAGGTTATAGTTTGAGTAATGATTCAACGTTATTGTATTTGTTATCTTTGGATAAGGAAATTTTTCCAATGGATAATGGCTTTTGGACAAAGTTTGAAGTGAAGCAAGTTGAGCCAAACGAACATATTCCTCACGGTATAAGATATTCTTTGACACTGCATGATAGAAATAATATGCGTGTGATTGGTTATGACAATGCTCATGCAATCAAACCTAAACGTAGGAAATATTCTGCAAAGCGCACAGTTTGGGATCATAAGCATCTTCAAAAAATAGTTGAACCTTATGAATTTGAATCTGCTGGACAGTTGCTTGAAGATTTTTGGAAAAGTGTTAATCAATTTATAGAGGAAAATCAATGAATAGCGAAGTGATGAAAATTGGTATTATGTCTAAACAAGATTATATGAATAGAACGATTGCCATTGCAAAAGGTGAGTATAAGCCTAAACAAGATGAGCCTAAAGTGTGGTTTGAATCAATAGAAGCCGTTGCAAAGGTATTAAATCAAGAAAATCAAATGCTTTTAAAGTTGATAGATAAGCATAATCCTCATTCTATTGCTGAACTGGAAAAGATAAGCCATCGCAGCAAGTCCGCATTATCAAAAGCTTTAAAATTACTTGAGCGGCATGGCATTGTTTCGCTTTCCAAAGAAAAAGGAAAAGTGATACCTAGAGTACAAGCAACACATTTTAAAGTTGAGTTGACGTTTTAACAAAACACATCACAATAGGGCTTTCAAGTAGGAATATGGACGCATTTTATCGACTGACCAACGTGATTTCGGCGTGTATCGTTGGAAACAAACTTATCCATTTGTTAATTTGATGTTTCTTTAAGCTCATCAAGATAAGATTTTTAAGGGAAAATATAATATTATAGGTAGATACGTTAAGGAGATAAGCAAATGATTACAATTGATTATGATACAGAACAGCAATTATATAAATTAGCGCAAGAGGAAGGGACTGAACCAGAGAAGTTAATCAAAAAATTACTAAGCCTCTATTTAGGTGAAGAGCCTGATGCGACACAAGAATTACTTGATATTCCTCATTTCCAAGAAAATTTTACTCGTGGGTGTGAGCAAATTGCACAAAATAAAACAGTAGCTTGGGATGCCTTGAAACGGAAATATTAAGAATGTATCAAGTTATTTTGAGTGAAGATGCAGCATCTTTTTTCGAGTCAGCAGACGCAAAGCTTCAAAAGCGTTTTGATAGAGCTTTTAGTCAATTAGCAGTATCGCCGTGTCAACACCCTAATATTAAAATCCTCAAGGGGAAATTGTCAGGTTGTTATCGCTATCGGGTTGGTGATTACCGCATTGTGTACAAAGTAGAGCAGGAAGAAATTCAAGTTTTCATCATTACCATTTCGCATCGCAGTGATGTTTATACTTAAGAAAAATTTTATCAACTGACCAACGTGATTTCGGCGTGTATCGTTGGAAGCAAACTTATCCATTTGTTAATTTGATGTTTCCTTAAGTTCGTCTAATAGGATTTTCAAGAAAAAAGTAGTTATATATACTGAAAACTCCGAAAAACTATTCCAACGCAATTCCAGCATAGGCTTGCATC
>CAYMCP010000141.1:0-2766 GCA_964388965.1 uncultured Thiotrichaceae bacterium | reverse complement strand
TTAGTAAAACAACAAATGGTTTTTCACCGATTTTTTCTGTAACAGCTTGTTTTAATTTAAGTGCAGTTTCCCAAGTTGGGTAACGTGTACCATCTACGACGAGAAAATAACCAGTTGCACCGCGTAGGTAGGAAGCAGTCGCAGTAGTAAACGCATCTGCGCCAGCAATATCCCATAAAATAAGTTTAATCTGTTGCGTCTCAATATTAACAATTTTTGTATCAATTTTAACGCCAACTGTTGTCAGATATTTGTCAGAGAATGTTTGACGAACAAAACGTGCTACTAAACTCGTTTTTCCAACCGCAAAATCGCCAATCATGCAAATTTTCTTTTGAACCACACAGTGCTCCTCTATATTAGCTATTTTTGACTATTTTAACATTATATGGATTTTTAAATACATTAAATTGTTTGGTTATGAGGTAATAAATTGGAAATATAATATATTTTCAGTTATTAATGATTGTGCTGCGAGAGGAATTAAAATGAGTGATGTCGATGAGAAATTGAGTATTGAATGTAATCTAAATAGGGAATCAGTTAGCGCATATTTTTTGAAAAGATAAATTTTATTAATTATTAAATACAATGCGAGATAACTTATTTATGTTTAAATCGAAAATCGGTAATCGAAAATAAAAAACCCTCATTCACTCAATGAGGGCTACACACTGTCAAAATATTATTATTATTCTGCTGAATTTATGCAATTTAGTGACCTATTTTAAACTCGTGATGATGCACCGCGTCGTCACCCAGTGGGAGGCACTAGCGTCCTATGACATTCATGAAATTTAAAATGAGAATTGCGCATCAACTTTCTCATTACCTGACAAAGACTTTTGACCGGATTGTATTTGAAGATTTAAATGTGAAAGGCATGTTGAAGAATATAGGCGTTACGCAGTTCAATAAAAATTTGTCTCGTTTCCCTCTTTCTCGTCCCAATGGTCTCCGTTGGGATGCAGCAAGGACGCTCTGCGTCCTGATTTATTGTGAGTTGCAAATATAGCGTAAAATTTTCGTGTGAACTGCGTAACGCCTAGAATAGTAAGTTAAGTCGAGCAATAACGGATGTTGGTTTTGGGATGCTACGGCAATTCATTGAATACAAAGTAAAATTAAGAAACTGCACTGTCATTATAGCCGATAGATTTTTTCCCGTGATTGCGGTTTAGTTATCGACCGTACGCAGTTCACTCAAAAATTTTATGCTACATTTGCAACTCACAATAAATCAGGACGCAGAACGTCTATGCTGCATCCCAACGGAGACTATTGGGACGAGGAAACGAGACAAATTTTTATTTGAACTGCGTAACGCCTAAGAGAATTTAACTTTAACGGAAATAAGGTTTGTTTTTATTAGTGGCGCGGCTGCGGGTTTTTACGTTTTTTGCCTTATATTAATGCTTCTATCCCTTTTCTCTTAATAATGTCTCGTAGTTTTCTTAATGAGCCTGTCGGGTGTTTACTTCCACGTTCCCATTTTTGTACAGTTGATAAACTAACGTTAAAAAGGTTAGCTAATGTAGCTTGGCTTAAATTAAATTTTTTCTAATTCAAACTACGCATGACACAATTTGACAATGCTTGTCTATTTTTTGCTTCTTGCGTTTTTTTTCTGATAAACTGTTTTAGCTCGTTAGCTCGTTACCAAATTTTAGCTCGTAGCTCGTTACCAAATTTTATTTGGTAATGCCTGTCCGTCAAGCTCTGCTTGAAGAAACGTAAAGAAAGCCAACATGGGACGCAGCCGTTACAAAATTCTCAATGAACAATATCCCTATTTTCATACTTGTACCGTAGTAGGTTGGCAAGCCAACTCTAATATTTAGCAGGAAAAAATCACATGACTGAACCCACCAATAATGAGCCACTTCTCACTTCACAAGACATCTGGCAACTATTTCGAGAAACAGACCGTAAATTTCAAGCAACCGAGCGTTTATTAAAGCAACAAGCTTTAGATGCTGACCGTCGTGCAAAAGAAGCTGACCGTCGTGCAGAAGAGCGAGAACAAGAAGCTAAACGTCGTGCAGAAGAACGAGAACAAGAAGCTAAACGTCGCTTTAAGGAAATGGAGCAGCTCCTCAAAGAACAAACCAAGAAAATGGGTGAAATGAACAATCGTTTAGGAGAATTTGTTGAAAGTATCGTCAAGCCGGGTGTTGCACGTTTATTTCGAGAAAGAAATATTCCCATACATAAAACTTATCCTGATGTAGAAGCGGAAAATGTAGAACTCGGTTTAGCGACACAAATTGATTTTTTAGTGATTAATAATGACTGTTGTGCTTTGATTGAGGTCAAAAGTAAATTAAGTGTTGATGATGTGAACGACCATATTGAACGAATGGAAAAGTTTAAATTGTTATTTCCTGAATATGCAGATAAAAAGGCTTACGCGGCGGTTGCTGCGATGATTATTCCTGATGATGTTGCTAAATATGCTTATCGAAAAGGATTTTTTGTGATTGCTCAAAATGGGGAAAGTCTTATATTTTTAAATGATACTAAGTTTAAACCTAAAGCTTGGTAAGTTCATCGTGATGCAATGGATGATTTAGCTATAGCTCGTTAGCTCGTTACCAAATTTTATTAGCTCGTTACCAAATTTTATTTGGTAATGCCTGTCCGTCAAGCTCTGCTTGAAGAAACGTAAAGAAAGCCAACATGGGACGCAGCCGTTACAAAATTCTCAATGAACAATATCCCTATTTTCATACTTGTACCGTAGTAGGTTGGCAAGCCATATTCACT
>CAYMCP010000140.1:0-2784 GCA_964388965.1 uncultured Thiotrichaceae bacterium | reverse complement strand
TTGTGATTGATAAAAAAATCGAAAATAAACTGCTTATTACCGTGGCTCCAGATGGCTATTTGAAACGGATTCGCTAAACGTAAAGATTAGTCAATTCAATTTTAATTAATACAACGACTTCTGAGAGGAATTATCGTGAATAGCCAAGTGATGGTGAACCAAACTTTACTCAAACAAGCAATGCAAGTCACTCATCTTGAAAACAATGAGGAGTTAGTTGAGAAGGCTTTACTTTTGCTCATTCAACGTTATAAATCGCAAACCTTAGTTGAATTTTTTCAACAATCGCCGTTAGCGGGGGTAGATTTAGATTTGGAGAGAACGCAGGATGTAGGTCGAGATATTGACTTATGAATTATCCATTTGAAACATTTTTGTGATTGATAAAGAAATTGAGAATAAACTGCTTATTACCGTGGCTCCAGATGGCTATTTGAAACGGGTAACATAGGGAGAAAATAGGATGACAGATGATGAATTAAAGGCTTTAGTGGCGAGTCTTGCTATTTCACAGAAACAAACTGATGAGCAGATGAAACGAACTCATGAGGAATTAAGAATCTCAATAGGGGAGTTAAGAAACTCAATAGGGGAGTTAAGAGCCTCTACGGATTCTCTTGCTTTGTCGCAAAAACAAACTGACGAGCAAATGAAGAAAACTGACGAGCAGATGAAGAAAACTGATGAACAAATGAAGAAAACCGATGAAAAATTAGAACGAATCGGTATCTATTTGGGTAATGTTACGCGCAATCAAGGAGATGTTGCAGAGGAGTTCTTTTTTAACAGTCTGGTTAATCAGCCGCATTTAGGTAGTATTTACTTTAATGAAATTACTACAAACATGAAAAGACATCGCGGCAATATACAAGAAGAATATGATTTATTTCTCACTAATGGCGATGCAATTGCGATTGTGGAAGTTAAATATAAAGCGCACCCTAATGATTTAGACAAATTAGATAGAAAAATAAAAAATTTCAAATTATTATTTCCTATTTATGAAGACTATAAATTATATGGTGCGTTGGCTGGTTTTTACATCAATGATGATACGAAAAACGAAGCCTTAACTCGTGGTTATTTTGTGTTGCAACGCAGCGGCGATTTGATTCATACTGAATGCCCTGCTTCTCAGTTAAAAGTACTTTAATATCGTTATCAGCGCGGAGAAATAAAAAAATGAACACCTTAGAATTAGAATATGAAAAAGATTTTCACAATTGGATTGAACAGCATATTGCTTTATTGAAAACTAATCAAGTTTACGCTCTCGATACAGAACACTTGATTGAGGAATTGGAGGAAATGGGTAAAAGTAACATTAGAGAATTAGAAAGTCGTTTTATTATTCTAATTGCACATTTATTAAAATGGCAGTTTCAATTATCGACATTAACAAATCAATGGCAAGAGTTTGAAGGGAAAAGTTGGCGCAAAACCATTATTGAACAAAGATTACAACTCGTTGATTTACTTGTTGAGATGCCTAGCCTCAAAAAGAAACTTACGGATGTCATTATTAAGACTTATCCAAAAGCGATTATATTTACAGTCGATGAAGCAGGCTTACCAAAAGAAACTTTTCCTCAAACCTGCCCTTATACGATTGAGCAATTATTAGATAAAAATTTTTATCCTGATTCACAAATAGGAAAATAAAAATGAACGCTTTAGAATTAGAATATGAAAAAGATTTTCACAATTGGATTGAACAGCATATTTACTTATTAAAAACGGGACAAGTTCATGAACTCGATAAGGCGCATTTAATTGAGGAATTGGAAGGTATGGCAAATCGAGATCGTAATGAATTGGTGAGTCATTTTAAGATTTTGATTGCTCATTTATTAAAGTGGCAATTTCAGTTAAATCAACTCAACGAGCGTTGGAGTGATTTTAAAGGAAGCAGTTGGCGAGGAACAATTGTTGAACAACGTTCTGAAATTCAAGATCAATTAGAAAATATTCCTAGTTTAAAAAGAAGTTTAGAGGAAGTCATTATCAAAGCCTATCCAAAAGCGGTTTCGTTGGCAGTTAAAGAAACAGGATTGTTGCATCAAGTTTTTCCAAAAGATTGTCCTTATTCAATTCAACAAATTTTAGATGATGATTATTATCCAAATTAAAATGATTTTAAAACGGTAAAATAGAGAAAAAATATACTGATTCCCAATTAAAAATGCTTTAATCACTTATTAATTAACTCTAAAGTTCGGTAAATTGCCATGCTGCCTAAAAGAAAAGTAGATATTACGTTACCTAATTATAATTATGCTCGATTCTTGAATGTTTGTATTGAGAAAATACTTAACCAGTCTTTTACAGACTTTAATTTGCTGATTATTGACAATGGTTCAACTGACGGCAGTCATGAGCTAATTCGAGAATGGCAAAAGCAAGATGATAGAATTACTTTTATTATCAACGAAGAGAACTTAGGTGTAACAGGTTCAATTATGAAAGGGGCTGCGTTGGGCTGTTCAGATTACATGATGTATCTGCCTGCTGACGACAGAATCGAAAAGGAATATTTGGCACTGACCGTTGACGCTTTAGAAAAACACCCTCAAGCCGCAGTGGCTTATACCAATTCAAAAATGTGTCCGATTAATAAAGATTTACAAATTATCGGAGAAAGTGTCCGCTATGTTCCGCATTATGACAGTGGGTTGCATAATGAAATTCCTTTTATTTTCATTCATGGAATTCCAGATTATAATTTAGTTAGACGGGATTATCATGATGAATTTGGTGGGTTTCAGTTACCCATAGGTAATTATA
>CAYMCP010000139.1:2657-2815 GCA_964388965.1 uncultured Thiotrichaceae bacterium | reverse complement strand
TAAAATCCATAAGATAGCCTCGATCAAGGTGAGAATTATCCTCATGACCATGCACTCTGAGGCAGTGCGTCAGTGGCATTCTGTTCAAAAAGCATTAGTCCTGCAAAAAACAGTATTATTTCAGTTTAACTTACTGCTTGCAAAATAAATTTTGCACT
>CAYMCP010000139.1:0-2557 GCA_964388965.1 uncultured Thiotrichaceae bacterium | reverse complement strand
CCTGCACTTCAGTTTGCTTGCAAAATAAATTTTGCACTCCTGCACTTCAGTTTGCTTGC
Source organism: uncultured Thiotrichaceae bacterium (assembly GCA_964388965.1). Taxonomy (GTDB): domain Bacteria; phylum Pseudomonadota; class Gammaproteobacteria; order Beggiatoales; family Beggiatoaceae; genus Albibeggiatoa. Next base: position 2,498 of record CAYMCP010000139.1, on the reverse strand, counting down.
AAAATAAATTTTGCACTCCTGCACTTCAGTTTGCACCACCACCCAAAAAGCATTAGCTCAAATAGTTATAATGTTTAGCAGCATAATCTCGCAATATCATATTGAGTAATATTTGATAATCTATGTGTTGTTCAGAAGCTTGTTTTTTTATCACCAATAAAATGTCGTCGTCAAATTGAGTTCTTTGTTCAATGGTTTTCATAGTATTTTTTCTCTTTTGTATTCGCAGGTCTTGCTGAGATTAGTCGAATGATTTCTTCTCCGGCATCCCTACATGGCATGTAGGAAGGAGATAACGAGATAAAATCAAGATTTAATCCTGAAAATTCTTTAATCTCGGTACTATTAAAATAATTTATCAATATCACGAGTACCATTCAAAATACGGATAATCTCTACACTACTAGAAGAAATACGATAAAAAATGATGTGGTTCTGTACTGGAAAACTACGCAGTCCTGTTGCTAATTCATCACGTTTTCGTCCTAAAAAAGGATTTTCTTCTAAAATGCGACATTTATTCATTATTATTTGCAAAATACGAGTAGCGGCAGGCGGGTTAGTTTCGGCAATATATTCCCAAATGTTATCTAAATCATCACGCGCAATCGAAGTAAATTTAAGCGTCATTAAGTCATTCTTTTATTGATTGATTCAAAAACATATTCTGCATCTATTAAGTCGCCTTGGTCAGCTTGTTCAATGCCTACTTGAATATCGGCTTTTAAGTCATTCATTAAGCATAGTGCATCATTGATTAATTCATCTATTGAGTGATACCGTCCAGATTGTAATGATTGCTGCACAAAAGCTTCTGCTTGTGTATTTAAGGTAATGTTCATAGATATAATTCCTTTTTAAATTGAAATATTGAAAAAATCCTGTCCATCCTATCAATCCGTTGCACCGTGTTCAAAAACCATCAGCAGGTAGCAATGTAAAAGGTTTATTTTTGGGTTTGATTGCTCGAAAGTCACGTTCATCTACAGTTAATATACGATAAATATTTAACCTTTCAGCGACTGACATAACTGATGTATCTGCAAGTCCTAAATCTAATGCTTTGTATTGTTGAATAAGTTTGTGGCAGCGTTTGAAATCATTTATTGTTAATGTTTCCAGTTGATAAGCACCATCCATCACATCTGCAATAAAATCCAGTTCAGCATTTATACCGACAAACTCGCGTAGTAAATAATCAATTTCAACTAAAATTAGTGTGGGAATGATAATCGCACCAATTTCTTGTTCAACAATTTGGCGTACAGGATGGTGGTATTTGTCGCTAGTATCATTAGTGCGTAAATTGCGCCTGTATCAGCTATGACGGTCATGTTTTTTTCTCATTGCTTGGCGAGCGAGTGTTTTTGTTTGTATGGATATGTCATTGCGACCACTGCCATAGCGACCGATACGTTTTGGTTTACAAGTTTGGATGGATTGTTGTTCTAGTAATTGTTTTTGCAATAAATTATTGATACATTGTTCTACAGATATGCCTTGTAAATTGGCTTGGTCATGCAGTTTTTGTATGAGATTATCATTGATTGAGAGTGTTAAATTTGTCATTTTTTATGCCTGTTAGTGAGATAAAATTTAGAAAAAAACCTGTCTATCTTATCCATCCTTCGCATCCTGTTCAAAAGCCCGCAAAAAATTTTCATAGTGACTTTTCATAGTTTACATATTGGGATATTATCATTTTTGGGTGATGTTTGGAGTAGATATTATGTCTCATGATTTGATGGCAGATTATCAGCAGAATATACAAAAAGCTGTGCAGTTGTTAAAAGCAGAGGGCTGTGAGCAGGTGTTTTTATTCGGTTCGTTGGCACATGGTGAGGTTCGGCAGGGTTCTGATATTGATATTGCAATTCGTGGTTATCCTCCAGAGCGTTTTTTTCAGTTAATTGGTAAGCTATTATTGACTTTAGATTATTCTGTTGATGTTATTGATTTGGATAGTGATTTTGGATGCTATTTGCAACAGCATGGGGAGTTAGTTCAAATTGATTTCTAGCAAGCTGATTTCCCAAGTAGAATTTGAGTTAAGTCAGTTGAATAGGTTATTTGATAGTTATCAGGTGCTTTTCCAGAAAGCTTTGTATCAGCCATTAAATAATATTGAAATTACGGCGATGGGTTCTGTAATTCATTCTTTTTACAATGGTGTGGAGAACATATTTTTATTGATTGCGAAACAAATTGATGCAAGTGTGCCAAATAGTGAACGCTGGCATCATAATTTATTGGTACAGGTGAGTCAGAATTCATTAAATCGTCAAGCTGTAATTAGTTTAGTGAGGAGCTTAAAGTATCTCTGGCTGATTATTTAGGGTTTCGGCATTTTTTTCGACATTCTTATACGTTTTTTTTAGAATGGGATAAAATAAAACCACTTATTATTGATTTACCTGTGGTTTTTGAGCAATTTAAACAAGAAATACATACTTTTTTATCAAATTAAAATCCTGTCCATCCTACCCATCCGTTGCATC
>CAYMCP010000138.1:0-2944 GCA_964388965.1 uncultured Thiotrichaceae bacterium | reverse complement strand
GCGCGGGGGATAGGGTGACGGCGGTGTGGGAAGGCGAGGGGGTGGGGTTTAGTCGTTAGGGTTTGTATGAGGGCTTCAGTCCTCACTATACAAATCATTGAAATAGTAATGGCATAACGTTTTCCCCTAGCCTTCCCCTGACACTTTACACCTGATTGCTTAGACTCCTGATTTGGAAATTTTTTCACTTCATTCAAGGAGCAAGCAACATGGCAAAACTAACCACCTGTAAATCCTACGGCAAAGAAGTCGCCAAAGCCGCGAAAATCTGTCCTCATTGCGGAGCAAAACTGCGTATGGGATTGTTCACTAAAATCCTACTGGCATCTGTCTTTTTGGGCATTGCTTTGATGTTAAGCCAACCCTCTAAAGAAGAACGCGCCGCTAAACAAACGCAAATCATCAGTGAGCTTGAAAGTGCAACAGCCGCAGATATTTCTCCACAAGGCGAACTGGCAAAAGCCTTTAGCTTTAACAGTGAATACACCAACGTCCAACGTGAAAACCTAGAAAATGACATCAAAGGCAAAATTGTCCAATGGACATTGCCATTGTACGAAGTCAAAAAGAATGACTCAGGCTACACCCTACAAACCAGCGACACCAATAATACCGTTGGCGTATTTGCGCGTGTGCATATCCGTGAAGAAAGCGAGCGTGACTATATCGAAAGCCTGAAAACAGGCGCATCCATCACCCTCAAAGGCAAAATCACGGGGACATTTTTGCGCAATATTGAACTCAAACCCGCGATTGTGATACGCTAGATTTTCAAACCTGTGCGAGTGTTTGGCTCGCACACATTGCGCATTCAACTAGCAACGCATGGAGACTTATCATGCAACTGACCCTCACGCTCCCTGAAGAATTGACACAACACTTTACTAACGAAGAACAACTGCGCCGCACCGTGTATGAAGATTTCATCATTGAACAACGCCAAAGTGGTGTTATCAGTCTAAGCAAAGCAGCAGAATTACTGGATATTAGCTATAACGAATTTTTCGCCTTGTTGAGTCAAAAGGGCTTGTCTTTTATTAATGCTACGCCAGAAGAACTGGAAAATAGCTATCAGCAATTTTCCAATCTTATGCAAAAGCAATGATTGTTGTGGTCAATGCCAGTCCTTTATTGGCACTGGGGCAAGCTCAGGTCTTGTTTATTTTGAAATCTTTGTTTGGGCGAGTTTACATACCTGATACTGTGTATCAAGAAACCGTTATTGAATGCAATGTTGCGTTGCAAAAACAAGAAATTGTTTCAGCTCTTGGTGATTTTATCGAAGTTGTCAAGCCAACTTTTAAGCAAAGTTTTTCTCGCAACTTAGGTCAAGGTGAGCGCGGCGTATTAAACTTGGCACTGGAACGTCAAGCAGATTTAGTGCTGATGGATGACAAAAAAGCACGCAACGAAGCAAAAGAATTGGATTTAACCTGTGCATTTACAACAGATGTGCTGAAATACGCAGAGCAAAAAGGCTTGATTGTTTATCAAAGAGTTATGCTGCACTTGTACCAAGCAAATATCTATTTGCCATAATTTTTCATTAAAGGAGTAATCAATATGAGTCAAGGGCTGTTTTTTTATCAAAACTGGAAATTTTTTAATGAAACTTTGAGAGGAAAATGCTTTAATTGTAGAGTATGCATTAGCGTTTTAACAAATAAAAAAAATGACTTAAAAAAACAAAAGGAAACTAAAAATTTGCAACAAGAGAAAAATGCGATTGAGTCTCAAATTCAACGAGTTAGTACAGAATTAAATGACTCACAAAAAACACTGGATTCCTTAGAAAATAAGTTAATACGATTCAAGGAACTCATAGATATAATTAATGAAAATTTTATTTATGAAAGAAAACTTTCAGATAACGAAATTAATAACTTTGTTGATAAATATGCTAACAAATTAACTTCTGTAGATTCAATAGATAATAAAAAGAAAAAGTTAAGAGATTATTTTGACGAGAGTTTTTTTGAGAATTTTTTAGAAAATTATGCTTATCAAAATGATATTCAACAAGTATACGCAATTGAAACTCGTGAATATCCTATTTTTTCTGATGCAAGAATAGTCCCAAGTGAGGATAACTTAAACTGTACTTTACACAATCAATCTCCTGCTTATCAATATGGTCCATATCGACTTATGATTGTGGAGGGGAGTGAAAAAGATAAATATCCTAATGAGTTAATGATATTATTGGATGAATTGACAAAAGATGTAAATAAAGAAGATTCAAAATTTCAACAGCATTATAGCAAAATGAGATTAAAATCTGCTGGGGATTTAGCTGAGATTTTAACTATAAGAGTAGGTATTTACAAAAAAATAACAGATGGTTACTACCCATGTCGCCCTTTAAAAGAAGCTAAAAAAGGTCAAAGAAGCCAAGATTTAGCTGATGAATTGGCTGCACTTGTTTCTTTATGTTTAATGATAAGAACATGGGCGGGTGGCATGAATCGTTGCTTTTCTGTATTAGGTGATGAAAAAGGCTGCGTAAAAGCATATGAGCTGCTTCGTAAACCTATGTTTACCACTCGGTTTTATAGCCCTATGTTGCCTTGGTGTTTACGCCCCGTGTTTTTAGATGATGATGAAGAAAATGAGAACAGATTAAAGCTATTGAATACATTACCAAGTTTAGAAGAACAAGACGCTCAAGTTTTGCTTCGAGCAGCAGAGTTTTATCAGCAAGCTATTTGGTATGCTGAATCGGATCCGCAAATTGCTTGGTTGTGGTTGGTTTCTGCGGTAGAAACTGCTACTAGTTGTTGGGCAAAACAATTCGAAGAAAAAAATAAAAATGCTTCTCAACAAAATAATTCTCAATATGAAACTGTGTTTAATGATATGAACAAGGTATTTGAGCTTGTGACAAAATATATTGACAGCAATTCCCGCCACACCCCGAGTGTTTTACTCAACAACCCATTCACAC
>CAYMCP010000137.1:0-3122 GCA_964388965.1 uncultured Thiotrichaceae bacterium | reverse complement strand
GGTTCTATACAGCTTTTGGAATGGAAATCAATGAGCAATCGCCAAATTTACCAGACCATCTAGGTGTAGAATTAGAATTTTACAGCATATTATTATTGAAATTAGCTTATGCCCAAACGCACTCCCTAGACGAACAGCGAGATGTTACTCAAAGTGCATTAAAAAAGTTTCTTGAAGAACATTTAGGCAGTTGGATAACAGTCTTTGTAGGTACGTTACACCAATCCACCTCTGTAGATGCGTGGTTACGACTCGCAGATTTATTGGAATTGTTAATTAACAATGAAATTGAACTGTTAGGGGTTCAGCCTGTAGAAATTAAAACCAGAATTACCAATGATGAAATGCAAGCAGATTCTCTAGTATGTGAATTAGAATCGACGAATTAAATCACGCCTAAATCACGCCTAAATCACCACTACCTAGCCAACCTACTTTACATTAGGCAAGGTTCAGGTTGTGACAACAATTCTCATTTTGGCACCCTAGTCCTAAATATACCTTACATGACGCTGGTGCGTCAGTGGCTCATTCTACACGTGCGTAGAACGAGATTTTTCCTTGTGGCGACGCACTGCATCGTCACTCAATTGGATGCACCAGCGTGCTACGATGTTATTACTAAAACAGGTTTTACACGCATTTATGTCTTTAAATTTACCAGTTTGTTGTTAATCATTGAGACTGTAAAAATATCTACTTTTTCTGATTTAGGGTTATTTAAAATCAATAACTTATAATAATTAAAATCGTTATTTTTGGAGTTTTTTCACAGCCTCGTTATTCGATAACGCTTGCGTCTCAAGCAAAATCATCTTAGTATTAAAATAACTTGGAATATAATAATACTAATAATTAACCAATAACTTGAGTTTATAAGCTTATAAATTCCCTCACAAATATGGAGGTGTGACGGTGTTTAGTAAAATTATCGACGTAGAATTACCTAAACGTCCATTGGTAGGTAAAGGCTTCAGTGTCACTATGATTACTGACGATGAAGTGCCCTTTCCACAAATGATTGTGCGTCAAGATGGAGGTGTGGAACATTTTGTAAAAGATGCGTTAGTAAACAAAAAAGGTAAAAACCGCTATCGTTTTCAAGTTCCTGCCGAATATTATCAGGCGGGTAAGGCTTATCTGCAAATAGAAGGATGCAAAATTGATGATTTAGAGGGTGCGCAAGCGGATGATTGGATTAAAGTGCATCATGAAATCATCATTAAAGAATCAGCTTCAAAAAAAAACACCACGACGCAAAAAAAAACGGTGACGACCAGCACTCGCAAAAAATAACGATTTCTGAACAACCTGTTATTTATTTTGGCATTCACAAACACATGCACCAACCCTATTACGACGCAGTTGATGTGAATTATTGGGATGGTGAAAAAGATGGCATTTTTGCACAACGACAAGGTCCTTACACACATTTTATTCCCGATGCAGTGTGGCAATATATTCACGGCGGTTTAGACCATGCGAGTTTATCTACTAGTTGGTCTGGCTCACTGATTGAGCAATTAAATCGTTGTGCGGAAACAGGACGGGCAAATGGTGTATTTCAGGATTGGTCACAGGCTTTGCGCGATGTCGCAGAACAAACTACCGCATTTAATTATCCACGTATTAATTTTACTGCATTTGGTTATTTTCATCCATTAATGCCATTAATTCCTGAGCGTGATGTTGTTGGACAAATTACATGGCATCGGGAGTTGATTGAGCAAGTGTTTGATATTCCAGCGACTGATGTATTATTTCCTCCAGAGACTGCCTTTCAAGCGCATTTGATTCCAGCATTAAAAAAGGCTGGTGTGAATGTGGTAATTTATGATTCAATTCATCATTTCCGAGCTTGTAAAAATTATCCATACGTGGGTATAAACGAAGGTATGTTGCCACCCAATCCCGCCTTTCAGGTTAATCCGCCTATGGATGATTGGGTGCAGTTGCGTAATGTGTGGGCACCAAGCAGTATTTCGCCTCAATTATTGAAACCGTGTATATTAACTTATACTGATCAGGTAAATGAAACGCATGAGATAATTGGCGTACCTGCGGAACGTTATTTAGGTAATGAGGACGCGCGTGGCGGTTATGGTGCGTTGCAGTATGAGCAAGTTATGGGACAAATTTACGACCAAATCGTTAAAACAAATAGTTATGATCCGCAACACCCACCATTTTTTATTTTACATTCCGACGGTGATAATCATGGCGGTGGGGCGGAGAGTTATTATACTTCTAATACGGGACGATTGGTGGAAATGTGCCGCAATGATCCTCGTTTTCAATTGGTAGGCATTCAGGATTATTTACATCAATTCCCCGTCGATCCAAGTAATAAAGTGCATATTGAAGCGGGTTCGTGGGCGGGCGCGGATAATGGTGATCCGCAGTTTACAAAATGGTTTTCGATGGCAGATCAAGACTATTCGCCTGATTTAAACAGTTGGGCGGTGTTGACTGCAATGCAGAATATGGTACATAGCATTGAAGATGCTGGCGAAACGGGACATTTATATCAACAATTACGTCGCTTGTTGTATACCGCAGAAACCAGTTGTTATTGGTATTGGACTGGTCAAACAGTGTGGGATGAGCAGGTAACTAGGGCGGCTAATCAGGCTTGGACTTTAGCGGGAGGTTTAATTAATCAGTTAATTAAGGCAAAAAAAGATGCAACACCACCTACTATTTTTATGCCTTGGGTACGTCCAGCTAATCCCGGCGGTAAAACTTGGGGGCAGGGTTGTTTAGTTGATGCCGAAGAAGAAGCGGTATTTAGAACATTTGTGCATGATGTGACCGGCGTAAAAGCTGTTATATTACATTATTTTACTAATGGCGATAAAACGCAAACGATAGAAATGGAGAATTTAGGCGTTTATCCTTCACAAACTCGCGCTTGCGTGGTAGCAAATCAATATGTTGTAGCCTTGCCAAAAGGTACGGGTAATATTCGCTATTTTGTTGAGGCAATTGATGCGCTCGGTAATACGGCTTATAGTCCGCTTGGACGTGTGTTTATTGTCTAAGTTTGCTTTACATGCCTTGTCTCTACGGAGGGTTAGATAGCAGCTATTGAAAACTTAGTTATACTTGTCTATACTTAGTAA
>CAYMCP010000136.1:0-3211 GCA_964388965.1 uncultured Thiotrichaceae bacterium | reverse complement strand
GTACAAACCAAGTGAAAAAAGAAACTGTGCGGTTTTTTTGAACAGGTTTTGTATAAATAGGTTTGTCAATACTTGAAACTTTATTCTTCAAAATCCCGCCATGTTTAACTCGACCGCCAACTAACGCATTTTCCCACTCTGCAACCGACTGTGGACGCTCTTTTTCAGTGACTTTTAACGCCCAATCAATCGCTTGTAACAAATTATTACTATATTGCCGATTACCCACTTGCACCGCAGGCACTAACGGGTCGGGATTATTACGCATTACCGCACCAATTCGCTCAGGAGCTTCTGGCGGTGTCGCACCTGAAATCAACCGATACGCCACCGCACCCAACGCATAAATATCCGTCCATGCACCTTGTGCTGCCGCTTTACTTTCATACTGCTCAAATGGTGCATAACCCGGTGTCACAATCGCAGTCACGCTACGGCTACGACTTTCTACATCGTAACGCGCTGAACCAAAATCCAATAAAACAGGCGAATTATCCGAACGAATGTAAATATTGGCGGGTTTAATATCGCGGTGTAAAATGCCTTTTTCGTGCATTTGCTGCAAACCGCTTAATAAAGGTAATAAAATCGCTAAAACTTCTTCTTCTGTCGCCTTCTCACCAGAACCAATTAACTCTGACAAACTATCGCCTTCTTCATATTCCATTACTAAATAAGCAGTATGATTCGCTTCAAGAAAACGCACCACTCGCACAATATTGGGATGGCGTAATTGCGCCAAAATCTTCGATTCCTGAATAAAACGCTGTAATCCCCATTTAAAATCATCTTTATACTTGGGGAACTTAGTATGTACTGAAAATCCAGACTCTCGAATTGCTAACTCGCTAGGGAAAAATTCCTTAATAGCGACTTTCGCGTCTAAATGGGTATCTATTGCCAAATAAGTCACACCAAAACCACCAGCACCTAACACTGATTGAATTTGATATTCTTGCAATTGATAATTTCGTGGTAAATGATAAATTTCTGTGGACATGAGGATTCTCGATTAATTAATATAAGATTCGCTGCGCAGATACAAAAACTCCAATATGCCTAACAAACGTCCCATATCTTGCACACTTAAAGGCAATGGATGATAAGTAAAAACTTGCTGCTCTAGTTTACCAAACTCCCAAATATGCCCTGTCGTTACAATAGTAAAAATAGGTATTTCAGTGGTTGCATTCAATTTTTGACACACAATAGCCTGTAATAACGCCTGTTTCCAACTTTCATTGAACTTTTCATTTTTCGCTTCAATCGTTAATAATAATGGTTTATAAACGCTTTTATAACCACTGGGGTCGGCGGCAGTCAGCAAATAATCTGGAATTACTGTCATATCTTCAATGCTAAGCGTTGGATGACTAAATAAACTCAATGCAGGATGTTGTTTCCAAATTTCTTTTAAAAACGGGACAATAATAAACTCAGACAAAAATGCTTCTTTATCTTCCTGACCACAATGGGTTAAAGAAAATTCGATTTCAGCTTTAAACCAATCACTAACAGGCATTAATACAATTTTCTCTATATCAATAAATTTTTCGACTTTATAAGATAATTTATAAGCGTCAAGCACCTGTTTAATACTAGCAAAATTTTGCGACATCTTTAATGCTCCGCTATGATTTTATAAACAACAACTTTACTTCACCAATTTCAATAGTATCACCATTGACCAAGAAACTCGTTTTGGTTTGCTTACCATTGACTTGAATCCCATTTAATGAATCCAAATCAACAATCACAAACTGCCCATCACGCCGTCGGTGCAATTCCGCATGATGATTAGAAACAGATGTATTAGTTAAAGTTAATTCATTATCGCCATGTCGCCCAATGCGTATTGTCGTTTGTTCAATCGGGAAATGTATCTGCTCACCTTCAAGACAAGCATACACACGCGAAGGTCGCAATACAGAAATAAGCACCAAAATAAACAATAAAAATCCTGCTAATATCAATAACCACCACTGTTTTAATAAATCAATATAATTCTGTTCTACTGTTACCTCCTCATGGATAGGCGAAACGAGCGCAGGTAATTCTTCATCATTGACAGGTGGAATTAATACGGGTTCAGGGATAGTAACTTGTTGTGTTATTTGTAATAAATCTGTTGGTGTTTGCCAACTCATCATAACATTTTGTTGTCCAGTTAAACCATTTTCGATAGCGGGCATTAAATCAAAAATAAGTTTTCGCCCATTATCAACAAGTTCATAAGGTGATTGTAAAAAGGCTTCTGGCAGCGCATATTGATGATTTGCTTTAAAATATAAGCCATTGGTTTCTAAGCTTAATTTTTCAATAGTTTGTAACTGTACGGATGTTGAAGTTGACATCGCAAAACCCAACCCATAAATCCGAATTTGCGCCTGCTTAGCTGCTGTAATCACTTCTTCATGCGTGTAAGCAGTATCTTCTGCGCCACCATCGGAGAAAATAAATAAGGCTTTACGTTGTGCGGGATAAGCGGCTAAAATTTGTATAACATTTAAGGAATGCTTATATAATTCAGTTGTTTGCCCAATAGCTTGAATTTGCTCAACCTGTTCAATCATATTTTCTACAGGCGTACCCAATGGTGATAATATATTTAAATCGGTTGCAAAAGTGGCTAAACCAAATTGCTGATGAGGTTGGCTAACTTCAAGCATCATTTTGATTTGCTTACGATTTTGTTCAACCACTCTTCGTCGGCGCGGGTCACTAATATCAACCAAAAATAAAATAGCGGTTATGTCATCTGCAATTGGATAGTTTTTTGATGATAATTGTGGCAGTTCTATATCATCAATTTTAGCTTGAATAGAATCTACTTGTATTTGTGTAGCCAGTTGATATTGAACAGAAAGTTGATTATTTTCGATTCCTGTTGAAATATCAAAAATATCATCTTGTGCAATAACATGATGCGTTGTTAATAGATATAAAATTAGTATTTTTAAAAAAAATTTCATTGTGGAATCCTATTGTTAAGGAATACAAAACTTATTTTTATACGAGCAGAAACAAGTTTTACACTCTTTATTAAAATTTAATCTAGGTGAAAAAGAGGTATAATCTGTAATTAAATATAATAATTGTAACTACCTAGCTAGGGTATGCCATTATAATAGCAAGATAGAGATATGGGTGCTAAACTCTGAAAACTCCGAAAAAGTCTATTGAGGTTATAATGTGTGTTGCAAAGACAGAA
>CAYMCP010000135.1:0-3257 GCA_964388965.1 uncultured Thiotrichaceae bacterium | reverse complement strand
TGCTACCAGCAGTAAAACAAGTAGAAGTATTGGATTTTACAGAGTTTCTAGTTAAGCAATGGTTCGGACACTTTTTTAAAGCATATAATAAAATCAATAACTTACGAAAGAACGCTTATATTTGTAACTTATTGAAATATTTAATAATTCACAAAAACTGTCCGAAGTATTGAGTTAAGTATACTTATACCCAAACCTTTACGCTTGTTACGGCGCAATAGAGGCTGTAAAAGAACTGCCAAAAATGTATAATTCTTCCATTAAGTCGCCTCGCAAGTAGAAAACCGAAATGACAACTCGTCGTTACAAAATTGGTCGGGATCGACAGCAAACGAGCTTACTACCACCAAGTGGGGAAATCCCCCCTTTTTATCCGCGAAAAATCATTAAAAATAGTTTTTTTTGGATAATGTTTTGGCGACTTGAGGTGGTTATTTTACAGCCTCGCCACTTGGGAATGTAGTCCAGACGCGCCGCGTCACGAGTCAACTCGACGTAGCATGTCGTGAAGGCGTTGACATAAAGCTTGTGGGAACGAGACAATTAAGACATAGCAATATTATTAAAAGTGTAACTTACTAATTTATATTCATTTCTTCAAGTACTTTCACGCCGATTTCGCCGGCAATTTCTTTCCATTCTCTAGCCATCTGGATTTGAATTTCATCTAAACTTTGTTGAAACTCCACAGTTGGTTTTAATACAAATACCCCATTTTTTGCTAGAGTACGGGTTTTTTCAATCGTTTCTTGTGAAAGGTAGTTGCAAAATAAATTTTGCACTCCTGAATTTTTGCTTGGTAGTTGCAAAATAAATTTTGCACTCCTGAATTTTTGTATTTTAGAACTTTTGCCCTTTGCGTTTTTGTTTTTTGCCCTTTATCGCGCGAAGCGCGAAGTTTAGACGCATGAGCAAAGTTTACAAGCATTTAACAAAGCTAAACAATCACTTATAAACTTAGAATTTGCGCTGTCAGCCGCACAAGCAGATTTACAGCAAAAACAATAGGATTTTTTGCTAAAGAGGCAGAAGATGCTTCGACTTGATGTGCTAAAATTGGGTTTAAATCTAAAGTTTACTTGGTCTGCTTTTTAATAATTTACCGTAGCTTTAATTCGGTAATCATCTGCTGTATTTTCCATGATTTTTGCATCAGTAACAATAGCTTGGGTTTGGGTATGAATTATGTCTTGCACAATTTGACCATTTATCGCAGTGCTGTTACGGCTGACATTGACGTAATGTTGTTCTGCAATATTGGCTAATGCTTTCATTTGGGTTAAACGTTCACATTCATAAGCTGATTGATTTTCACAATTGACTTTTACATGTGCAGTTTGGGTTGGTAAATTATTCGCTTGAGTTGTTGTCGTTTGCGTTTCAATTTTGGTGCTTATATTCACGGTTGTAGTCGGGTTTGCCTGCACCAGATTAAGATGGAAATTTAACTCTTTTGTATCGATAATACTAATTTTTAAGAAAGTAATGCTAATTATTCCAACGAATAATCCACCAAGCCATTTTAATATGTTCATATTACACGCTCCACAGAACGAGATTTACTACAAATTACGCACCATATTCAGCACTAAATCAGGCTGTCGCGCCGCCATCAACAATAAAATTCTTGCCGCGCCGGAAGGCTTACGTTCACCTTTTTCCCATGCACATACAGTACGCGGGCTAACCCCCATCAACGCAGCGAATGCTGAACGCCCCAAATGCAGTTTTTCGCGGATTTGCTTGGTGTCCACATCGGTGGATATTTGGTAAGTCTTGCCTTCACCGCGCTTAATAGCATGAATGCTGTCAAGAATTTCCTTGCCTATATCACGTTTAATCATTTTCCAATGCCTCTTTAATCTTTTTCAATACCTGTGCGGGGATGTTTTCCGCTTCGTTCTTGGCATACATGATTAATAACCAAATTTCTCCCTGTCGGTTATGCCAATAATAAATCACCCTATATCCGCCTCTTTTCCCTCGACCTTCTGCCTGCCAGCGCAACTTGCGCAACCCGCCGCTGCGCGGAATCAAATCTCCCGCTTCGGGACGTTCCGCCAAAGCCCACTGCAAAGCCGTATATTCGTCATCGTTTAAATAGCGTGACACTTGTTTGGTAAAAATTGGACTTTCTTTGAAGGTCAGCATTTGTTGTGATTTTTTCCCAGCGCGAGGTTTATTTCTTTTCTAATTTTACATACCGCGCAGAACACTTTGCACCAGCATTTTAGGAAGCAAACTATGTTATTATTTTAGCACACCAGATTGAGGAGAGTACGTTAATGCAACATTATTTTTGGATTGTGGCTATTTTGGCTGTGTGGACAAGCGGTTGCGAAGCGCGAAGTTTGGACGCAATTGATAAGGATTATCAGAGTGGTAAACAGCGTTATGAGCAAAGTTTACAAGCATTTAACAAAGCTAAACAATCACTTATAAACTTAGAATCTGCGCTGTCAGCCGCACAAGCAGATTTACAGCAAAAACAAGCAGATTTAGCGAGTAAATCAAAAATTTTTGAACATGCACAAGAATTAGAACGGCATGGATTTTCTGCTAAAGAACCGCGAGAAGCTTATTTTGCAGCATTACGTGCTAAACAAAATAGCGAAACGGTTTTAGCACAACAACAAATGGCATTGTTGGGTGGACGTGAGCAATTGCAGCAAGCACAGCAACAAGTACAAGCTGGATTTGAAAAATTACAACGTTTGCAAATGGAAAAAGCTGAAACCAGATTTGCGATTATCAAACAACAAATTGAGCAGGAAAAAACGGTTGAAATATCAGTAGAATCAGGTTGTGATACAGAATGGACTTTAAAGCAGTGTCGTGAACAGGTGTTAATACTCGCACAACGGCGTGCTGTTGAACGTGGTTCTGCGGTTTTAGTGGATGCTGTGAGTTTTGCTGAGTTAAAAAATCAAGGCTTGCAATTGACAAAAGATGAAATTCGCACTGAAGTCAGTGGTTTATTATTGTCGCATCGGGTTTTGGATGAGGGTTTTACCCGCAATGGCAGTTATTTTTATGAGTTAAAAGCGATTGTTAAAGGTCAAGTGCCAGCAGGTTTGAAATCTCGGTTTTTTGTAGCGGACGCGAGTATCAAACCACCAGAAGATTTAGCTGATATTTTAAAACCATTTGTTTTTGAAAATGTTTTTATTGGTACGCACAAAGCAGGCGAAACATTCCAGCTCAAACTCAAAGACGGCAGTTTAGGGCCTAAAATGGTTGTTATTCCCAAAGGTTCT
>CAYMCP010000134.1:0-3292 GCA_964388965.1 uncultured Thiotrichaceae bacterium | reverse complement strand
GCGCATTCGTGAACAAGAACAATTGCCGGTCTATGAACGCCTTGGCGAGGTGCGCAGATTATTGATAACTAAATGGCGGATTGCTACTATTTATATGGAAATGAACCCACCCCGCCGCACCGAAGCCAACCAACTCCTCTGTGAAGCCCTGCAAGCTGCACAAAAAATGCGTATCCCTGAAGCGGATCAAATTCGTAGGATTTTGCGAGATTTTGAAATGGAATGTCTGGATCAAAATTCACAGAATTAACGAGGGAAAAATTAGCTAGGAGTACAAAATTTATTTTGCGCGTTTTCAGTATATTTACGCGAGACAGCACGAAGCGTATTAATTTAGAATTTTGGAAGTTTGAATTTAGGAAGACAACTGATTTTTGGAGAGATTGAAACAAAAAAATAACTGGTAGCGGGAGCAGGATTTGAACCTACGACCTTCGGGTTATGAGCCCGACGAGCTACCAAGCTGCTCCACCCCGCATCAATTAAGTCGTGAATTGTATATACTTTATTGCTTCGATGCAAGCGTTATTTTGTCTTTTTGCTTTTTCTGGTAACTTTACCAGCTCAAGATGCTAATTATACCGTGGAGGTAAACGCAAATGGGGTTATCTACAAATCTGCTGTTACACATTCTTAACCAACACTAAGAAATTGAAATTAAATCATTTTATCCCCAAAGTATGCAAAACCTGCCTTACTTGTACAATTTAATTTCTTCGCATAACAGCAGATTTCAACTAATTACTCCGCAACTGCTTTGCCTTGCATAGATTTGAAATAATCAAAAAATTCAGAATCAGGTTTAATTAACATGACATCACCTTGATTTTGAAACGTTTGCTTATAAGCATTCAAACTACGATAGAAAGTATAAAATTCACTACTTTTGCTATAGGCGGTTGCAAAAATTTCGGCGGCTTTCGCGTCGCCCTGACCTCGAACTATCTCAGCGTCACGTTTTGCAGTAGCAATAATTTCTGTGCTTTCCCGATCTGCTTTCGCACGAATTTTTGTACCTTCTGCTTGACCTTGAGAACGTAATTGTTTTGCTACTCGTTCCCGTTCCGCTTCCATCCGACTGTGTACCGAACTTCGTACCTCAGATGGCAATTCAATTCGCTTAATCCGCACATCCACGATGGTAATACCAAACTGTTTCGCCCGCATATTCGCATCTTCAGTAATAATATCCATAATTTTGGAACGATCACCTGACACCACTTCCTGAATGGAACGCTTACCAAATTCACTGCGCAAACCATCCGCAATAATCTCAGATAAACGCTGCCCTGCAATCAAATCATTACCCGTTGTTGAAGTAAAATAATTTTCTACATTATCAATACGCCATTTGACGTAAGAATCAACGATCAAATTTTTCTTTTCCGCAGTCAAAAACTGTTCTGCACGCGAATCTAACGTTTGAATACGTTTATCAAATTTACGCACATTTTGTACAAAAGGTAATTTGAAATGCAGCCCGGGTTCATAATCTTTCGACACGACCTGACCCAACTGCAACCGCAATGCAAGCTCTGTTTGTTTCACAACGAAAACTGACATTAAACCAATTGTGAATATAAACATTAAAAAACTTAACACTAACATTTTACTGGTTGACATGAGTACGTTCTCCTCTTTCCCGTGCATTATCGCGTGAACGTCGTCCTCTCTCGTCCATAGGCGAATTTTGTGTTGTCAGTTGTGGCTGTCCAAATGGAGGTGTCACTATTGGCTGCGTTGACTGATTCGTGTTCATCAACTTATCCAAAGGCAATAACATTAAATTATTACCACCATCTATATCCATCATGACCTTATTGACATTACCTAGCACTTGTTCCATCGTTTCCAAATACAGACGTTTTCGAGTAATTTCCGGTGCTTTCTCATATTCAGTCAATACTTGTAAAAAACGTTGTGTTTCACCTTCAGCTCTAGCAATAGCTTGAGCTTTATAAGCCATTGATTCTTCAAGAAGTTTATCAGAAAGACCTCTAGCTTTTTGTACCACCTCATTAGCGTATGCTTGGGCTTGATTTTTAAACCGTTCCTCGTCCTCGCGTGCTTTGATGACATCTGCAAATGCTGCTTGTACCTCATTAGGTGGTTGAGCATCTTGCATATTCACACTACTAACAATTAAACCAGTTCGGTAACGATCTAAAATCTCTTGGATTAATAACTTTGTATCGGCTGCGACACGAGTTCGTTCACTGGTTAGCACATCATCCATTCTACTTGTGCCAACAATTTCGCGTAATGCACTTTCAGTTGCTTGATGTAAGGTTTTATCTGGGTCTCTTACATTAAAGAGATAATTTTTTGCGTCTTTGACTTGATATTGCACCACAAGTTTTATTTTTACCATGTTTTCATCTTGAGTCAACATCAACGCCTCATGATCAACATCACGGATTCTTTTTACATCAACAATTTGCACTGTTTCGATAGGTGGAGGTAAATGCCAGTGTAAACCCTCACCTGTTGTGGTTGTATACGCACCAAAACGGGTAACAACACCTTGTTCTGCGGGTTGCACAATGTAAAGACCAAACAAGCCCCAAATAATCAGACCGATAAAAGCAATAACACTCAATGCAGTCCAACTGATTCCTTCTCCCATTCCACCACCAGAGTTACCGCCGTCACTACCACCTCCCTTATTGCCAAACAGTTGATTTAATTTGTCTTGCATTTTTTTAATGACTTCATCCAAGTCAGGAGGACCGTCCTCATTCTTGCGGTGTCCCCAAGGGTCTTTGTCTTTACCACCGGGTTCATTCCACGCCATGTATATTACTCCGTTATCAAATAGATTTATTAAGCTCATTAAGTATGGCATGATGGGCATTTTATTTTTGATTGCAACTGTTTAAGTAGAGTTTGTTTTAAAGATAATGATGATATAAAGTAAACGCCAACCCAGCAATTTTTATCAATTTTCTAGCCATACATAAATAGATAGTGCATTGTATGCAGTCTCAGGACATGATGCAAGATGATTAAGCGATAATGAGTAAATAAAGGAGATGTTAGCCTTTTTGGATTAATTTACTTTGACGCTGTATTTCTATAGGGGTAGAGAAAACCCTTACGGCATTCCCCTCCCTCCGAACCGTGCGTGCGGTTCTCCCGCACACGGCTCTCCAGTCGTTCGTTTCCTCATCGGGATTGGCATAAACTCAATCGGACTTCATACATACTGAGAACTCCGAAAAACTTTTTTTGCCTATAATACTGAAAACTCTGAAAAAGTTTGTAAGTCATTGATTTTAGGTGGAGCGTATTT
>CAYMCP010000133.1:0-3592 GCA_964388965.1 uncultured Thiotrichaceae bacterium | reverse complement strand
AAGAATGCTCAAAGTATAACTAAGCTGTGCTGTTTTGTCTCGTTCCTACAAGCCTCGTAGACATACAGTCAAAACGCGCTACGTCACGAATTGACTTGATGTGGCACGTTGCTACTCCTCCAGTATCAAGCAATCAATTTCATCAACGTTTTGTAATTTCTTATCGGCTGTGACAAACAAACATTTTTCTGTGAGGTGTGTAGCACTCGCAACTTGTAAAGCATCAGGTGTGCGCAAACCATATTTAGCACGTAACTGAGTTGCTGTATGAATAACGGGAATAGTTAAATTAATAATTTGCACATCTGGCGCATAGAAAAATTGCTCATAACGGTTCAACAATATGAAATCATTTTCTTTTGTAGGCTTTACACAACACTCCAATAAACTCAAACTTGAAATAGCGATTTTTCCATCATAATGCTGTTGAATAAACTGTAAAATCTTCTCATGAAAAGGTGATTTTGCCTCTAACAAATAAATAATCGTACAAGCATCAAAAAATAATATCATTCACCCCAAACCTCACGTTCATGATTCAAACTAGTATCAATATCTTCTTTACTTCGGATACCAGCCTGTTGACAAATATCTAACGCGCCTTTAATTGATGTTTGAGGCTTTTGTAAACTTGTTAAATAATCAAGCACTTTATTCCATACCTCAGCATCTAAAATAACTTTTTGTTTTCCTTGTTGATTTGTGAAAGTTTCTATGTTTTGTAATGCCTCAATATTCATTGTGATTTTCCCTGTTAACTAGATTGATAATGCCTCGTTCCTATAAGCTTTGTAGGAATGCACTCAAAACGCGCCGCATCACAAATTTAATTGATATGGCACGTTAAAAATTTAGAACGACTATTGTATTTGTTGCTTTGGAAATTGTTTAATAATAGCGCGTAACATCTCATTGACTGCTTTATCACGGCAAACATTGAAATCCAAAGCTTTTGAAATCACTGTCTAAAGTAATAGCTGTTGATATTTGTAAACGCTGCATGATGATAAAACTGGTGCAATCAGTAAAGCTAAATTGTTTGTCTTGATAGCGTTTAAACAACTTCCACGCTTCTTTTTCATCTTGCTCAGTAACTTGAATAGTGTGTGTTAATTTGCCTGTAAAAAATAATTCGCCAAATTGTTGTGCATATTGCCAACCTAAACGATAGCGCAGTAAGGTGATTGTTTCATCTGCAATGTAGTTGGTCGTCAGCAAATTATTTTGGTATTTTTGTAATGCCTGTAGCACTTGAGCATGGTCTGGATCTTTAGCATCAATAAGACTGTACCATGCGCTGGTATCAACCAATAATTGCATTATTTAGATTGTCCGTACAAATAAACATCATGGTCATTACCAATGGGTTCACCTGTTCCTTCTGCAATACCAGCGAGCTGCATAATTGCGCTATTTGATTGTTCTGAAATCGTTTCAGCTATACCGACTTGCGTTAAATATCGGCTAATCAATATATCAATAGATTCTTTTTGTTGTTTGGCAATTGTTTGTAGAGCTTGATATTGCTGATTTGGTAAATGAATTGTTAATTCTGTCATTTTATGTTTCCTCTTTCTTCAATAACAGCATCGCTAAAAGAGCCTTTTACATCTTTCAGTAGTGCTTGGGATTCAGCAAAAGAAAATTGATTAAGGTCTAATTTTTTAGGCTGTACTTCTTCCAAAAATGTCACAATTACTTTGACTGGTTTGGTGAAAGGCACATCTTCTTGTAATTGTAATTTTCCTTGCTCATAAATACCATTGACTGCTAACATGATTTTTCCTTTATACCCTGCGGTGTAATTTATGTTTGAGAGCATAATGTACTCTAAACATTATCATAATTGAAGAGGATTAAATCATGAAAGCAGGTGAAATTCTTGAGATTAGAAAAATACGTCATGAAATCGCTAAAAAATATGACTATGATTTGAATAAATTATTGAAACATTACCAACAATTGGAAGCAAAATTAAAAGCTTCTGGAAAATATAAGTTTGTTGAGAAGGATAAAGTTTGATTTATTGAAAAAGCACAATATGACTTGAAGCAGGTTGTGCTTTTTTATGTAAATCTTTCCTCATAGTTGTTTCAGCTTATATAAAAGTTTAGGAGATAAATACATGCCATGTTTTTGAGTCAGATCATCCAAATATTGTAGAAATAACTGTGCTGATAGATATTGAAGTTGATAAGATAATTTTAAAATACCTATTGTGCCAATGACTTGCAAATTTAAACTTTGCGCTTTATGTCGTGCTGCCAAATCATCTAAACAAATGTAATCCGCTTTAATTTCTTGAGAAAGAGCTATTGCTTCTAATTCACCTCTGTGTAAGCGACCTATTGAATGTTCAACAAATTGTTTTCCAATATCTGAAATATTGCGTATTTGAATATCAGTAGGTAAATCTAAATCTTGTAATTCTTGATAAACCGCATTAGGAATAAAGACTTGAGAGAAGCAGTTTGATAGTAGATGAAGTGCTTTTAGTTTATCCAAGAAGATGACTGGACTTGTGTTGGATACGAGTATCATGAGTGAGTTTGTATAATTTTATCGACTGTTGCTAAATCTTGCTCAATCACTTCGTCAGTTATAATAAAACCTATATCAAACTGTTCTCGTAGTTGAGTTAAAAAAGTGTCAAAACTCATACCTGCTAAAGATGCCGCCGTTGCAAAACTAACTTTATGCGCATGATATAAACTGGCTGCGAGATAAAATTCTATTGTTTGATAACTCATTGGCTTTAGTACAGTTTCAAAATCAGGTTTTAATTGCACTTGCATCATAGTTCCTTTATTTATTATTTAACAAACGGTTAATTTCTTCTAATTGGCTAATTTGTTTTTTTAGATGTTCGATTTCTTTATCTTTTTGTTCTGCAATTAATTGCATTTTTTCTAACTGAAATTTACAGTGCATATCGCCAAAAAATACATATTGTCCCGCTTGTCCATGATTTTCATTTTGATAAAAAACATTTTTCTCTCCAAAACTTACTAATTCTAATAAATCTATTTCAAATACCCTAGAAATATCTATAATTCGAGAAATCTGTAAGTCTGTTTTTCCACATTCAATATTTGAATAACCATATTAACCGACATACCTAATTGTTCTGCCATAAATTCTTGTGACTTACCTTTTAATTGGCGCATAAACTTTATTTTTTCGTAAACTTCCATAATTCATAGTCCTAGTTGGAAAATTTGTAGTATAACTTGGTGGTATTTAGGGGTATATTCATGGGAAAATTGTAGCACTATTAATCAGAATCACAACTAGGAAATTACAATGAGACAGCATAATGGTTTTACGCTTATTGAATTAATGATTGTTGTTGCAATTATCGGTATTTTAGCAGCAGTGGCAATTCCTGCTTATACGGATTATCTGAAACGTGCACAAGTATCGGAAGGAGTTAATCTTCTTAGTGGTTTGAAAACGCCTACAAAAGAATGGGTCGGCTCAAAAGGTACTTGGCCTAGCTCTGTTACAGCTGACTTAGGTGCAAAAGCATCAGGTAAATATAGAACCGATTTGAAATCTAAGAAATATGTTAAACTTTGAAGTTGAGTCAAGT
>CAYMCP010000132.1:0-3670 GCA_964388965.1 uncultured Thiotrichaceae bacterium | reverse complement strand
TTGCTCCTTTCTCTTCTATTCTACTCTCTTTTTTCCTTAACTTAATGGCATTGGGGCGAAGGCTTTTTGAAAACGGTGTTTAAAAACATTAAGGGACTGAGTGCAGGACAAGGCATTGATCGCGTATTTATTACCGGTGTCGCCCATTGTAATGAGTGATATTAGCAGTGGTTACAACGTCGCCAGCAATATCACTTTGATGCCAAAATTTGCTGATTTATGCGGTCTGCATGAGCAGGAAGTGATTGATGTACTTAAACAAATTGCGCAAGACTGTGAATTATCTGATGAACAACAGGCAGAAGCTCTCGCCATGATGCGCCGTTTTTACAATGGCTATCGCTTTGAAGATGAACATCAACATAAAATTTATAATCCCACGCTTGCCTTGTATTTCTTTCACTATTTACAAGAGTATTGCAAATATCCTCCGCAAATGCTCGACAGTAATTTAGCAATGGACAGTAATCGCATCAGCTATGTAGCGAGTTTACCGCACGAACATGAAATAATTGCACGGATTTTAAACCCTGATAATCCACCTAAAATTGATTGGCCAGCGGATAAATTCGGCGTAAAAGATATGCTATTCGGTGCGAAAGATCAGGCTTTTATGGCTTCACTGTTGTTTTATTTAGGCGTTTTAACTTTCGGTGAACGGGATTTTATGGGGTGTTTAACCTTGCAAATTCCTAATTTAGTCATCCGCCGTTTGTACCTTGAACGCTTACAAGAAATGCTGTTACCTGAATACGAAGACCGTGAGGCGATTCTGCAGGTTGCAGAACGATTTTATCACAGTGGTGATATTGAACCGCTATGTGATTTCATTGAAAACCGTTATTTTCAAGTGTTTGACAACCGTGATTATCGCTGGGCAAATGAATTAGTGGTTAAAACGGCATTTTTAACTGTTTTATTTAATGATATTTTTTATGTGATGGATTCAGAACAAGAGTTAAATAAAGGTTACGCTGATTTAAGTTTAATTGTGCGTCCCGACATGCGCCAATATCAATTACTTGACCATGTGTTAGAATTCAAATATTTGAAATTAGACGATGTGAAAATGAGCGGTAAGCAAGCCAAACGAACACCACGAACAGAATTATTAAAACTCGCGCTTGTACAAAAATCTATCGAAGAGGCAACAAAACAATTAAATAACTATCGTAATGCTTTGATAAATCGTTATAAAATTGAATTAAGATTACACACTTTCGCGGTAGTAGCGTTAGGCTTTGAGCGGCTGGTATTTGTGGAGATAGATGGCTAAGGATTTTCTTGTTGATGAACCAACGCATTGACTTCATCAAGTGCTGGGTAAAATGATTACATGTTGCTATTTGCTAATTACTAGTTAATAACTGATAATTACTAGTCAAGACAATGAGGTCTTTTTTTAGTTTAAACTTTAAGTACATACATATTCCCTCAAATTTCTACGAGGAACATTACATGAAATATTACTTACTCTTAATTGCTTTACTAGCCGTATCTCCTAGTTTTGCGGACGATGCCAATACTGAAGATTTAAAATCAATTGAGCTGCTACTCACAGTAAAATATGTAGAAGTTGAAAATGGTTTCTATGGTTTCGAGACTGTAGAAGGTCAAAAATTTTTACCCATTAATTTACCTGATTCGTTTAAACAAGATGGTTTGCCTGTGAGAATTCTAGCCGAACGTTTACCAAACATGCTTGGTATCCAGATGTGGGGAGAATACATCCGTATTTTGAGAATACAACCTATTGATTGTGAACAAGATGAAGCAGAAGACATCGAAGCAATTTGTGAAAAGACAGATTGATGTATTGAAAATTACTGATAATTCAAGTTTGTTTTGGATGCTACCATCTTGCTAAATCGTCACCGTATAGCATAAAATCCCATCAAACGACTTTATTAAACATTATGGCATTAGAAAGACATCACGGCGGTTGGGTCATTATCTTTAGCTTCATGATAAGCCTAATGCTTGCCATTATGCCGTTACCTCAGTGGGCTGCGATTTGGCGACCTGATTGGGTGGCTTTGGTCTTATTTTATTGGACAATAGCTATACCGCAGCGTGTCGGCGTCGGAGTTGGCTGGTTTGTTGGCATATTACACGATGTTTTGAGTGATACTTTACTCGGACAGCATTCGCTTGGCTATTGTTTATTAGCTTATGTAGGCGTGAAATTACATCGTAGAATTCGTGTATTTCCCTTGTGGCAGCAAACAGTTGGCGTATTTATTTTAATCACTATTTCACAAATTTTGGATGTTTGGGTACGTGGTATGTTGGGGCATCCGCCGCACGGATTTTCATTCATTTATCCTGTTATTACAAGCACACTTTTCTGGCCTTGGGTTTTTATTTTATTGCGCGATATGAAAAATACTTATCAAATTTATTAAGTGGTAGTTTAAAAAATTACAGTGTGGTAAAAGATTACCCTAATTTTTCAATAAATTCAAATACATCAATAAGTTATACTTGTTAGCCTTTTACTTGACTAAGAAATAAAAACGTTGTAAAAATGTTTGCTTAGGTTACACTATCGCTTTTTGGTTAAACTAACACGAATCTTTAACCTATGGATACTGACATATTAAGCCGTTCTATTGTGGTGTTTTCTAAAAGTTATTTGCCCATTGGTCAGGTCAGCGTTAAACGTGCCATTATTTTACTCATCACTGAAAAGGCTGAACCTTTAGAAATTGAGTCAGCAGAACAACCTATTTATATCCATTCACCTAATATGGTGTTTATAGTTCCCCAACATATCCGTCTTAAAGTTGCCCATAAAGAACGTATTTGGCGTGTGCCCGCAGTCAGTCGTCGAGAGGTTTTGCGTCGAGATAAACATACTTGTCAATATTGTGGTTCAATTAAAAAGTTGACGATTGATCATATCATGCCGCGATCTCGTGGTGGAACGCATACTTGGGATAATGTGGTGACAGCGTGCGAGCGGTGTAATAGTCGCAAAGGCGATAGAACACCACAAGAGGCAGGTATGTTATTGCGTACTAAACCAAAAGCACCACCTCATCCCGCAGTCTCGTTTGCTGATGATTTTTGGCGTAATCATAATCGAAAAAATATGGCTGATGCTATCACTTAATTTTATACAAAGGATAATCGTGTAGCATGTTGGCAGTGAAATGTATTTGTCAATCATAATGGTAACGATTTTTGCCTATCGGTTTTGAGTTGTCAACAATCCTTTTTTACTCGCTGTGCAATATCTTCCAATTTACATTGAATAGCTAACTTTATTTTAATCATATTTACAATATCATATCACAATTTTAAATTTAATCTTTTGTAGTTTTAGCAAGATATTACTAAAAATAAACTTTTTTAAATTACCTGTCCAATGTAGGGGTAAAAAGTGAAGCATATAAATCCACAACTCTTTATCCACCAATGACAGCGAGTAACAATATTAGGAATAAGTCGTTGGACAGAAGCGGGCGGAAATGACAGAAAATTGACTGATGAATTATTTCATATTGTTACGGTAGAGTGGAGTGGTATTGCAATCACATTAAAAGACATTATTATTGCGGATAGTTTGAACATCTAGCACTTTGATATGGCTAATACGAATATATCGAAGGAGCTTATAGAACCGATTTGAAATCTAAGAAATATGTTAAACTTTGAAGTTGAGTCA
>CAYMCP010000131.1:0-3704 GCA_964388965.1 uncultured Thiotrichaceae bacterium | reverse complement strand
TTGCGCGAAAGAAAATATACCCGACAAAAAATGTGTGAATGGGTTGTTGAGTAAAGCGGTCGGGGTGTAGCGGGAATTACTGAGTACGTAATTTAACTAGATTCGAGTAAATTTTATGATGTACTTAATGTTAAGCCCAAGTGCCAACCTACGGAGAGTAATTGTATGAGAATTTTAAACTTCAGTATCTTATTTTTTTTATGCCTAAATGTAAAAGCCGCGATTGTTGAAGTACCAACGCCATCTGGAAATTTAGTTGTTAAAACAGAGGACTATATGCAATTCTTATATATAGATGGAAAAAAAACAGATGTAACTGATAAATATATTAATATTACAAGGATACTTCCTACTCCATCTGGAGTCTTAGACTTGTATCTAGTTGAGTTAAATTCAGGAGGTTCAGGTACTTTGCCTTATTATCATTTTTTAACTCATACTTTTGATAAATTTGAACTTAGCAAAAGTTTTGAGGGGACAATAAAAAGCTTGTCAAATGACGGAGAAACTGTAAAGCTAGAGCTTAATGCTATTTATAATAAGTTTGATAATACCTTAATCTCTCCACCTATTACCGTTTCGTATAAAAATTCAAAACTCTATATTTCAAATGAAGTACCAGAAAAAAATAATACACATATTTCTACTCGTAATAACTATCGCCCTCCTACTCAAAACTCTCTTGTTTTCACAAAAAAAGATTTCTACGTAAAAAGAATGAAAAAATTCAAATTCATGTGGAAATTATATGTTAAAGGGACGCTACAAAATATTGGTGACAAAGGTATAAAAAATATAATTATAGATGATGTATGCCATGGTTGTGCAACAAAAGAGGAAAGGAAAAAAAACATAGAAGGAAAATGGACTCCATTATTGGAAACAGCACCTTCTAGTCGAGACAATATATTATATCTTTCTCCTAATGGAAAAGAGGATTTTGAATTTGAAATTGGTATAACGGTATCTACTATTGAGCCTTCTATAGCTCCTGAAGTTGAGTTAAAAATAATTTCCTTTGAATTTGTTGATTAACGTTCGGGCGCAGGTTACAAACCCGCACCCGCAAAAACTGAATTTAAAAATACACTCTTTCTCAAACCTCAACGGAATTTCCTAGTATGTCCCCATCCCAATCCCGCACCCAACAACTCCAACAAGCCTTGTCCCAACGCATCCTGATTTTAGACGGTGCAATGGGCACGATGGTGCAAACCTACAAACTGCAAGAAGCTGATTACTTGCGGGTCACGTTTTGTAAACGTGACCCGAACGTTTTGATTAACTTTGACACTGCCTAAAAACTTGATAATGCCCCCAACAACATATTTCCACAAATCTCAATTCAAACACGTATTTTCTAAACCGTAGTTTGGCACAACACTCGCCGCAAGAGCGGCTGAAACTGCATTCCCACGCTGGAGCGTGGGAACGAGAGAAAATATGTGGAGCACTTGCGGGTCACGTTTTGTAAACGTGACCCGAACGTTTTGAGTATGCTTGAAGTTGTTTGAAACGTTCGGGAGCAGGTTGCAAACCTGCTCCCGCCAATAAATAGTTGGATCGCATTGGTGATAAGGCGTGGGAGATATGTGAGAGCGCATTTAAGCCTCACAAAATGACAACTAAGCCTGGTGGATTTATTATGCCTGTTCCTGATGATATACTGCTGGCGGTGCCTTGCGGGTCACGTTTTGTAAACGTGACCCGAACGTTTTGATTAACTTTGACACTGCCTAAAAACTTGATAATGCCCCAACAACATATTTCCACAAATCTCAATCAATACCTTCGCCATCCAGCAAAGAGCTGGGACACGAATAATCGCCATTTTGTAAGTACTTGATTGGTCAATTTATTAATTAAAATTCGTTCAGCAAAATGCTGAAGTGGTTTTTAATTATGGCAGCAAACCACTGACCTTGAGCGCACTTATCAGTTGCCGCAATGCGCCTAGTAAAAACTGGCGAAGGTATTGTCAATTCAAACACGTATTTTCTAACCATGACTATACAGCGTTGGTATTATTTGTTTGATCGCCATAATTGACTTAAGCGAAGAAGAATTGTTTAGCGATGTCGAACATGCCTAAACCCCTTGTTACCAATACTAATTATTGATAATGCTCTTCACACTTGCCGCAAGAGCGGCTTAAACTGGATTCCCACGCTGGCGCGTCACTGCCATTAAGTTAAGCCCCAAAGGGGTGAAATCTATACAGCCCAGTGCAACGCACTGGGTAGCGGTATAGTAAGCATTAAAGCCCTGAAAGGGCGATATAAAACGTTGAATTTATTGCGCCCTTTCAGGGCTTTGGTGTTACAACATTGTTTTCCTATGGCGATGCCATAGGCTTTATAGATTGCGCCCCGTTGGGGCTGTTGTGATTAACTTAATGGCAGTGACGCTGGAGCGTGGGAACGAGAGAAAATATGTGGAGCGCATAAGAGATAGGCATACTTATGAGTTATAAAAATGATGACAAAAAGCTACGGCAGAAAAGAATTGATTTTTTAAAGAAAGAAATAGATTCGGTTTCTGAAAAAATACTTAGTATTACTGGCTACAGAAATATTCACTCCTTAAATGGAACATATGGCGGAAAATATGCTGAATATATAGACACAAAAAATGCAGTAATAGATACAACAGAACAATTTCGTTCATTATATTACCAAGGTTTTTTACGAAAATTAGAGGAATTGGGAAGTGATGCAAAAATCGGTAATGTTAGATATGATGCCTTTGTAAAATACCGTGATAACAAAGAAGTCCAAGTTTGGTTAGATTATTTCTTAGAACGAACTTTTTTAAAGAATTATGAGGCTTTGTCTAAAGTAAGACCAAAAGATGAAGATGCATTTATATGGATTGGTCAAGAGAATGCATCTTATGGCATTTTTATTACCCCTCGTTTTGTTAATGGACAATGGGAGAATGATAACAGCGAAATAAGGCACTTTAAGCCAACCTATTGGTCTATTGGTCACATATTGAAGACGGGTTTTGTTATACCATCCGAAGATGACAAAATTATATTTAATGATATAGAACAATATTTGGCATTTTTTAAAAATACATTGGTTAGATATTCAAGATCAAAACATGAAGTAGAAATTGCCAAAAGATATTGTGAATATGTAAGAAAATTAACAAATCAAAAAGATGTGCCTATGTTAATTCCAGAGTTAAGATATGAAGGTATAAAAAGAGATCATAAGTATCGTTTAGATTTTACAATCATTAACCCGTACAATATGAGCAAAATTGGATTTGAAATCTCACCATGGTCAACTCATGGTGAGTTAACAGGGACAAACAATAAAACACAGAAAAAAATTAATGAAGAAGCTCTTGCAAACTTTGAAAAAGAAACAAAAAAAATGAAATCATATTTTTTAAATCGTGATATTACAGTCCTTGTATATACTGGTACTGAGTTGGATGATTACGATCAAATATTTAGTAATATACAAAAATATTTGACACCACAAAATACTTCCAAGCAATTGGAAATTCAAAGTAAAGAAAATTTGCTTGCATTCACTCCAGATATTTAATGTTCGGGGGCAGCAAACCTTCACCCGCAATAAGCACTTAGGCATAAGAATAAAGAGAATAAAGGAATAAATAAAGGGGACGCTACCCTTTTTTTTGAGATATTTTTCTCAATTATTCAATCACCTAACTCATTCATCCTTCCA
>CAYMCP010000130.1:0-3733 GCA_964388965.1 uncultured Thiotrichaceae bacterium | reverse complement strand
TAAACTCGCCTGCTGATAAAACAATCATTTCTGGGGCAAGTGTGCCGTCTTTGAGTTTGTCTTGAATAGTGTCGCCTACTTTGGGAGCAGAAGCTTCAATACGTGGAATACCCTCACAAGGAGGTAATTTTTTAGCTTTTTTCGCCAATACTTTTGCTAATTGTTCACGCCCTAGTGCGGATAAAGTTTCACTTAAATGCTGCCAACTATCGGCACAATCTGCTTGTAATTCAACTAATTGCTCAAAATATCCCAGTGCTTGCTGCAATTTGCCTAATTTCAACAAACTTAATCCGTAATAATTCATAGCTAAATGGTTTTCTGGTGCATTTTTTAACACACCTGAGAGTTGTTGCTCTGACTCGGCATAATGTCCAGCTTGATACAATGCAATACCCAATAACAGATGCGCTTCTGCAAAAGTATTAGAAAATTGCAAAGCCTGTTTAAAATGCGTAACAGCCTGCTCTGCCAATTCCAACTGCAAAGTTTGTAAACCAGCATCATAAGCATTTAAAGCTTGATTGTGCTGATAAGCAGTATCCAATAATTCTAACTGTGGACTTAGCCATTCTTTAGGAAAATCAGCCTCAAAATGCGCTAAACGTGGGGTATAATTTCGGTCTAAATTCAAATAATACCAATCGGCAAAAAAACCAATCAAAACCTTGTACATATTCAGAATTTGCACACGCAACTGATATAAACATTCTTCTGCGTCATCTTCTTCAGCTTCTAAACGTTTTCGCTCATCGCGCCAATTCCAAGGCGTAGACGCTAATTCAACAGGTTCAACATCCAACCAACCCCAAATCCCCACATGTAAATACACTTCTCTGTCGGTCATATCGCAATAAATAACGACACTTGGCAAAGGCGATAAGACATTTTTTAATTGTTTCACATCAATATCAAAAATATCTCGATTAAAATAATCACCATAAAATTCAACAGGATATAAAGAAGTGTCAGCATATTGTTCACGTACAAACTGTTTTAAATGATTGCGTAACTCCTGCGGTAAATTATCCTGAAAAGAAGCAGGACAACTACGACTGATATTCGGCGGCGCAACTAAAACTAACAGAGGATATTGCTCACGACCTTTTAGCAATAAATCCTCAGTATCTTGTCGATTCAATCGTGAGGGCCAATTTTTCTCGATTGCATCCCATTGAGTTTGAATTTCACGCAATTTAGTATCAATTTCTTGTTGTTTCAAATCGCGCAACAAATCCCGATACAATGCACTTTCTTGCACTCTAAAGGCTTGCTCTTCTCGTGCTAACTGTTGATTCAATTGCAATTCACGCGCTTTCAATTCAACTAATTGAGTTTGTAAAGCGAGAGCTTTCTTTCTATCTTTGTCTGCTGCAACAGCAATCGCATTTTCCATCTCAATTCGAGCAAATTCAATCTCATTGCGTTCACGATAAACTTTCGCTAATTGCTTTTGTCCTTCAGCTTGTGCTGCTAACATTTTTTGGTCACGTCGTACAGCTAATGCCTTAGACTCAGTAGGAGAAGATAATTGTTTAGGTGGGTCTTTTTGGGTTTTCTTTTTAAACCAACCCGAAACCAGAGGCGAAAAAATACGGCTGGCAGTTTGTAAGGCAAAATTGGCAAATAAGGATGTTGCTGTGGATAACATAATTTAACCTCTCTTAATCATCGTCACAGTGGTCATCATAATGATCATCATCGTGGTGGTCGTCATGGTTATTATCATAATGTTCATCATGATCATACCCGTCATCTGCTGCCGCGTAACCATCTCCACCTTCACTTCTACGACGGCGTAATTCATCCGTTAAATTATTTAAGCTATCTTCTAAACCCATTAGTGTTTCCTCGACTAAGCATAATTTTGACAACGCTTCAAATAATTTACCACGCTGCCAAAGTTAAAAATATATTTGGATTTTCATCACTGGAATAGGTCTGAATTTTCTTTATACGCCAAATTTATTGCTATAAATCTGCTCTGATAGAGAAAATTTTAGGCGCGAACACTGCAAACAAAACGAACCCCGTTATTGTTGTTCCTATTGTCTTGATTATTCCTGTTACGATTAGCCGAACGACAATTATTTGCATTGTTGTTCCAAGAACCGCCGCGCAGTAACTTTAGTGCCTATCCCAACTTTTAATTATGGCATAAAATCAAATTGTTTGGATAAATTCTGTCTTAATCGCCAGGTATTCGCATGTTCTGCGTGTGCAATCCAACTTTGTGCGCATTGCTGTGCTTTTTCTAGCGTTATTTTTTCTTGTGTTAATTGATGTTTAAGATATTTTAAATGTCGTTTAGCACGACGCAAACTTTCTGATTTAATCCGAATTCTATCTTGTAAAATACGAAATCCTAAAAAAGTTGCGCCTTGTTGAGTATTAAATAATTGACTTTTGATTGGATGAATTTTTAAGCGTGAAGTGGCTAATTGTTGTTCTATTTGTTGACGTGCGCTGTGCAAAAAATCTTTATCATCAGAAAATAGTGCAAAGTCATCAACATAACGTACATATTTTTTAATTTTAACTTGTTCTTTTACAAAATGGTCAAATTTATTAAGATAAATATTTGCAAAAAATTGACTGGTTAAATTGCCAACAGGTAAACCTTTGCGATGTTGTATCGGCGACAGTAAATCATCGTTTTCAAAATAAAATAGTGTGGGTTCTTGAGGATTGCTATGGTCTATAATGTTATCAATAAGCCATAACGTAGGTTGACATTTAATTTTGCGGCGAATTTTTTGTTTAAGAATATCGTGGTCAATTGAAGGGAAGTATTTTTGAATATCACATTGCAAAATATAACGACTATTGCGTAAAAAATGAGTAAATCGTTTTACTGCCCGATGTGTTCCAAATCCTTTGCGATTGGCGTAACTATCACTAATAAATGTGTTTTCAAAAATCGGGATAATGATATTACAAAGTGCATGATGTACCACTCTGTCACGATAAGGTGCGGCAGAAATCATACGTTTTTTAGGTTCGACTATTTCAAAAGTTTTATATTCTCCGGGTTGATAAGTTTGATTAGTCAATTCTTGTTGTAATTTGAGTAATTCATTTTCAATATTATCATTAAATTGCAATACATTATCACGATAACGTTTACCTTTTTGGGCTTTTTGCGCGGCAAGTAGTAAATTTTCAAAAGTAGTAATTTGTGACCATAAATTTCCGTGTCTTTTCATAAAATTATCTTTTTTGTTGTTTTATCCAGCCGCCTAATTCCTGACCAATTTCATTAAACGCCTTAGCAGTAAATTCATAGCGTTCAATTCTAAGCAAACCAAAGTCTTTTAATAGGCGAGTTTGATAGCGTAATATGTCCAATTTGGTGTTAAGTTGTTCAAGTGTAGAAAGTTTATTTTTTGCGTAACGTGCCGTAATTAATCCTTCTAATAAATCATATAAACCAGAGATAATTCTATCTCCCAGATTAAATTTATGGTCGCGTGGCAGTTTGTTTAAAATTGGCACGTACCATTTTATCAAATCATAAGTTTTTTGGATGATAGGTAATTCTGCTGACATGCTTTTAATCTAAATTAATGAAAGAAGGAGTGCATGTTATTTTGCAAAACAAGTTTTGCACTCCTGAAAAAAATCGCGATCGCGCGAAGCGCGATAAAGGGTAAAAAACAAAAAAGCAAAGGGCAAAAGTACTAAAATATAAAGGGAAATCTAGGCGCGAACACTGCAAACAAAACGAACCCCG
>CAYMCP010000129.1:0-3760 GCA_964388965.1 uncultured Thiotrichaceae bacterium | reverse complement strand
GCTTCTTATCAAAAGATTGGCTACTTAACCTAGATTTCAAATCGGTTCTATAGTAGAATTGTATAAAGCAAAAAAATTAAAATATTTACAAGATATTACACAATTAGCCGCAAATAAAAAATTCAAGTCAATAATCATTAATGAGATAGCTTCTTTTACTCAACGTCAAGATTTGCTTGCTCAATTTTCTATTGCTATTTTGTTTATCATTGGTATTACAAATATGCTATTACCTGTGTTGATTGATTATGAATTAATTTCTAATTTAATTAAAATTATTCCAGAAAATAATACTCAGTTAATTAATGAATTAAAAAGTTTATCTGAATTAAATTTTGTATATGTTAGTGCAATAGTTTGTGCGGCGTTTTTATTTTTTGTGAGACTCATATTCGTGCAACCAGCCAAAGAATACTTTATTGCTCATTTAGACTGGGTAACGATATTTTATTTGATACCTATTTTTGGTCAATATGAACAACGACAAGAAAGTAAACAGCATCAAGCATTGACCCAAAACCTTGAAGAATCCTTGAAAAATAGTGTTGATAAATTACAGCAGCAACTTGTCAAGCACGAAGAACTTGATAAATTTATAAGAGAATTTGTAACTGTCTTCCAACAAGCACAGGAAGCTGCTGACCAATTTAAAAATCAAGTAGAAGAATCTACCAATAGATTAAGTAAGGTTGATGTGTTAAATAAGATTGATGAATTAGTGGACGGAATAGGCAAACAAGAACAAAACGCACGATTTTATTTCCAATTTGTCATAGTGTTTTTACTTATTATTTTTATAATGATGATACTGTACTGATGGAATGCCGCCATTGATTAAAGGTATTTTCTGGCAAGGCTCAAACTGGTTTAATCAGCTCACTAACATCAATAAAGAAATCAAAGCGATTCAAAACATGGAATTGGTGATATGTAATGATTCAACCATCACACCATCGGGTTTATATGCTGATGTATTATTGCCTGTTGCAACTCACTTTGAGCGACATGATGTTGCCTTACCTTGGTATAAAGGACATTACTATATTCACCGTCCAAAAGTTATTGAACCAATGGGCGAAAGCAAAACTGACTGGCAAATTTACACCGAATTGGCGTATCGCTTAGGTGTTGGGCCTGTGTACAATCCGCGTGCAACCAGACTTTTTGACAGATGACAATCCATCTCCAGCAGGTGCACATGTGTATTGATGAGCTTGAAGCAGGACGTAATCCGTATTGTGTGATGGCTTGTATGATGCGGGTATTGGATATTGGCCCGATTGATCAGATTCGTGCAGGTGAGTATGACACTAAAGCGATTGGTCCTGGAGATGAGACTACACGCCGTGTGAAAGGGCTGGCTAATCCTGATTTAACCAATCCTTCTATTGCCTTTATTGCGCATAGTAAAGGTAAAGTTGATTAGGGTTTAATCACTTGATCTATTTGAAAGCACAATCTGACAGAAGTTGGGTTGTGCTTTTTTATGTAAATTTTTCCTCATAGTTGTTTCAGCTTATATAAAAGTTTAGGAGATAAATACATACCATGCTTTTGAGTCAGATCATCCAAATATTGTAGAAACACTTGCGCTGACAGATACTGAAGTTGATAAGATAATTTTAAAATACCTATCGTACCAATGACTTGCAAATTTAAACTTTGCGCTTTATTTCGCGCTGCCGAATCATCCAAACAAATATAATCCGCTTTAATTTCTTGAGCAAGAGCTATTGCTTCTAATTCACCCCTGTGTAAGCGACCTATTGAATGTTCAACAAATTGTTTTCCAATATCTGAAATATTGCATATTTGAATATCAGAAGGTAAATCTAAATCATGTAATTCTTGATAAACTGCATTAGGAATAAAGACTTGAGGGAAGCAGTTTGATAGGAGGTGAAGTGCTTTTAATTTATCCAAAAAGATGACTGGGCTTGTGTTGGATACGAGTATCATGAACAAATTTGTATGATTTTATCAACGGTTTCTAAATCTTGTTCAATCGCTTCGTCAGTCATAATAAAGCCTATATTAAATTGTTCTTGTAGTTGAGTTAAAAAAGTGTCAAAACTCATACCTGCTAAAGATGCCGCCGTTGCAAAACTAACTTTATGCGCATGATATAAACTGGCTGCGAGATAAAATTCTATTGTTTGATAACTCATTGGCTTTAGTACAGTTTCAAAATCAGGTTTTAATTGCACTTGCATCATAGTTCCTTTATTTATTATTTAACAAACGATTAATTTCTTCTAATTGGCTAATTTGTTTTTTGAGGTTTTCAATTTCTTTATCTCGCTCTTGTAATAGTAATTGTGATTTTTCTAGTTCGTGAGCGCATTGGGTTTCACTTAAAACAATTGAGTAATACTCTAATTTGTTATTGCCATGAGTACAGTTTTCAGCAAAATTAAAAATAGCTTTTTCATTGGCATCTATTAATTCTTGTATATCTACCCCCATTATGTCAGAAATCTTTTTTAATTTGTCTAATTTAATATTAGTTTCCCCACGTTCAATTTTTGCGTAACTATTCACAGCCCAGCCTAATTTTCCAGCTAACTCTTCTTGAGTCCAATTTTTACATTGCCGCATAATTTTTAATTTCTCGTGAATTTGCATGAAATACTCCTAAATTTGGCAGTAATCAACATGTTTTGGACTTTAATATTACCTTGTAATTGTAATACCATGCAAAAGAAATCATCTTGTAATATATTTTGTAGGTACTTTCAATGTCACGTAAAAAATCTTTTACATTGGTGAATTCTACCTTTATTTTACTTATTTTGACAACTTTGCTTTTTCCAATATCAGGTTGTACTAATGCTCAAAGTGGTGGAATTGTGGGAGCTTTAGTTGGAGGTGGTGCAGGATATTTTGCTTGTAAAAATAAAAGCTCTAGGGATAGGAATGCTTGTATTTTGGGTGGAGCACTCGTGGGAACTGTTGTAGGTTCTGTAATAGGCAAATATATGGATAGTTCAGACAGAAAGAAACTGTTGCATCATTTTCAACATGCACCCCTAGGTGTTAATCGTAACTGGGAAAATCCTAAAACTGGGAATAGGTTTACCTTTAAAGCAATATCCAACATAAATATTGAGGGTAATAAAAAATGCCGTTCTTACCATTTATGGGGACTCAAAAAAGGTAATACTAAAGCGGATTATGAAAAGCTTAGTAAATGTATTTAATCTGGAGATTACTATTATGTTTTTTAGAATCACATTACTAACTTTAGTAATTTTGTTTGTATCAAGTTGTACCACAGCAGGATATAAGTCAACAAATACGTTAGCTGCTAGAATCAATCATGATGTTAATTCATTATTGGAAGAGCAATTATTAGATGGAGAGGCTGCTACATGGAATGATAGACAAGAACCTCATGTACAACGAACACTTGCTGTTTTTATGAGTTATTTGGAAGGCAATAAAATTTGTAGAGATTATTTCACATCCTTAGAAATAGGAGGACAAAAACATTCTCCTGCTTTTGGTACATCTTGTCGCATTTCAGCTTTTAATTGGCAACCAATAAGATGGTCTTATGTCAAAATAGCAAATATCTCTGCTTATTCTCATGTTGACCATGTTTTAAATCATACTGAAGTTGTACGTGAAAATCGCTCACAACCTTCTTATGAAACATATATAGAATTCACTGAAATTGATAACACAATAAGAAATATTACTTCACATCCTAATAGTAACATTATGGGTGCAAATTATGTTTACCCATATCATTTGTCAC
>CAYMCP010000128.1:0-3788 GCA_964388965.1 uncultured Thiotrichaceae bacterium | reverse complement strand
TATAGTGCTGCTTATGAGGTGTTAGTGAAAAGCTCTCATTCTAAACAAGAAGCATTCTCAATATTGCATATTCGCTACCCTGAGAAGGAAAAATTGTTTATTCAAAATGTGATCGATGCGGTTTTAATACATTGTCCTAGAACTGAATTTGTGCCAAAAACAACGGATTCAGAAAATGACGAAGATGAATATCAAACTGATGATTGCATCGAAACACAATTTACAAAACAGTATATTGAGGAAATTCTAGATCAGTTAAATAGCGTTTTGTTAAAGAATGAGCCTATCAATCAATCTGAACTACATGATTTAATTGTGTATTTAGAATCATGTGCTAATTTAACTCCAGAGGATAAAATTCTTTTAAATATGAAATTTACTTCAGGTTTAACTGATACATTTATATCTTCTGCCTTAAATATTAGCAAAATGGTTGTTAAATATCGTTTTAACAACATTCTTGAAAAATTAAAAAAATGTTTGAGGCATTATTTTGATTAAAAATAATTATATTTGTGAAGTCGGCATTTACAAATGTGATGAATATGTTACTACAACTGGATGATAAAAATTCAGTTTAATCAAGTGAGGTGAGACTCATGAAAAATAATTTGATTACAAGACCAAAGGTAAATGATTTACCTGATAGAACGGTTGCACTACTTGCCCTAGCAGGACAACAATCGCACAGAAAAACGACTTGTCCAACTGATAAGGAATTAATGGCTTTCATGCAAGGCAAGTTAAAATCTAAAGCGCATGATGAAATGCTAACGCATTTAATTCAATGTCCAGATTGCTACCAACATTGGCTAGAGGAATCGCGTGCACTATTTGCCACAAAAGGAAGAATGTTTGAAATTCCAATATTCAATAAGTTATTCCAATGGTGGCATCAGTTTAGGTGGGATAATGTTCTAGGCTTGCATGTTGGATGGGATGATGTTTTAGGCTTGCATAAAACTTGGCAAATGCCTATTTATTTCGCAATAATTGCAGTTTTTGTAGTTTTAATTCAATTTTTGCCGAAATTTTCTATTAATACTCCGCCACCTATAGCGGATAATAACGCTCTATCAATTGATTCTATAATGGAAGATTACAATTTGTTGAGCGGCATGGAACCATTAAGTACGCCTAAAGTTGCACCAAATCCGTCTGTTCTTGGCTTTGCTGAATCTGGATTGAGAGATGAGGCTGTAGCCTATAGGCGTTATTTGGATAATGGTGTTCAAGCTTTGCGCGGTGATGTAATGCTGCTAACGGATTTTGAGATACAATACTTAAAACAATGTCAGCTTGCTCAATGGGTCGCTTTATCTATGGCGGCTCTGGAGCGTACCGATAAATTGGATGTAACATTTTGGCAACGTCAACTGCAAAGAAGCCAACAATTTGCACAGCAATTTGCAGATTCACCCGCTATTGTTAAAGATTTAAACAGGATTAGCCGAATTTATAAAGCTATAACTGACGATCTAAGCCATTTAAATAGTGCTCAAATTATTAAAACTTTACGGAAAAAGTTTGATAATTTAAACGAAAAATATTAGGAGAATGTTATGGTTCATTACATTACGATTATTTTTTTATGTTTTCTTAGCCACATTGTCGTTGCTGAACAAATCGAACAAATCGACTATTCACGCAGCCAAACAAATGGATCAATTATGTCGTATCAAGGAAAGCTTATAGAGTCTATTCCTGATGACATAAAACAAGTATTTGATAATATTGCTAAAATTGCAAAGGCAGATACAGCAAATCGGCGTATTTACATGCCAAGGTTAGCTATTATTGATATGCCAAGCAAAGATGCTAAAGATTATCCACCACAAGCACTTTCTGATGGTTACGTCGTATTGACTAGCGATTTTATCGAAACCGCAAGAAATCAATATGCAGAAAAGGGTCTATTTGAAACCTTGATTGCCTTTATCATCGGTCATGAGATTGCGCATCTAGTGAGAAATGATTTTAATTCGACGCAACCGCGCAAAGACATTGAAACTGAAAGCGATATTAAAGGTTTTCTTTATGCGACGTTTGCAGGTTACAAAATCGATTTGTTGGCGCAAGACAGTGAAGCTATTTTCACCTTTTTGGCAGAATACTTCAGTATGAAGCACAACAAAACGCATCCTGATCCAAAGTTTCGGGCTGGTCAATTGTCGCAAACGTGGAAAACATTGTTACAAGAATATCCATTTTATGAATATGGTGTACGATTGTCAGCTTTCGACCAGTGTAGTGATGCAATTAATTATTTTTTCTCAGAATTTCGGCAAATCTATCAAGGTAAAGAAGTATTAAACAATATTGGTTTGTGCTATCTGTACTTAGCAAGGCAGGATATGGGAGATGCTGCTCATTTCTACTGGTTACCCAATATGTTAAGTGGGGACATCGAGAGTATGGTAACGATGGGTAGTGATGTTTCTCGGTTGCAAAGTTTGAAAAGTGCGCGTTTAGACGAGAAGGTCAAAGGGAATCTTGAAGCCGCGATTGATCATCTTAGAGATTCGATAGATGTCGCTCCCTATTATTTCCCAAGTTATATTAACTTAGCTGTAGCCTATTTGTATCTAGGTAAGGAGAGATTAGCATTACTTTTCTTGGAGGAAGGATTTGAAAAGTATCAAGAGATAGCGTTAAAACAAAATACTGTCGATAAAACGATAGAAATACATTTTGAAATGTTGCGCATCTTAGCAAGGCATGAGAACGTTTTAGCAATGCCAGACCCTTGGCGAAATACAATTAATCTTCTGATTCAATTACTTAAAAAGTACGAAGAACCTCCTTTGGAAGTTACATTTAATTTGGCACGTCTACTAGAAGTCGGTAAACGCAGGTCACAAGCACAACAATATTGGGATCAGTTGGCACAAAAGGAAATTCGTCCTCTATTGCCACAGCCAATTTTAGAAACGGTGTGTAATGAGCAAGCAGGTATTGCGGGATGCAGAAAACCTATTGAACATGAAGCTAGTAAAAAATGGTCACAACCTATTGAATGGACAGGTAAAAAAGGGTATGACCTCCTTACTTCAATAGAGAAAACATGGACACAAAAACTCGACCGAGAAAGCTATGACATATTGGTTTTGATTTACCAATCGCCTGATAAAAAGTGGGAAACGCTATTTTTTGATTCTTATCCTATGGTGTTGGTTGATCGACAACCAAATGAGACGTTAGCCACACTTGAACAATATTGCCCTTACGCATTACGCAAAAAGATGTTAGTGGAAAATGAAATTTACTTGTGCGGAGGCTGGGCTGCTAAAGTTACGGATGGTAACGTTGTCGAAGTTTGGCATCAAATATCGTAAATTTGTTCTTTAATCCGACATTCCGCACCTAATAGGGATAAAATGATATTTATGACATAGTGGTGGTTAGAAATGAAAAAAGAAACAACGATTCAGTATGAAAGTAAGCAACTGAAACATTTAGGATTGGTTGCCGGTATGTATGATGAGCTAGGTATTGGGGGAGTTATTAGACAAACTCATTCCTCAAGAATGCCACGTATCACTAGGTCAAGCAATAAAATGTATGGTATTGAATGGATTAGGGTTTACGAATCGTTGTTTATATTTAACCGAGTTATTCTTTCGAGATAAACCAGTAGAACGTTTGATAGGAAAAGGAATTGAGGCGGCACATTTGAATGACGACACTCTAGGACGTGCGTTGGATGCAATCTATGAGTATGGGGTATCAAAATTGTATCCACAATTAGCAGCGGAGGTTGTGAAAAAGTTAGGATTATCATGTCGTTT
>CAYMCP010000127.1:0-4002 GCA_964388965.1 uncultured Thiotrichaceae bacterium | reverse complement strand
GGCTTCTTATCAAAAGAT
Source organism: uncultured Thiotrichaceae bacterium (assembly GCA_964388965.1). GTDB lineage: Bacteria > Pseudomonadota > Gammaproteobacteria > Beggiatoales > Beggiatoaceae > Albibeggiatoa. Next base: position 3,984 of record CAYMCP010000127.1, on the reverse strand, counting down.
TGGCTACTTAACCTAGATTTCAAATCGGTTCTATATGGTAGCAGCAGGTCTGCCTACACCACGCAGCGACCATGCTGAAGCTATTGCGGAAATGGCTTTGCTCATGCAGGAATCTGTGGATAATTTTGGACTACATTACGGTCATAGCATCCAAATTAGAATAGGAATTAATAGCGGGGTAGTCATAGCTGGCGTTATAGGTAAACGTAAATTTATTTATGATTTATGGGGTGATGCAGTAAATATAGCTTCACGTATGGAATCATCTGGCGAACCGGGTAATATCCAACTTGCTAGCTCCACTTATGAAAAAATTAAACATTGTTATATTGCAGAACCACGTGGATTTATTCACGTCAAAGGTAGAGGCAAAATGCTAACTTACTGGTTAAAAGGCAGAAAAGATGAGGATAAAAGGGAGACTATTTCTTTTAGCTCCCCCAGTTGCTCGATAGCTCAACACTTATTCGATCAAACTATCTGATTTAGAAGTTACGCAGTTCGCACGAAAATTTTACGCTACATTTGCAACTCACAATAAATCAGGACGCAAAGCGTTCTTGCTGCCTCCCAACGGAGACCATGGGGACGAGAAAATGAAAATTACTAATTTGTATAGGACTATATTTTAATAGTTTTTTAAACTTAATAAGGATGCGCAATATTATGAAATATCGATCAATTTGGAACGTGTGTGGATTTTTGCTCAGTACAAGTTTAATGAGCTTCCCCGCAGCCGCTGTGGATATTGGGGCTTTGAGTTATGCCATAAAACCCATGCCTAAATTAACAGTGAACGGACGGCAGAATATGATTTCACTGTACCCCGGACAGCCCTTTAGTGCGCAAATGGAATTGGAAGCAGGAACTATGGCAGGGCAAATGGCAGATTGGTGGATGGTCGCCGTTGCAGGTGAATCAATACTTTCTTTCTCTTCGCGTACTGATGTTTGGCAGACTGGGTTACATGCTGCTTTTCAAGCACCTTTGAGCGATTTTAATACGCCGATGATTAGTCATCTATCCTTACCGCCCGGTGAGTATGATTTGTTCTTTGCTGTGGATATGAATCCCGATGGACAATTAAGCCTAGACAGTGTGTACTTTGATTCAGTGCATGTTAGTGTACCTCGCACCGGACATCGAATTTTTTATGTTGCGCCGCAAGGCAATGATGATCATGCAGGGGGTGTCGCGCAGCCTTGGAAAACACTGGGCAAAGCAGCTACAACAGCGCAAGCAGGGGATATTGTGTGGGTGCGTGGTGGCACTTATAAACAGCAATTAGCCCCGCAAAACAGCGGTGTAGCAGGTAGTCCTATCGTTTTTGCTGCCTATCCGGGTGAAACTGTAACGCTAGATGCTAAAGGCTTAGATTTAAACAAAAATGTGAAGCCGGGAACGCCTTTTGAGGGAATGATTCATTTGCATAATGTAAACCATGTTTGGATTGTTGGTTTTACAGTGAAAAATACTGGGGATATAGGCATTATGGGCTATGAAACAGATCATTTACTCATCCAAGACAATGTTGTTACTGATAGTGCCAGTGCAGGTATTGCGGTGTGGAAAAGTACGCATTTGATTGTAGATGGTAATGAAATTAGCCGCGCCAATCAAAGTAAGGATCAAGAAAATTTATCTATTGGTGAAGATGTCAATCATTTTGAAATTCGTTACAACCATGTTTACGACGGCTTGAGCGATTATGTTGGTGCGAATGGTATCAGCATTAAAGATGGCAGCAGCAATGGAAGTGTACATCACAATCATGTGCATGACATCAAGCCAGCACTGTGTATTTATATTGATGCGTGGAATACCTTGAGTGAAAACATTGAGATACATCATAACCGTTTGCATGATTGTAAATATCATGGCGTGGGGATTACCGCAGAACGTGGCGGAAAAGTTAAAAACATCCGTGTATATAATAATTTAATTTATAACAACAGTACAACTGGTGTGCACGTTGGCGCGGGTTACACGCCGGATACGGATACTGTCTACATCTACAATAATAGCTTTTATAACAACGGCAAGGGCAATGAAGATGGTTTCGGTGCCTCTGTGGTGATTAAAAATAGAAAAGCCAACAATGTTAAGATTTTTAACAATGCCTGTGACAGCACTAAAGCCCAAATTTCGATACTATCGAGCGGTAATAATCTGAGCATTAAAAACAATCTGTATGCACGAGCGCAAGATAAATGGAACGGTGAACAAAATGGTACGCCTTATTTCGTCGGCGATCCCTTGTGGATTGATCCCAATAATGGCGATTTTCGCTTAAAAGCAGATAGCCCGGCAATTGGTCAAGGCAGTGCCAGCCTAGTACCGATCACCGATTATCGAGGACAACCGCGCTGATTTTCTGATCTCGTTTCCGAGTATTAGCAATAACATGGAGACAAGACATGTCTTGCCTCTACGAATTTCACTACTCATGACATTGTTGCGGTCTAAAACGTGCGTAAAATGTCTACAAAACGTGGGATACTAAGCCATCTGCTAATTTAGGCTCAAACCAAGTAGATTTCCTCGCCCCAACGATCTCCGTTGGGCTGCAGCATGGACGCGCCGCGTCTCCAGCAAAAAAGTTTAAAAACAGGATAGTCGGTTACGCAGTTCACACAAAAATTTTACGCTACATTTGCAACTCCAGCAATTCTCATTTTAGGGTTAAGCAGGAGGAGGATGGCGAGAGTTAAGTCCATCAAGCATAAATTGCAAAAGAGCTTGCCAAGAATCAAAGCAGATATAAAGCATAAGGGCGGAAAAATCTTGAAACAGTCGTTTGCGAGAAGGCAATAGTTTTCTGAGCTTTTTGAAGCGTTCATCAAATAATTCCATGAGCGTATGTACAAGAAAGGCAAGTATCATCAAAGTAGCAAGTAATGAAGCAAGATGGATTTGTCCATGCCCAAAATTGTGTTCAAAGTGATAACCTTTTGTTTTTAATAAAGTTCAAAGCATTTTTTGACAAGCTTGTATCTGTTTTCATCAAACTTCCCCTTGAAAATACCCATACCTTTTAGTTTAGTCTCTAAAATGAGAATTGCTGTGATACTTTAGTTCTCAGTTACCCTAAAGATAGATATAGATTTTCTGTTTCACCCATGCTCAATAATGGTTTTATTATAGCGTGGCATGATCCTGAAAAAGCGCAAATCATTATTCAACGTTACGATGATTTAAATGAAAAAGTAGGCGATGAAATGATTATTGGGGATGGGAATTCCCTTGGAGGGTCGGATTCCAACTATATAGAGGGGGGCAACGATGGCTTGGGAATGCAGACACACCCACGCATTGCTGTACTGAATGACGGTGGGTGGGCTGTTGCGTGGCATAAATATACTAATGATAAAAGTCATAATGGTGGTTACATGTGGCGTTATCACCCTACTGGCAACCCCTATCTTCAGGCTGAAATTTTAGACAATTATGTGGAAGAAAATAATGCGAATATACATCCGCCAGAATTTATTGCATTAAAAAATGGTGGATGGTTAGCTGCAATCGTGCATGATGGTGCATCAAGAGGTATTTTTCTAAAATCATCATCTGGTTCTATGAAAATAGCAACAGACCATTTTTTGGGTATGTCGTTTACAACGCCATCAGCTATAGAGTTAGAAAATGGGGACTGGGTTATCACTTGGCAATCAGGAGGAACTACTGCTAATAATTATTCTAAAGGATTATATTCACAACGTCTTAATAATAAAGCTGAAAAATTGGGAAGTGAAATTCTTGTTGCTAATAATGGCAATCAAAGCTTTACTGGATTTGATTCAGCACCTTTACCTGATGGCGGTTGGGTTGTAACGTGGTCAATTCATGATAACGCCGGTGATGCTGGTGTCTATATGAAACGCTATGATGCAGAGGGAAATGTTATAAAGTAAAAATTGCCTCGTCTACCATCTTATAGAACCGATTTGAAATCTAAGAAATATGTTAAACTTTGAAGTTGAGTCA
>CAYMCP010000126.1:0-4010 GCA_964388965.1 uncultured Thiotrichaceae bacterium | reverse complement strand
ATGTTGATAAAGTGCCTTTACAGGCGCACCGTCCCAATGGTCTCCGTTGGGAGGCAACAAGGACGCAGAGCATCCTAATTTATTGTGAGTTAAAATATAGCGTAAAATTTTCGTGTGAACTGCGTAACGCCTATATTGTAAATTCTTTTACCCTATGAGAATCGCTGCAATCTTAATTCAAACCTAGCCTACTAGTTTCAAACTTCGTACAATAGTCTGTTTCTGAAAATAACTAGAGCTGTACGATGCCACCATTAAAAAATGATAGATTTATCCGTGCTTTATTGCGTCAACCTGTAGATGTGACCCCAGTTTGGATGATGCGCCAAGCAGGGCGTTATTTACCAGAATACCGTGCGACTCGCGCCAAAGCTGATAATTTTCTCAATTTATGCAAAACACCAGAATTAGCCTGTGAAGTTACTTTACAACCTCTTGAACGTTATCCGTTGGATGCTGCCATTTTATTTTCCGATATTTTAACTATTCCTGATGCAATGGGTTTAGGCTTGTATTTCAGCGAAGGCGAAGGACCTTGTTTCCAAAATCCGATTAAAACTATTGCAGATGTTGAAAAATTACCAATTCCAGACCCGTATGATAGTTTACGTTATGTCGTCGATGCAGTAAGTTTGATTCGGCATGAATTGGATGGGCGTGTACCTCTAATTGGTTTTTCTGGTAGCCCTTGGACATTGGCGACTTACATGGTCGAAGGAGGAACAACTAAGCATTTCGCTAAAGTTAAAGCAATGTTATTTGATCAGCCGCAGTTGATGCACACACTGTTAAATAAATTAGCACAATCGGTTGTTAGCTATTTAAATGCACAAATTAATGCTGGCGCGCAAGCTGTTATGATTTTTGATACTTGGGGCGGTATTTTAACGCAACGTGATTATTTAGAATTTTCACTAAATTATATGCAAAAAATTGTCGAGCAAGTCCAACATCAACATGAAGAGCAAACGATTCCAATCATTTTATTTACCAAAGGTGGTGGCGCGTGGCTGCAAATGATGGCTGAAACGGGTTGCGATGCACTGGGATTAGACTGGACAATGCCAATTGGTGAAGCACGTCAACTGGTGGGCGATAAAGTCGCTTTGCAAGGTAACATGGACCCCTGCATTTTATACGCATCACCAAAGCGCATTGAGCAAGAAGTAAAATTAATTTTAGACAGTTTTGGAGTCGGTGAGGGGCATGTGTTTAATTTAGGTCACGGCATCCATCCAGAAATTGACCCAGAACATGTTGCAACTTTCATTAATGCTGTACACGAGCATAGTCAACAATACCATAACGGAAAATAAACATGTGGAATAAAATTACCTTAGTAGCCAAAGGTTTTTGCATGGGTGCCGCAGATGTCGTGCCGGGTGTGAGTGGCGGGACAATGGCATTTATTTTAGGTATTTATGCACAATTATTGGCAGCGATTCGCTCTTTTGACGCACTGTGGATTAAAGCAATCCTGACTTTTAATATTCGAGAAATCTTTTTACGTCCACACTTTGATTTCTTAATCCCGCTAGGAATAGGTTTATTATCTGCCGTTCTTTTTTTCACTCGCATCGTACCGTTACCCGAACTACTACACACCTATCCAGAACCAATTTACAGCTTATTTTTTGGCTTAATTTTAGGCTCAATTATTATTTTATTAATTGAAGTTAAAAAAATGACAGGAATAGATTTTTTCTTTCTAGTCGTTGGTGTAAGCATAGGTTGGTTTACCGTCAATCTTGTCCCGACAACAACGCCTGATGGCGCATGGTTTATTTTTATTAGTGGTATGATTGCAATTATGGCAATGATTTTACCCGGATTATCAGGCTCATTTTTATTGTTGATTATGAAAAAATACGATGTAATTCTGACTGGAATTGGTCATTTTCAACTTCATATTATCGTTCCATTTGGGCTAGGCACAGTGGCGGGTTTGGTAATATTTAGCCGTTTTCTCAGTTGGTTACTCAGTCGTTTTTATCAAGAAACATTGCTAACGATCATAGGCATATTAATCGGAACATTGTGGATTATTTGGCCATTTCAAATCCGACAATACATTATGGCGCACGGTAAAGAAAAATTAATCAGTAGTACGCCATTCATGCCAACTGAATTAAATCAAACTGTATTATACGCTATATTAATGTTTGGATTAGGTTTGAGTTTAGTGATCGGTGCGCACCTATTAGAACGAAAACGTTAAGACTGAACCTACTCACCCAAGTGAAATTACACAGCATTTCCTCTGTTAGCGTAATATCAGGAAGTTATTTCGTGACAGTTTCTTTATGAATGCTAAACTAGTCCTTTTACAGAAAATTAATTCACAAATGGCTTGGCTACAAATTACATTTACTCCAACAAGTGACGAATTAGAAACGCTAACACAGGTTTTAGAAGACATTGGTGCGGTTTCCATCACATTTTTAGATGCCAAAGATCAGCCGATTTATGAGCCTGAATTGCATACCACTCCGTTATGGCAACAAACGGAAGTAGTGGCACTATTCGAGCAAAGCTGTGTTTTAGACCGCATTTTGGAACAAATAAAAGAAAATATCGGACAAATACCGCATTACCGAACCGAAACCATCGTAGATCAAGACTGGACACGTATATGGATGGACGAATTTCAACCAATGCGCTTTGGACAGCGTACCTGGATTTGTCCAACTTGGTGCACGCCACCTGATGCTAATGCGGTTAATATTCTACTCGACCCCGGTATGGCATTCGGCACCGGTACGCACGAAACCACTGCATTATGTTTAGAATGGCTAGACCAACACGCTGATCTGATTCAAAATAAAGTATTAATTGATTATGGTTGTGGTTCAGGAATTTTAGCTGTTGCGGCATTAAAACTAGGCGCAAAACAAGTTCATTGTACTGACATCGACCCGCAAGCATTACTGGCAACTGAAGAAAATGCAAAAAATAATCTCGTTGAATCGGGCATTAAAACTTATTTAGCGGATGACTTTCAAGCGTTTCAAGCTGACGGTTTACTTGCCAACATCTTGGCTAATCCATTAATTACATTAGCTGAATCATTTTTTACTTATCTCAAACCAGATGCCCCATTAGTTTTATCTGGGATTTTAAACACGCAAACCCAAGCTGTGATAAAATCATATCAGCCTTATTTTGTGATTGATACGGTTGCACTAAAACAAGATTGGTGTCGAATTGCAGCCCACAGACTGAGATAAACACTATGGAAACCCAATGTCCCCACTGTCAAACAATTTTTAGAATTAACCTAGCACAATTAAAAGCAGCAGATGGGATAGTGCTATGCAGTCAATGCGATAATACATTTGATGCTCAACAACACATTTTGGAAGAAAAGCCACAGAAACTAGATTCTATTGAGGATATGTCTGATGAAGAATTAGCAGCCGTCATTGAGGAAGAAGAAGGAAACGGTAGTATTTCATGGATTTCACTACTATTTTGGTTAATAATCAGTAGCTTACTCGTTGCTGGTCTAGCTGGACAATACATGTGGTGGCAAAATCGTGATTTTTTATTACAACACGAGCAAATTCGTCCGCTATTGGTCAAATCCTGTAGGCTACTTGTCTGTCAATTGCCTCCTACAAGAGATATTACCCAGTTCAAAATTATTGAGCACACCGCGATTGTTAGTGCAGAGCAAGAGAATGTCATTCAATTTAATGCGACTTTCATTAATAATGCTATTTTTCCGCAACCGTACCCTAATTTATTACTCACATTCCAAAACGAAGAGGAGCAATTAATTGGACAACGTATTTTCAAGCCAATTGAATATTTAAAACGTGAATCAATTCCAGAACAGATGCAATCCAAAGCCAACGCGCATTTACAACTGGAAGTGGTAGACGTGCACGACTTGATAGAAGAGCAACAAGTTATGCTCGAAAGCTATAAATTTGATTTTGTGTTTTGACACTCTCCGTTATTTCAAACTTATCTAAACCTATCCATAGATAACTATTTATCGATTTAGT
>CAYMCP010000125.1:0-4014 GCA_964388965.1 uncultured Thiotrichaceae bacterium | reverse complement strand
TTTCGTAAGTTATTGATTTTATTATATGCTTTAAAAAAGTGTCCGAACCATTGATTTCTATTACATCGCTAAAAACTGTCCGAAGTATTGTGATATTAAACATTTAAATAATTATTGGGATGAAATTTACAAAACACGTACTCGTGATAATGTGTTAAAGCAACTCAGAGCATTAAACGCTTCACAGTTTGATTTATTAGGTCTTGCCAAGCAAAACTCAGATGCTTTAGTTGCAACTGAAACACGTTCTATGCGTTTGGTATTAGAAGTTTTAGGCTATGAGGAAAGCAAAATGCCCTGCTCCAGTAGCAGCTTGGCAATTAAGTGAAGATGATTAGTATAGTGATCCGCATCGTGTTAAGCAGATTTTAAATAATTTATTATATAATGCAATTAAATTTACTGATTATGGTATGGTAAAATTAAGTGTAAATTATGCTGTTGAGCAAGAATTCCCTTGTATACAGCCTGATAAGCAATATTTAGTCATGCGTATTAGCGATACAGGTATTGGCATTCCTCACTCTAAGTTGCAAACGGTTTTTGAGCCTTTTCGTCAAGCCGACAGTAAAACCAATCGCAAATATGGTGGCACAGGTTTGGGGCTTTCCATTTCACGACGTTTAGCGCGGTTGTTAGGTGGTGATATTTTCCTTGATAGTCAAGAAGGTAAGGGTAGTACGTTTACGCTGCTATTACCTAGCAAATTGTCTGAATCTGACAAAATTGCCGCCACAACAAATGTTCAACCAACTCACAGCGTTGATGATTGCGCTGATTTGACTGAAGATAATAAAGTTGTGTTAATGAATTTGGATTTTCCCGACACTGATATAGCAAATAAAATAGCGAATAAAAACTATAAAATAGATAAATTTACGGGGAAAAATGTGTTGTTAGTAGATGATGATAAACGCAATATTAACGTATTAAAAATATTTTTGAGTGAACACAACATGCAAATAAAAGTGGCATATCATGGTAAAGAAGCTTTAGATATTTTAGACCAACATCCTGATATGAATATTGTTTTAATGGATATTATGATGCCGGGAATGGATGGTTATGAGACTATTCGTCAAATTCGTTCAGATAGTCGTTTTAAAAAATTACCGATTATCGCACTGACAGCAAAGGCGATGAAGAATGATAAGGATAAGTGTATTAGTGTAGGAGCAAATGATTATTTAACTAAGCCTATTGATACAGAAAAATTACTGTCATTGATGCGGGTATGGTTATTTGATTAAAAAAGGAAAAATTTTTAAATACCGACGGTATATTTTTACAAGGTGAATTCGTTTGACAGTGATACCTTCCGGGATACAATGTGAGGATAAATTTCATTATGCTACTCATTGTTTTATACTAGAGCTGATACAGCTTTTAATGGCTGTTTTAAATTAAACACACTCTTTTTAGCAACAATTTCTCAACTTAATTACGATTGATACTATGGCAACTACAGCAACCGACTCACAAATTGAAAAGTTAGAGCAGGCTATCCTGCAACGCGCCCAAACACTGGCTGATAATCATCTTTCCAGTGCTGAACAACAACGTCAGAAAATTATAGCTGATTCTACAAAACGCTTACGCCTGCGTGAGGAGCAAATCACCGCAGAAGCTAAAGTTGCAGCTGAGCAAGAGTACCACCGTCTTGTGCAAGCTCGTGAAATTAAAATGCAAGCTGAATTAGACCAAGTACGTTGGTCTTTGATGCAATCAGCGATGGCAGCATTACGTGAACGATTACAACAATTAACCCAAAATCCTGATCGATATTCAGCCACCTTAAAACAATACATACAACATGCCGCAAATTTGATTGAATCTGACGAATTAGAAGTTTTAGTTAATCAGCAAGACTATGATTTGTTATCGGCGCAATGGACTGATTTTATTAGTGAATATGGTATTGATAAATCTTGTAATTTATGTGTAGAAAAACAAGTATTTTCAGGTGGTGTTTTGGTACGCAGTCAAGATAATCGCATTCAAGTAGATAACACGTTTGACGGCATTATCGAACGCTCACTTGATGAAATATACCAAGAAATGAATACTCAATTATTTGCCAGCCCTATTCGGAGTTTATAAATGAACGAGCGTATTGGTGAAATTTTATCCATCAATGGACCAATTGTATTAGTCAGATTACCAGGGGTCAGAAATGGTGAACAAGTGCGGGTTGGGCACTTAAAGTTGATGGGTGAAGTACTCTACCTAGAAGATGATAACGCAACAGTGCAAGTGTATGAATCCACTGAATCACTCGTGCCGGGTGAACAAGTACGCGCATTGGGTCATCCATTATCTGTTGAGCTAGGTCCTGGATTATTGGGACAAATTTTCGACGGCGTACAGCGACCATTGAATAAAATTTTTCAACAAAGCGGTGATTTCATTGCGCGTGGTTTAGAAGTAGATGCTTTAGATCGTGAACAAAAATGGTCATTTGTACCGAATAATCAACTTTCTATCGGATCGCAAGTACATGGTGGTCAACTACTAGGCAAAGTGCAGGAAACAGAAACCATTATGCACCGTATTTTAGTACCACCCGATTGCAAAGGTGAATTGATTGCACTTTCACACGCCGAAGAATTTACTGTTGATCAAGAAATTGCTCAAGTTAAGCAAGCTAATGGTGAAATTCGCAGTTTAACGTTATTTCACCGTTGGCCAGTGCGTATACCAAGACCTTATACCAAACGTGATCATGCAGCCGTACCATTACTTACAGGACAACGTATTTTAGATACCTTTTTTCCATTGTTAAAAGGTGGTAAAGCGGCTGTCCCCGGACCATTTGGCGCGGGTAAAACGATGTTGCAACATCAAGTCGCACGTTGGGCAAATGCCGATATTGTTATCTACGTCGGTTGTGGTGAGCGTGGTAATGAACTCGTAGACATTTTAGAAACTTTTCCTAAATTGACCGATCCACACACGGGACGCTCATTAATGGAACGTACTTTATTAATTGCCAATACTTCTAACATGCCAGTGGTAGCGCGAGAAGCTTCAATTTACATTGGAGTGACAATTGCGGAATATTACCGCGATCAAGGTTATGACGTAGTGATGGTAGCAGATTCGACCAGTCGCTGGGCTGAAGCATTGCGCGAAGTTGCAGGACGTTTAGGGCAAATGCCAGTAGAAGAAGGTTATCCCGCTTATTTAGCATCACGTTTATCAGCCTATTATGAGCGCGCTGGACGAATCGAAACTTTAAACCATGAAAAAGGTTCAGTAACATTAATCGGTGCAGTTTCACCACCCGGCGGTGATTTTTCCGAACCGGTCACCAGTCACACGAAAGAGATTATTCAAACTTTTTGGGCATTATCGAAAGAATTGGCTGATGCACGTCACTATCCGTCTGTAGATTGGAATGATAGTTTTTCAGGTTACATTGACGTAGCGCAACAGTGGTGGGCAGATAATATTGATGAAAGATGGCTGCGTTTCCGTAGTAAAGCACTAGGTTTATTAGCACAAGCTGATGAATTATCTCGCATTGTAAACTTAGTTGGACCAGAGGCATTATCTCCAGCGCAACGTTGGGTACTGGAAGGTGCGGCATTAATTCGTGAAGGGGTTTTGCAACAAAATGCGATGGATGATATTGACAGTTTTTGCTCACCACAAAAGCAGATTTGGTTATTACGTTTAATGTTAAATATTTATGCGCAAGGCGTTTCCATGTTGGATCGTGGGGTGCCAGTGCAACAATTATCGCAATTACCAATTTTGGCACAAGCGAGACGTTTAAAATCAACCTATAGTAGCGACCAAATTGAAAAATTAGAAGATTTTGAGCGTGAAATTCAGCGTATTTTTGACAAAATTCGTATTGAGTACGGTTATGAACAAGAAGAAATCGCGGCTTGATTGTGTGCATTCCAATCAAACACAAGTTGTAGGAGTGACGCAGTTAAGGTGTTAATCAATTTCCTATAGGGGTAGAGAAAAGCCTTACGGCATTCCCCTCCCTCCGAACCGTGCGTG
>CAYMCP010000124.1:0-4271 GCA_964388965.1 uncultured Thiotrichaceae bacterium | reverse complement strand
TGCAATACTCGCAACCAATTCTTTAAGTTCCTCATCTGTCATTTTAACGACTCCTCATGAAAAGAAGATACTTTACCAATTTTGCAATCGTTCTCATTTTAAAAATATATTTTCCTTTTAAAAACAACGGTATATGTAATAAGTAAAACTGATTTTCATGTTTGTAACTTATTAAAAAATAAATGGAAAATTTCTAAAATGAGAATTATTGATTTTACACCTCTTTAAAATTTAATCTTCACCTTCCTCTGGTAATATCGATGCGGGAATAATACGCTTGTCATCAAAACAACGAGTTAGTAAATATTGTACTAGTAGCGGTACTGGACGACCTGTTGCACCTTTCTCGTTTTTTGGTGCGCTTATCCACGCTGTACCTGCAATATCCAAATGTGCCCAATGATATTTTTTTGTAAAACGCGATAAGAAACAGGCTGCGGTAATTGTACCTGCACCACGACCGTCACTGATATTGGCAATATCAGCAAATGGACTTTCTAAGGCATCTTGGTATTCGTCCCATAATGGTAATTCCCAAGCTTTATCACCCGCTAAACGTCCTGCATTCAGTAAATCATTAGTCAATGGATTGTGATTACTCAATAAACCGTGCGCATGAGCACCTAACGCAACAATACATGCACCGGTCAATGTCGCAATATCAATGACTACATCAGGTTTGTAACGTTCTGCATAAGTCAACGCATCGCATAAAATTAAACGTCCTTCTGCATCCGTGTTTAAAATTTCAATCGTTTGACCTGATAGTGAAGTTACAATATCACCAGGTTTTACCGCATGACCACTTGGCATATTTTCCACAGTCGGCACAAGACCTACTACATTTATCGGTAAACGTAACTCGGCTATTGCTGATATGACTCCTAACACTGTTGCAGCACCACACATGTCGTATTTCATTTCATCTAAATCTTTAGATGGCTTTAGTGAAATACCACCCGTGTCAAATGTCACACCTTTACCGACTAATACAATCGGTGCTTCTGCTTTCTTGTCAGTCGTACCTTTGTAGTCTAGGATGATCATTTTTGGCTCTTCACTACTCCCTTTTGCTACAGCCAATAATGAGTGCATTCCTAATGCTTGCATTTGGGCTTTGTCTAAAATCTCGCAATTCACCATCGAATCGTGTAATGTACACAATGCCTTAGCACGTTCAGCTAAATAGCTAGGTGTGCAAATATTACCCGGCAAATTAGCTAAATCTTTAGTCAACTTCATACCAGATGCAATGGCTTGTGATTCACGATTTGCCTGTTCTGCCAAACCCAATTCACGACGTGACGCTACTGTAAATACAATTTTGCGTAATGGACGACGCGTAATATCCTTTTTACTCTTGAGTTGATCAAAACTGTATAGTGCAGCTTGCGCAGTCTCAATTGCATGACGAATGCGCCAACTTGTATCACGACCACGTACATTTAGCTCAGTTAAATAACATACCGTTTCCATTGAACCTGTTTCATGTAAGGTATGAATCGCTTGCTCAATCACTTTACGATATTGATTATCGCCTAATTCACGCTCACGACCACAACCAACCAATAGAACACGATCCGCTAAGGTACCGGGTACGTTGTGTAGCAATAGAGTTTGACCGATTTTACCTTCCAAATCTCCCCGTCTCAAAATGGAGGAAATATGACCGTCACTTACATCATCGATTTGTTTTGCCACTTCGGACAAACGGCGCGGCTCATAAATGCCCACAACAACGCAAGCTGTTCTTTGCTTTTCTGGATGACCACTTTTTATACTGAATTCCATATTCTTTCCCGTTTAAATTTGTCACAATGATAATGCAGGAGAAAAATAGTAGTTTTATATCTACTGCTTAATATAAATTATTACACATATATGATTAATGATACACAATTTTAGGAAATATGTTAAATTGTATTCATTTCTCATAAATATGTTTTAACAGTGGAGTTTGTTTTTTGGTCATTACCCGTTACTTATTCCGTGAGATAATTAGCATATTGTTTGGCTTGAGTGTACTGCTAATTTTGATTTATATGAGCCATCGTTTTATGTTTTATCTCGTTCAAGCTGCGACTGGTCTTATTCCACCGGAATTTATTTTAAAATTACTGGGTATGAAACTACTCAGTGATGTGATGGTAATTTTACCCCTGAGTTTCTTTTTAGCAATCTTACTCGCATTAGGACGTTTATATAAAGATAATGAAATAACTGCAATGGCTGCGTGTGGAATGCCTGTACCAAGTAAAACTATCTTATTATTAGGTATGTTATTTTCTCTATTAATTGCTAATTTATCATTGTTTATCGCTCCCTGGGCTGAAGGACAAATTGATAAACTAAGACTGCAAGCATTTTCTGTTGCAGAACTACAAACCATTTCTGAGGGGCAGTTTAAGGAATATCAAAATGGTAAAGGCATTTTTTATGTACAAAGTATTCATCCTGAAACGAAGTGGATGCAAAACGTGTTTATACAAGTACGTTTGCCTCGAAAGCAAGTCATTATAGCCGCTCATCAAGCCTATCAGGAAATCAAAGACGGTGATTTTTTGCTCATATTAAAACAAGGTTTTCGTTATGAAAATACCTACGGTCTACAGGATTATGTGATTACGCAATTTGATCAACATACAATTCAAATCCCAACATTAAAAAATCAGCAGAATCAAGGGCAAAACATTAAATCATTACCTTCTTTTCAGCTTTGGCAACGCGATGAACGCATTTATCAAGCTGAATTACAATGGCGGATTGCATTACCTATTTCAGTCATTTTATTAGCAATTTTAGCCGTACCTATTTCACGCACAACACCACGTCAGGGACAATATGCAAAAATCTTCTCTGGGATTTTAATTTATTTAATTTATCAAAATTTATTGAATGTAGGCGGAAAATGGGTTGAAAAAGGTGATGTACCATTATGGCTAGGTGTTTGGTGGATACACGGTTTAGTATTAATAGTCATTTTTATTTTAAGTTATTTACCGTTACTTAGATTGTGGTGGATAATACGCCAACAACGATATGATGAACAGGAAATTAAAATTGGTCGAGAGCGTTTTAAAATCGGTCAAAAACAAATTAAAATCGGTAACAGTACTTTTCGCGTAACGAAAGGTTTGTTTAAAAAGTAGTCAAAACTCGCTCATTTGCTAAAATAGTGCGTATTTTACATATTGTCAAAGAGGTTATCATTTTGAAACTTATCGTAACAGGTGGCGCAGGCTTTATCGGTTCGGCTGTGATTCGACATCTTATCAATCACACTGATTATGAAGTGCTCAATTTAGATAAATTAACTTACGCAGGCAATTTAGATTCGCTTGTAACGGTTGCAGACAATCCGCGTTATCATTTCATTCGCGCAGATATTTGCGATATGGAAGCGATAACCACTATTTTTAATGAATTCCAACCCGATGCAATTATGCACCTTGCCGCCGAATCTCATGTTGATCGCTCAATTGATGGTCCGGCTGAATTTATGACAACTAATATTATGGGAACGTATACCTTATTAGAAGTCAGTCGCCACTATTGGCTACAGCTAAGTAAAGAGAAAAAAACAATATTTCGTTTTCACCATGTGTCAACTGATGAGGTATACGGTAGTTTAGGCAAAACCGGTTTATTTACTGAAACGACTGCTTATCAACCGAATTCACCTTATTCTGCCAGTAAAGCATCGTCAGATCATCTGGTCAGGGCGTGGCACCATACGTTTAAATTACCGGTCGTCACAACAAATTGCTCTAATAATTATGGTGCTTATCAATTCCCAGAAAAATTAATTCCATTAATGATTTTAAACGGGTTAGAAGGTAAACCATTACCGATTTATGGCAAAGGAGATAATGTACGCGATTGGTTGTATGTAGATGATCATGCTAGAGCATTACATTTAGTGTTAGAAAAAGGGCGTTTAGGCGAAACTTACAATATTGGTGGGCATAATGAAAAACAAAATATCGAAGTCGTGCGTATTTTATGTGATATTTTGGATGAGTTGTGTCCTGATTCCAATTATAAACCACATAGTCAGTTGTTACATTTTGTCGCTGACCGCCCAGGACATGATATGCGTTATGCGATTGATGCGAGTAAGATTAATAGTGAATTAGGCTGGAAACCACAAGAAACCTTTGAAACGGGTTTGCGTAAAACGGTTGAATGGTATTTAAATAATCGTCAATGGTGGTCAAGGGTGCGTGACGGTAGTTATCGCGGTGAACGCTTGGGACTGGGTTAAAATAACC
>CAYMCP010000123.1:0-4318 GCA_964388965.1 uncultured Thiotrichaceae bacterium | reverse complement strand
TTTGTTTTTTACCCTTTATCGCGCTACGCGCGATCGCGATTTTTTTTGCAGGCGTACAAAACTTGTTTTGCAAAATAAATTTGACTCGTGACGATACACCGCGTCATCACCCAGCACGACGCACCAGCGTCCTACGACATTCATGAAATTTAAAATGAGCATTGCTAGCAATAAAACGCTCAGCAGGGTCTTGATGTGGTAACTCACATTGGGCAACTAACTGCTGATGAAAACAGAGTGCTCAAGACAGAATCTACTATAATTGCTAAAATGATTAGGCTTATTTAAATTATTTATGCTAACTATAGAGATTAATAAATATGACCGTTATCCGTGAAGTCGATTTTATTCAAAGTATCGCAGACGCATTTCAATTTATTTCCTACTATCATCCAACTGATTATATTCAAGCACTTGCTAAAGCTTATGAGATTGAGCAATCTGCCGCCGCTAAAGATGCTATGGCGCAAATCTTAGTTAATTCAAGGATGTGTGCTGAAGGTAAACGCCCTATTTGTCAAGATACAGGTATTGCAATGGTATTACTCAAAGTCGGTATGCAAGTGCAGTGGGATAGTTGTATGAGTGTGACGGAAATGGTCAACGCGGGTGTACGTCAAGCCTACACAAATCCTGATAATAAATTACGTGCCTCGATTTTGGCTGATCCCGCAGGGCAACGCAAAAATACACAAGACAATACGCCGGCTGTGGTACATGTCGAATTGGTTAAAGGTGACAAAGTAGATGTACACGTTGCGGCAAAAGGTGGTGGTTCGGAAAATAAATCTAAATTTGTCATGCTTAATCCAAGTGATAGCATCGTAGATTGGGTGCTGAAAACAATACCAACGATGGGAGCAGGTTGGTGTCCACCGGGTATGTTGGGAATTGGTATCGGGGGCACGGCTGAAAAAGCGATGCTATTAGCAAAACAAGCATTGATGGAAAATATTGATATTCACGAATTACAAGCGCGTGGTGCAAATAATCGTATTGAAGAATTACGTTTAGAATTATTTGACAAAGTGAATGCGTTAGGTATTGGTGCACAAGGTTTAGGTGGTTTAACGACCGTATTAGATGTAAAAATTTTAGATTATCCAACACATGCAGCCTCTCTACCTATTGCGATGATTCCTAACTGCGCTGCAACCCGTCACGCGCATTTTACGCTAGATGGTTCTGGTGCAGCGATTTTAACCCCGCCGAAATTGGAAGATTACCCATCCGTTACGTGGGAGGCAGGTAGTGATACCAAACGGGTGAATTTGGATACGGTCACACTTGAAGAAATCGCAAATTGGCGACCCGGCGAGCGTTTATTACTCAATGGTAAATTATTAACTGGTCGTGACGCGGCACATAAGCGTATTCAAGACATGTTAGCAAATGGTGAAACATTGCCAGTTAATTTCAAAAATCGTTTTATTTATTACGTGGGACCTGTGGACGCAGTCCGTGATGAAATCGTCGGTCCGGCAGGTCCGACAACAGCGACCAGGATGGATAAATTTACCGATATGATGTTAGAAAAAACGGGCATAATTGGCATGGTTGGCAAGGCAGAACGTGGTGCAATTGCAATTGAAGCGATTAAAAAGCATAAAGCCGTATATTTAATGGCTGTTGGGGGTGCTGCTTATTTGGTTTCTAAGGCAATTATGGACGCTAAAGTAGTTGGTTTTGAAGATTTAGGTATGGAAGCAATTCATGAATTTGAGGTAAAAGACATGCCCGTTACAGTTGCAGTCGATTCAAATGGACATTCCGTACATCAATCAGCACCTAAAGAATGGCAAGCTAAAATTGGTAAAATTCCGATTGTGACAGAGTAATAGGCGAGCAGTGACAAAATTAATTTTGTACACCTGTTAATCATTATTGGTAGACAATGCACGTTCACGCTCGATTAATAAATCAGCAAGATAAAAATAAGCAGTTTTCCACGCTGCTAAAATTTCGTCGGTTGCCTGTTCTTGCAATACCTCATTGATTGCTTGCATAAGCGCATGTCCCATCATAGCGTAGTGTCCGGGATGAACATCCATTTTTACATGGCGTTGCGCTACGATGTCCAATTGTTGAGATAATTTAAGCGGATCGTCAATATTTTCACAATAATCAATAATGATTGTAGCGAGTTTTTGAGCTTGATTTTTTGGTGCTTTAGAAAATAATAATTGTGTTTGGGGATACTTTTCAAACAAAATATGATAAGTACGTTCTGCAATCGCGCTACCTTGTTCACGCAAAAGTGGCGCAGTTGATTTGACAATTATCTTTACTTGTTCGGTCAACATTCAGCATACCTTTCAGTTTTCAGTTAGTCATATTTTAACAATTAACAACTCTAAACATCGACAACACACTAACACAAAAATAACACAAAAGATTGACGATAAGTTTAACAATCCAAAAATTTCACCTTAGCGCTGTTCCAACGTTTCAGTAATTTCCAGCCAAAGTTCTTCAGTTTCTTGCAATTGTTGGATAATATGTTGTTGCTGACGGGTATAATTTTGAGTCTTTTGCAAATCGGTATAAACTTCTGGACTTGCTAGTTGTAATTCAATATTCGCCTTTTCGAGCGTCCATTTATCTAATGCTTTTTCAAGTTGTTTAAGCTTATTTTGTAAACTACGTTTCTGCTCACGCTGTTGTTTTGCATCTTGTTGTGTATTTTTATCTTTTGGCTGTTGTGCCTTACGTGCTTGACTACGGTGTTGAAGTAACCACTGCTTATATTCGTCTAAATCACCTTCATACGGTTGTACTCGTTGATGTGCAACTAGCCAAAGTTCATCTACTGTGGTACGCAACAAATGTCTATCATGTGAAACCAGCACTAATGCACCTTGATAGTCCTGTAACGCAGTCGTAAGAGCATGACGCATCGCCAAATCTAAATGATTCGTTGGTTCGTCAAGTAATAGTAGATTAGGTTTTTGCCACACGAGTAACGCTAGGGCTAAACGTGCCTTTTCGCCGCCTGAAAATGGTGTAATCGCCTCTAATGCCATATCCCCCTGAAAACCAAACCCTCCCAGAAAATTACGAATATATTGCTCAGGTATTTGAGGAGATAATGATTGTATATGTTGTACTGGACTTTCATTTAAACGCAAATATTCCAATTGATGTTGAGCAAAATAACCCAACTTTAAATGCTCATAACGTTGGATTTGACCCGATAAAGCATTTAATTCCCCCGCTAAAAATTTAATTAAAGTAGATTTCCCCGCACCATTAGGACCAAGTAAACCGATTCTTGCACCTGCTGTAATCCGCATTTTAACTTTATCTAAAATAACTGTATTACCGTAACCAATTTCCGTTTGCTTAACATCAAGTAACAAATCTGCTTGTGATTCAGGCGCGAAAAATTCAAATTTAAATGGAGAATCAATATGTGCAGCAGCAATCATTTCCATCCGAGCGAGAGATTTTAAACGACTTTGTGCTTGTTTGGCTTTAGTCGCTTTGGCGCGGAATCTATCTACAAAACTTTGAATATGCACAATTTCACGTTGTTGTTTTTCATAATCTGCCTGTTGACGAGCTAAATTTTCTGCGCGTTGACGTTCAAAATTAGCGTAATTACCTGTATATAAATTAATTTTTTGTTGTTCGATATGCGCAATGGCATCCACAGTATTATCTAAAAAGTCGCGATCATGAGAAATTAAAAGTAGCGTACCTTGATAGTGTTTTAACCACTGCTCAAACCATAATACCGCGTCTAAATCTAAATGATTAGTCGGCTCGTCCAATAGCAACAAATCGGAACGACACATTAGAGCTTGAGCTAAATTTAAGCGCATCCGCCAACCGCCAGAAAATTGTTTAACTGGCATCGTTTCCTGCGTGGGCGTAAAACCTAAACCGTGTAAAATTTGCGCCGCTCGCGCTAACGCAGTATAACCATCAATCGCCTCATACTGTGCATGAAGTTCCGCCTGACGCATACCGTCATGATTCGTATCAGCAAGTGCCGTTTCCAATTGACGCAACTCTTTATCACCATCCAACACATAATCTAATGCGTTACGCTCTAAAATCGGCATTTCCTGAGCAACATAGGCAATTGTCCATTTTTCAGATATTTCAACTTGTCCGCTATCGGCTTGCAATTCACCACGCAATAGTGCAAGTAAACTAGATTTACCACAACCATTTGCACCAATAATCCCAATTTTATGTTTAATATGCAAAGTTAGATTAGCGTGTTGTAGCAATAGTTTATTGCCACGTTGCAATGTAAGATCAGTAATTTTTATCATTAGTGAATAGTTATCAATTATTGGTGAATAGTTGG
>CAYMCP010000122.1:0-4326 GCA_964388965.1 uncultured Thiotrichaceae bacterium | reverse complement strand
TGACTCAACTTCAAAGTTTAACATATTTCTTAGATTTCAAATCGGTTCTATAGTAGCGGTGAGGATGATAGCGTACTTCTAGGATGACCAAGTTATCATCTTGTAAATGTTCTTCTAACCATTCAGCATCCACTAAAAAATCAGGTACTGCATACGTCGGTAGGATGTATAAACTGCATATCAAAACGATTAATAGTTTAGTAATTTTCATTTTGGAATTTTTATCCTTATTTTTCAATTTGTGATATATCTTGTTGTTTTTAAGCGATTGTCTCGTTTCCACAAGTTGAGGCTGTAAAAGAACTTCGTTCTATGCACCGCGTAGAATGAGCCACTGACGCACCCGTGTTATGCAAGGAGTGTCGTAGGAGGCAGGTAGGTCCGCTGGGTGACGACACAGTGCATCGTCACAAGGAAATGAAATTTATTAATCTGCTTTCTTCATTTCGATAAGAATGACTGTTGCGAATAACCAAAATGTGATTACCGATGCAAAATAAATCAAATCTCGTATATCAATCACACCTTTGCTAATTGCTTGGAAATGCGTTAAGAAACTGAAGGAACTAATTGTTTGCACAATGATATGTGGTAGCCAACCATTAAAGAAATCTAACACTAATGGAAAACCCGCCAAAATGAAGCCTAAACATACTACAACACTGACCACGAATGCAATGACTTGATTTTTGGTTAATGCTGACATGCAAGAACCAATTGCTAAAAACCCACCTGCCATCAATAAACTACCAATATAACTGGCGAAAATCACTAAATTGTCTGGGTTACCCAAATAATTTACGGTTATCCACATTGGGAAAGTGAGTGCTAAACTGATAGCGGTAAATGCCCATGCGGCAAAAAATTTTCCTAATACCGCTTCTGTAACTGTTACCGGTAAAGTTAATAATAATTCTATTGAACCACTCTTACGCTCTTCTGCCCATAGGCGCATCGCTAGTGCCGGAATTAAGAATAAGTATAGCCATGGGTGAAAATTGAAAAATGGAATTAAATCCGCTTGACCACGACCAAAGAAATTGCCAATGTAAAAAGTGAAAATGCCACTTAAAAATAAGAAAATAATGATAAACACGTAAGCGATTGGTGTTGCAAAATAACTCATTAGCTCGCGTTTAAATAAAACCCATGTATTCATAAAAACTCCTTGAAAATGCGCTTAACTGGGACAGTCGTAATGCTATTTTTAACCTAAAAATCTTAATTAATTCGACCCGTTTTTGTCGTGATATTGCGGAATACTTCATCAAGCTGACCTGTTTCAACTGATAAGCCTAGTACTTCCCAATTTTTTTCATAAGCTGTTTGACTTACCTGAGCGAGAATGGATAAGTTAGATTTAGTTTGGAGGCGGTAGCTTAAAACATCTGATTCGTCAAGTGGCTCTAATTTGTGCACATTCGGAATCGCAAGCAAGGTTTTACGCACGTCATCTGGATCAACTATTTTTTTCACGGTAATGGTGACAGCGTTGTGATTGGGTGATTCAGATTCTAATTCATTCGGTGTACCGTCAGCGAGCACTTGACCATTGGCGATAATAATCGCACGGGTACAAACTGCATGAACTTCCTCTAAAATGTGCGTGGATAAAATAATAACTTTTTCCTCTGCCATTTGTTTGATTAAACTACGAACTTCGTATTTTTGATTAGGGTCTAAGCCGTCGGTTGGTTCGTCTAAAATTAATACTTCTGGATCATGTAAAATTGCTTGCGCTAAACCAACACGGCGTTTAAAACCTTTGGATAATGTTTCAATAGGCTGATATAACACACTTTCTAAATTTACCCGTGATATAACGTCATCAATACGTTGTTGCTTTTGCGCATTGGGTAAACCGCGAATGTCTGCAATAAAATTTAAAAAACTAAATGGTGTCATGTCTGGATAAGCAGGTGCACCTTCTGGTAAATAACCAATACGTTTTTTAACTTCTAAAGGTTGTTGCGTAATGTCAAAACCGTCAACTGTGACCGTTCCTGATGTCGGCGTTAAAAAGCCTGTAATCATTTTCATCGTAGTGGATTTACCAGCACCATTAGGTCCTAAAAATCCAAGCACTTCACCTTTTTTAACCTCGAATGAAATATTATTAACCGCAGTTAATAATCCAAATTCTTTACATAATTTTTTGATTTTGACTGTGGTGTCCATTTTTTACTCGTCATTAGCTGTAAATGAAAATAATCCGCTTAATGGGGATTTTTTGCGGGTTATGGGGTTATATGTTGGAAATTCAAGTATATTAAGGTAAGTTTGGCACGGAGAAGCTCTACATGGAACGAG
Source organism: uncultured Thiotrichaceae bacterium (assembly GCA_964388965.1). Classification (GTDB taxonomy): domain Bacteria; phylum Pseudomonadota; class Gammaproteobacteria; order Beggiatoales; family Beggiatoaceae; genus Albibeggiatoa. Next base: position 2,016 of record CAYMCP010000122.1, on the reverse strand, counting down.
TTGATTGATTAATTAGTTGTAATAAATATTCGCCGATTTTGAATAAAGGTAATATTTTATCCACTGTTGTACTGCCAATTGCAGCCTCTGGCATAGACGAGGCAACAGCCGTTTTGGGGTCTTGTACGATGATGTAACCCCCCATGTTTTTAATTTTTTTCACGCCATCGCAGCCGTCATTGTTTGCACCCGTTAAAATAATACCAATTAGATGCTCTTGATAGGCATAAGCGGCGGTTTCAAAAAGGACATCTACTGAAGGACGTGCATATTTTACTGGTTTGTCTATCGAAAGCGAAAAAGTACGATTTTCTTCAATTAATAAGTGATAACCCGGTGGGGCAATATATACCCAACTGTTTAAGATCAATTCTTTTTCATCTGCTTGCTTTACTTGCAGTTGAGTATGATGCTGCAAAATCCGTGATAAATAACTGTTTGAATTAGGATGTAAATGTTGCACGATAATGATTGGTAAAGGAAAATCTTTAGGCAGTGGTGACAATACTGTAGCCAATGCTTGAATGCCGCCTGCCGAAGAACCAATTACAATTGCTTGATATTTTTTGCTTTTTTTATACACGACTTTGATGAATCAAGTTTAGGTTACTAGAATTATAGACAAGTATAATAGAATTGAGAAAATTTATCGTAACACTGAAAACTCTGAAAAAGTTTGTAAGTCATTGATTTTAGGTGGAGCGTATTTGCATAAGTGATTGATTTTATTATAGGCAAAAAAAGTTTTTCGGAGTTCTCAGCGTAACACTAAAATCCTCTAATTCTGTGAATTCTGATGCAAAACATGCAAAATAGTTTCTCTTTTATCATCAGGCAATTGAGCAGAAACGAGTCTATTTTTAAACTGTTTTTGAAATTCTATATAGTGTTCTACTAATTTGTAGGGATTATGCTCGTATTTTTTTGAGATGTCTTGACGAGCTTTGCGTATTCGAGATAAAGTTGGTTCATCATTCATCATTGTGTTCTCCTAGTAACTCTAGCGGGGTAATTAAATTTGGCGTAAATAAACCTAATAGTCCGTTTATTTGTCTAATATGTTGAAATTTATTAGCATTTGCAATGTGTTTGCAATTCCAAGTTAATAAATAATCGCATTTATAATAAGAAGTTATCGCCAAATGCAGCGCGTCGCCTGTTGGATTATTTGGCATAATTTTATGTTTTATATAAGCATCTGTTATTTCTGCAATTTCAGTCTCTATGGACAACAGTTGAATTTCCTCCATGAGCAGCAAACAGTCATCTTTTTTAAGATATTCTCCATTTTGCAATTCTTCAATAACCGCAGCACTGCTAAATAGTTCAAATTGATAACGGTAGTTATCCCACCATTGACGAGTCCAATCTTTACGCGCTATTGCAGCAATATCCGTTCTATTCTCATGATAGAAACTCGGAATACTGGTTTCAATATACACTTTGTTTTTCATATTGTCCTCAATCCGTTAAAAAATTCATTGTCTGAATCAGAATTTGCAGAATTTTAAAATTAACAGAAGTTACGCAGTTGGAATATCGGTAGCATGGAGTGCAACATAATTTGCGCGAAAGGCACGAGCAAAACAAGTTTTGCACTCCTGGTATACTATCTTTTGTAACTGCATAATTCCTAATTAACAGAATTCATTCTGAAAAATTCTTTAATCCTGTGAATTCTGCTTCAGACAATCCATCCCAAAATGTTGCAAAATCCCACGAATTTGCCCCGCTTCAGGGATACGCATTTGTTGTGTGGCTTGCAGGGCTTCACAGAGGAGTTGGTTGGCTTCGGTGCGGCGGGGTAGATTAAATTGCATTAATACAATTGCCATCTTGGCTTGTGCCACCGCTTTTTCGCGCACATCGCCAAGGCGTTCATAGACCGGCAATTCTTCTTGTTCACGAATGCGCAAAGCCTCATCGAGTTCTCCACGCGCTTGTAAGATGTCGGCGATTTTACCCATGGTCACCGCTTTTGAGCGCACATCGCCAAGGCGTTCATAGACCGGCAAT
>CAYMCP010000121.1:0-4471 GCA_964388965.1 uncultured Thiotrichaceae bacterium | reverse complement strand
ACGGAATACGGAATACGGAATACGGAATACGGAATACGGAATACGGAATACGGAACACAAAACGGCGGACTTATTAACAAGCAAATGGGAATGATTGGAAATCCTAAATATGGCATAGATTAAATGATGCTGAAATACAGGGCTGGCAACCCCTAATATGGAGAATCATAATGCAATTTTGTATTGAATTACCTGACGACTTAGAACCAGAAATATTACAACAAGCAGATGTTAAACAACTGATAACAGATGCAGTTAAAAAGATTCTGCTAGAAAAACACCTAATCTCTCAAACAAATAATTTCCCTTTTGAAAAATTAGAGGCTTTAAGAGCACGACAAACACAATCAGAAAATAGCAGCTTAGAACATTTGCAAGCTTTAAGGAATGAGGCTCGCTATTAATGATATATTTCGATACAAGCTTTGTTGCACCTTTGTTTGTTAAAGAAAATACATCAACATCTATAAGCACAAAGATAAAGCAATTACCACAACAAAACATTGCTATTAGCGATTGGGTATTGGTTGAATTTTCAAGCCTTATAGCCCGTAAAGTGAGAATGAAAGAATTATCATCTGAACTTGCAACAGAAACAATTGAAATATTCAATCAAACAAGCTATGAACACTGGAACGTTATCAATTTATCGCCTAATGATTTTACTTTAGCTACACAGTTTATTGGTTATTTTCAAACAAATTTAAGAGCAGGAGATGCTTTACATTTAGCAGTTGTTTCAAATCGACAATATGAAATTTACACACTAGATAAAGGTTTGATAAAAGCAGCAGAAGTATTGCATATTGATTGTAGCTCGTTGACAGATTTTTTTTGATAAAGAATTAAGGGACAACTTAAATGAAAAAATACCTTATTACACTCATCACAAGTTTGCTGATTTTCTGCATTAACCTACCCGGTTATGCAATCAGCTATACTTATGATTCTTTGAATCGCCTTACTCATACCGAATACCAAACAGGTCAATATGTTGCCTATAACTACGACCCGGCAGGAAACCTACTCGATACCACAATAGGCATGACCAGCTATCACATTATTGTTGGCGCATCGAATAACAAAATTTACATCTACAGTCCACAAGGTGAATTGCAACATACAATAGACTCCCCCGTTGCTCGACCGCTAGTGGCAACCCTAGACCCAGACAACGACAAATCTGATGAAATTGCTATTCAAACCAGCACAACTTTATACGAACTTGACGCAACAATCAGCAATGCCACCCTGCCAAATGATGCGTTTATCATCAAAGCCGACGTTATCAACGATGAAACCAAAGAAACTATAACCGGCTCACAAACAACCAATCAAATCACTGTCAATGGCGAAGTCATCACTGTTTTTGACTTGGAGAAAACTCGTTCAAGAAATACTCGTGATAGAGATGATAATGGCAATAACAATGATAAGCAGATAACTATTTGCTTCATACCCCCCGGCAATCCTGCTGCAAAGCATACAAAGATTGTATCACTAGCAGGTTATGAAAACGGTCTTAAAGATAAAAGTACCTTAGGTCCTTGTGACGACAATCAAGGCACTGGCAATGACAATGATAATCAAGCCACGGGCGATGATGAAACAAGTACAGGTGATAACACTACGACCCAAAATGATGACGATACTATCCAAAATTTTGGCGTTAGTATCGCGGTAGCTGATACAGATTTAAATGGAAAAATGGATATTGTTGCTGCAATGGCAAATCAAGGTAGTAGAATAGAAATCCTCACAGGTGACGGCGTTAAACTTAGTGGCTTCACAGCTTATGAATCATTAAATATAGGTGTTATCATTGCAGCAGGTCAGTTATTAAATGATGCACTACCTGAAATTGTAACTGCACCTGTTGATGGTTCAGAAGTCACCATTTTTGATATGCAGAGCAAGGTGCTTAATAATTTTACTATTGAAGGCACAATTACTAGTCTTGCAATCGGAAAACAACTAACTGAAAATGAAGTTAGCGCACCGACTGTAATGACTGGCAATACAACAACTACTGACAATACAACTATAGCAAATAGTACAGAAACTAATAATTCAAGCGAAAATCAAACAGTAATCAATACTGTACCAACTTGCTCTAGCACTGCCAAAACAATCATGGAAAATTGTCAAAGTGCAGGTGATGAACTCCCGGAAGATATTGCTATTCAAGCAGGCACAAGCGTTTCCAACGTTACCTTAAACAGCACAAACAGAATTGAAGGCCGAGTCAGTAACTCAGAAATCAAGCAAGATGCAATCGTTGAAGGCGGTACATTCACGGGCGAAATTACCAACAATGGCACATTGAAAAATATCCATTTTACAGGTCATTTACTTAAGGGTGGTGTTTTAGCAGGTATTATCTATGTTAAATTCAATGGTCAAAGAGGTTTAGGACTTGGCTATATTCAAGATGTTGAACTGGCTGAAGATGCTACTTTAATTGGTGGCGTTTTACGTGGTTTTATCAAAGGCAATCCTGAAAAACCTGCGTTAATCTTAAATGCGTGGATTCGGAAAGGCGCGAAACTCAGCCATGTTAGATTGGGGCGTGATGTTGAACTTGAGCGCGGTGTCGAAATCGGCGAAGGGGTTGAATATGAGCATATCACACTTGAAGACCTAGAAACGACCCAAAACTAGAATCCTCTTGATTAGGAGTTACGCAGTTGAAGTGTTAATTAATTGATTTTATTAGACTATTCTAGTAGCACGAAAATATAACTCTTTGAATAGAATGAAATTTTTATTTGAACTGCATCACTCCTAACTTTTTTTAAATTACGTGCTCAATGTGGGAACCTAACTGATTTGGCAATGACTTAGGCTCTTTGTCAATGACAATATTGACATCTTGACTTGCCTATTTATAAGGAAGTTGCAACATTAAAATAACTTGTTTATCAATATGTGAAAATCGTCATCACTTCAGCCGGTGACATCGTGAATTGGCGACGACGTTCTGGCTTTTCTTCAAGCAACGATGAAGCTTGCCAAGCAGGAATAAAAGCTAAAATCATCGACATCACAAAAAAGCTCTGTTAGACTCATTGCTTATCTCTTGTTTTTTGGGAGATACCCTTCTCTTACGTCGAACTCACGTTAAGTATGTTTTTTAATGGAAAACGGGCTATTCTATGAAATTCTCTGGCAAACGTCGAGCAGGCATATTATTTCATATCACATCTTTACCACCTTCGCAGGATGATACTAAATACTGGCAGGGTGATATGGGAGAAAAGGCGCATCTTTTCATCACTTTTTTTTTAAAACCTTCAAAGCTTTCTGTTTGGCAAGTGTTACCAGTTCACCCTTTGCATAACTATTCTGATTTATCACCTTATCAACCTCAATCCGTTAATGCTGGCAATCCCCTATTAATTAATTTGGAATGGTTTTATAAAACTTCGGATAATGATTCGTGCAGAAATTGGCTTTCTGCTTTTAAATTGTCCGAGCTACCTCAATTTGAAAATATACAACAGGCTATAGATTTCCGTTTAGCTAAATTACAAGAGGCATATCAAGGATTTAAACAGAATAGAACGAGTAAAGAAGAAGCAGCTTATAAACAATTCATAGAGCAAAATAGCAATTGGTTGAAAGATTATGCTTTATTTTGTTGTTTAAAAAAATCTTACGATAACAAGTATTGGTGGGAATGGGACGATAAACACCGAAATCGTGATAAAGACACTTTGAAAGAATTTGAGCAACAACATCAGGATGATATTAATTACTACTATTTTGAGCAATTTGTTTTCTATACACAATGGCTAGAGCTAAAACAAGTTGCCAACGATAATGATGTCTATTTGTGTGGAGATATGCTATTTTTTGTTGCTTATGACAGTGTTGATGCTTGGGCAAATGATCAATATTTTCACATTGAAGAGAAAGACAAAAAACTCACCTTGCGACCGGGTGTCCCACCAGATTATGATTTTTTTTCACATGATGGTCAATGTTGGGAATACCCTGTTTACGATTGGCAACAAATCGAAAAAGATGATTTTAAGTGGTGGATTCAACGTTTTGAAACAGCAAAGAAATTATTTGATATAGTTCGTCTGACTCATTTTAGGGGTTACATAGCATGTTGGGGTATTAAGCCTCCCTATGAGGATAGAAGTAATGGGGAATGGTTGCTTTCTGAAAAGACGGGTTACTCGCTGTTTAAGGTATTAGAAGAAAAAGCATTACTTCTCCCAATTCTTGCGGAAGATTTAGGTTCTTCTGGAAATACAGAAATAGATACACAAGCAAAAACACTACGTTCAAGTTTTTCATTTTCACGCTTTCGGGTGCTTCAATTTGCATTTTCCCACTCTTATGCAAAAAAAGAGGTTCAATTAGAAAATCCTCATTTACCACATCACTATATTCCTAATTCTGTTGTCTATAGAACCGATTTGAAATCTAAGAAATATGTTAAACTTTGAAGTTGAGTCAA
>CAYMCP010000120.1:0-4536 GCA_964388965.1 uncultured Thiotrichaceae bacterium | reverse complement strand
TATAAAATCCCGAAATAGAGGCTTGTGTTTGACGTTCCGATACACCCGGCGTTGCGCGTACTGAATTTTCCGCCATCGATCCTGCTGGAAATACGATTGCATCATTCAGCGCACCATAATCACGATGATAATAACTAATTTGCGCTGTCACATCCCAATTATCTGTAAAATAAGGATTGTGATAAGTTAAATCTGTATTAATACGTTCGGCTTTGTATTCGTTAAATGGGTCTAATATATGATTAATGCCAACTGCTGTACCCATTTTGTCCTGTAAATAACCGGCTCGCCAATGCCAATTATTGCGAATAGCATCTAAACGAATTTCATGACTTTCAAAACCTAAATTTGCTAGTGCCGGTGCATAAGAAGCTTGCGTTTGATTTTGACGATCGAGTGCCGTTTGTAAATCAGCTTTAATTAAACCTTTGTGTCCATCACTACGCGATTTATCCACCATGATACCAATATCGAAGCCTAACCAATTGGTACTATGTAATAACCAAGCGCGTTGACTATTAAAACTACCAGCACGTAGCCCTAATTCAGACTGTTTAATGTCTTGTGCTGTTTTAGTAATAATATTAATCACACCCGCAAACGCATCCGCGCCGAATAGGGCGGAACCCGGTCCGCGCATGACTTCAATTCGTTCAATCATCTGCACTGAAAGCTCATGCCACATCGGTCCACGATAACCAATTTGAAATGTATTAAGCGGTGTTCCATTGAGCAATACCAATATTTCAGCGTTATCAAAAGAGGAGATACCGCGCATAAGATAAATTGGTAAATAGCTGACATCACTGTGCATGACGTGTAAGCCGGGCACTGTTTCTAATGCTTCGCTCAGAGTTTCAGCTCCCATTGCCTCAATATCCATTGCCGTAATTACAGTGGTGACAGCAGGCGCAAGCGAACTTGAGATATTCTTACCAGTAGCAATGCTTATATCCTGATTTGTTACCAATGAGTCGAATACATCAAAGGTATCATCTAATATTACATCCACTTCAAGCAATTCAGCGAGACCTAATGCGCGTAACTCCAAGATAGCATTGCGTTCTTGATACCCGTCTATAGCATAAACTTCAACCGTGAAGCAGAACTTGAAAAAGCACAGCAAGATAAAACCATAATATTTTTTCATTTCATCATTCGTAGATTGTTAGAATTCGCTACTCTTAAATTAATTAATATTTTTTAATGTACAAACTGTTATTATTTTGTCCAGTATAAACGAAAATAGATACTACTAGCTATTATTTTAATTAGCTAAAATTACGCAGTATAGTGGATTATCATTACTCAAGCTAATTTTTTACTTTCTAACTTGTGATAGATAGTCGGTTTTAGTGCATAACTCTAAGTAACAAAATAATGTTCTGTCATCTATGACAATAGAATATGCAAAAAATGATCAATCTCATTCCATTACCATAATTTTTCACAATCAAGGAGTTTAAACAACTTATTTTTTACAATTTTCTTCAGAGTAAATTCACTAAATTGACATTTTCTATATCATCTATGAGTATTTACTAAAGTGGATTTGAGTCTTGATTTCAGTTAGAAATACACGAATGAAAAAACGACGATTATTTGATTAGAGTTTTAGTTTTATCCATTTAGTCACAAAACAGTCATACTTTCATATATTATCTTTTAAATTCATTAAATTATAAGCGTATTGTTTTTTTTTAAAACCCTGAAAAAATATACAATTTATGTTATAATGGGCAAACTTTTATTAATTATGACAAAATTTAGGGATAATCAGCTCTTATGGGCAAATTTGCAAAAGAAATTCTACCCATCAACATTGAAGATGAAATGAAGCAGTCTTATCTCGATTATGCCATGAGTGTAATTGTCGGGCGTGCTTTACCAGATGTGCGAGATGGGCTTAAACCTGTACACCGTCGCTCCTTATTTGCTATGAATGAATTAGGCATTGCATGGAATAAATCTTATAAAAAATCAGCGCGGGTTGTCGGTGACGTATTAGGTAAATATCATCCTCATGGTGATTCTGCGGTCTATGACACCATCGTGCGCATGGCGCAAACGTTTTCCTTACGTTATCCGCTAGTAGATGGTCAAGGTAACTTTGGTTCAATTGACGGCGATAATGCAGCATCTATGCGTTATACCGAAGTACGAATGGCAAAAATCGCCCATGAATTAATGGCAGATATTGATAAGGAAACGGTTGATTTTACAGCAAATTATGATGAATCTGAAATAGAACCCACCGTTTTTCCTACCCGCGTTCCTAATTTATTAATCAATGGCTCCAGCGGGATTGCTGTTGGCATGGCAACCAATATTCCACCGCATAATTTACGCGAAGTCATTAACGCTTGCATCGCTTTAATTGAACAACCAGATTTAACTATTGAAGAATTAATGCTTTATATTAAAGCACCAGATTTCCCAACTGCGGGTATCATTAACGGCATAAAAGGCGTAGTAGATGGTTATCGTACTGGTCGTGGTCGCGTCTATATTCGCGCTAAAACCGCGATTGAAGAAGCTGATAACGGTCGAGAAAGTATTATTATCAATGAATTACCCTATCAAGTTAATAAAGCGCGTTTATTAGAAAAAATTGCGGAATTGGTGAAAGAAAAAAAACTTGAAGGTATTAGCGAATTACGTGACGAGTCGGATAAAGATGGTATTCGTGTAGTCATCGAGCTTAAACGTGGCGAAAGTAGCGATGTCGTATTAAATAATTTATTCCAGCAAACGCAATTACAAACCGTGTTTGGCATTAATATCGTAGCATTAGTCGAAGGGCAACCACGTTTATTAAATTTAAAACAATTATTAGAATTATTCCTACGTCACCGCCGCGAAGTCGTTACACGACGCACCTTATTCGAGTTACGCAAAGCGCGTGAACGGGCGCATATTTTAGAAGGTTTAGCGATTGCTTTAAGTAATATTGACGAAATGATCAGTTTAATTAAGGCAACACAAAGTCCCCAAGACGCTCGTCAAGGGCTATTAAATCGCAGTTGGCAAGCAGGTTTGGTCGAAAAAATGTTAAGCGGTACAGATACGAATAAATCACGTCCCGCAGATTTAGATATGATGTATGGTTTACACGGTACGGCATATCAACTTTCAGAGGTACAAGCACAAGCGATTTTGGAATTGCGTTTACATCGCTTGACAGGCTTGGAACAAGGTAAAATTTTAGATGAATATCATGCTTTATTAACTAAAATAGATGAATTACTATTCATTTTAAATGATGGCGGTCGTTTAATGGAAGTGATTCAAGAAGAATTAACCGCTATAAAAAATGAGTATGGCGATGAACGTATCACTGAAATTGTACATAATCAGCAAGATTTGAGTTTAGCAGATTTAATCACAGAGGAAGATGTGGTTGTGACTTTATCGCATGAAGGCTATGCTAAAGCGCAACCTGTAACCGCGTACCAAGCTCAGAAACGAGGGGGACGAGGTAAGTCTGCAACTTCAATTAAAGATGCTGATTTTATTGATAAATTATTTGTTGTTAATACACACGATACGCTTTTATGCTTTAGCAGTTATGGTAAAGTCTATTGGCTTAAAGTGTATGAATTACCGCAAGCAAGTCGCATTTCACGTGGCAAACCAATTGTTAATTTATTGCCTTTAGAAACCAACGAGCGGATTAATGCTGTGTTACCAATTCGTGAATTTTCTGAACAAAATTATGTATTTATGGCAACCGCCAAAGGTACGGTGAAAAAAACCAAACTCACTGATTTTTCACGCCCACGATCTAGCGGTATTATCGCAATTAGTTTAGATGATGATGATCAACTTATTGGTGTCAGTATTACCGACGGGCAACGTGATGTGATGTTGTTTAGTCAAAATGGTAAAGCGGTACGATTTAATGAGGAAGCTGTACGTGTTATGGGGAGGACGGCACAAGGAGTACGCGGCATTAAATTAATGCAGGATGATAAAGTCATTTCATTAATTGTCGCCGACGAGCAGGGCACGATTTTAGTTGCAACCGTAAATGGTTTTGGTAAGCGCACACCAGCAGATGAATTTACTGCTAAAGGTCGTAGTACGCAGGGCGTGATTGCAATTAAAACTTCAGAACGTAATGGACAAGTTGTAGGTGCAATTCAAGTTCAAGACGATGATGATATTATGTTAATTAGCAATAAAGGTACGTTAGTACGCACCAATGTCAGTGGTATTTCTGTGGTTAGTCGCAATACGCAGGGTGTAAATTTAATCCGTTTAAGTGAGGACGAGCTTTTGGTCGGTGTGGAACGAATTGCAGAATTGGTTGCTGATGAAATCATTATTGATGAATAAAGTTCAAATATCATTAGTTAATTTAATGTATGACAGATTATAATTCTATTTTAACTTCTAAATATCCTGCTGGATTTTACCAACCAATAAAGTAATAGAGCATGGGGAATAAAGAGTTTAGTTTGTATGCTACGCCACCACATGATTGTAGCTACATTGCACAACGTGAGGCAACAACTGTATTCGTAGACCCTTATA
>CAYMCP010000119.1:0-4599 GCA_964388965.1 uncultured Thiotrichaceae bacterium | reverse complement strand
TATACAGGCACATAAGCGATGGCGAAATGCCTACTTTGCAAAGACGGGGCTTTTCACTTTGCTCACACCAATTTCTTGTGCAAGTTGTAAAAATCCCTGTATATAATCAAATTCAAGTAAATTGTCAGCCAATGCAGCATATAATGTGCGTTGTAAACCCATTTTACCCAATGGACGTACTGTTAAATAACCCGCTTGATCACTGACAATCCAATCTGGTAATGCTGCCACACCCTTTCCACCTGCAATTAGGTGTAACATCATCTGAGTTAATTCGATTGTACGCACTTGAGCGGGTTCAATTTGCGCAGCTTGTAAAAAATACTTAAAAATATCCAGCCGTGAACGTAAAACAGGATAAACTAACAAAGTTTCTTTAATTAAATCAATAGGTTCAATATATATTTTTTTAGAGAGTGGATGTTGAGTTGCTATCACTAAAACCAATTGATAATTAAATAACGCTTGATAACTAATACCTAATAACTGGCGTGGATCAGAAGTAATCACTACATCTATATCACCTTTTTCTAAGGCTTGAAATGCCTCAAACGCTACACTCGAAGACAAATCCACATCTACATGAGGATATTGTTGACGATATAAATCTAAACTAGGGGACAATCTTTCAAAACAATGATGACATTCCACCGCTAAATGTAATCGCGCTAACTTACCCTGTGCATATTCCTTTAATCGTTGCTCAGATTTTTGAATTTTAGGTAACACTTCACGCGCTAAATTCAACAATTCCAATCCTGCGGGCGTAAAATGTAATGGTCGCGTTTTGCGCTGAAACAAGGCTATATCATAGTGTTTCTCTAATTTCTTAATTTGATGTGATAACGCGGATTGCGTGATATGTAAGCGGTTTGCAGTTTCAGTAATACTATTGGTTTCGCTTAAAATCAGCAGAATTTGTAAGTCTCGACATGTGATTATCATGAATATATTTCATAGTTAAAATGAAAAACAACAATTTGATTCATATTGAATCATATCACATACTAAGCTGCAAATTATTTAAACAAGCAGAGAGTAACTGATATGAAAGCGCATATTTTAGGTTTTCCACGTATAGGCAAAGAACGCGAGCTTAAACAAGCATTGGAAGCTTATTGGCATGGTAAAATTCAGCGTGAGGAATTAGAACAAGTCGCAAAAAATCTGCGTACCCAGAATTGGTTATTGCAACAAGAAGCAGGTTTAGATTTCGTCACTGTCAATGATTTTTCTTATTACGATCATGTACTTGATATGTCAGTAACGTTAGGCGTGATTCCACCACGTTATGAGCATCAAGGTGGTCATGTTGAGTTAGATACCATGTTCCGCATGGCGCGTGGTCGTGCACCGTCTGGCAAAGATACCACCGCAGGCGAAATGACTAAATGGTTTGATACAAACTATCATTATATCGTGCCTGAATTTTATCCAAATCAAAATTTTAGTCTATCATCAACTAAATTATTTGACGAAGTAAAAGAAGCGCAACAAGCAGGTCACACTGTCAAACCAATGTTGATTAGCCCATTAACTTATTTGTGGTTAGGAAAGACAAAATCGGCTGATTTTGATAAATTAACCTTGCTAAAATCAATTTTGCCTGTGTACCTTGAAATCTTACAAAAGCTTAAAGCGCAAGGTGTCGAATGGGTACAATTTGATGAGCCTATTTTAGCATTAGATTTACCAGCAGAATGGCAAGCGGCTATGCAGCAAGCCTACCAAGAATTAGCTCAAACTGGGGTTAATATTTTACTTGCAAGCTACTTTGGCAAACTGCAAGATACTTTACAAACCGCAATCCAATTACCCATACAGGCATTGCATATTGACACTGTACGCGCACCTGAACAATTACAATCAGTTGTCGATGTTTTACCTGACAATATGATTTTATCAGTTGGTATTATCAACGGACGAAATATTTGGAAAGCAGATTTAAATCAATGTTTAAGCATTTTAGAGCCGTTAAAGCAACAATTAGGTGAACGCTTATGGATTTCAGCTTCTTGTTCATTACTGCATTGTCCGGTAGATTTAGGTGCTGAAACACGTATGAATCCGCTAGTTAAAGCATGGTTAGCGTTTTCAACTCAAAAATTACATGAATTGCGATTGTTAAAATCGGCGTTAGTAGATGGTCGTGATAGCGTAGCCAAAAGTTTAGAAATTAATCAACACGATAATGAAGCACGTCGTCAATCTGATTTAATCCATAAACCTAATGTAAAACAACGTGTTGCTAAAATAACTGATGACATGATGCAACGTCAATCAGAATATACGAAACGCGCTGAAGTGCAAAGACAAGTTTTGAATTTACCTTTATTTCCAACTACAACGATTGGTTCGTTTCCGCAAACGGCTGAAATTCGTAAAACTCGCCGTGATTTCAAGAAGAATTTACTTAGTAGAGAGGATTACACACGAAAAATGCACGCTGAAATCAAAGCAGTTGTCGCCAAACAGCATGAATTTGATTTAGATGTATTGGTGCATGGTGAGCCTGAACGTAATGATATGGTTGAATATTTTGGCGAGCAACTAGATGGTTTTGTGTTTAGTCAAAATGGTTGGGTACAAAGTTATGGTTCGCGTTGTGTTAAACCACCGATTATTTTTGGTGATGTAAGTCGTCCACAAGCGATGACTGTTGATTGGATAACTTACGCGCAACAACAAACTGATAAAGTAATGAAAGGAATGTTGACCGGACCTGTAACGATATTGCAATGGTCATTTGTACGTGACGATCAACCGCGTGAACAAACGTGTTTGCAATTGGCTTTAGCGATTCGTGATGAGGTGATCGATTTGGAGAAAGCGGGGATTAAAATCATTCAAATTGATGAGGCTGCATTCCGAGAAGGTTTGCCGTTGCATAAGAAAGATTGGAAAATTTATTTAGATTGGGCAGTAAAGTCGTTTCGTATCACAGCAAGTGGTGTTGCGGATAAAACGCAAATTCATACTCACATGTGTTATTCAGAATTTAATGATATTATGCCTGAAATTGCCGACATGGATGCTGATGTAATTACAATTGAGACTTCACGTTCGCAAATGGAATTACTTGATGCTTTTAAAGATTTTGATTATCCAAACGAAATTGGTCCGGGTGTTTATGATATTCATTCGCCACGCATACCTAGCCAAACGGAGATGGTGACATTGTTAGAAAAAGCCAATGAGAAAATTCCAGCCGAACGTTTATGGGTTAATCCTGATTGTGGTCTGAAAACTAGAGCATGGCCTGAAACACAAGCAGCCTTACTCAATATGGTTGAAGCTACGAAAACAATGCGTAAAAAAATGGGCAATGCACAATAGCGTTTACCCTCGTGACGATGCACCGCGTCGTCACCCAGCAGGACGCACCAGCGTCCACCAACTTGACGCAGTGCGTCTGGACTGCATTCCTACATGGCGAGGCTGTAAAATAACAACCACAAGTCGCCAAAACATTATCCAAAAAAAACTATTTTTAATGATTTTTCGCGGATAAAAAGGGGGATTTCCCCTCCTTACGCCGTATTTTGCGCTTTTAGGTGGTTTTTAAACCCAACTATCCCTATAAGCTTGAAAACGCGCTTAAAGTTGTAGCTCAACATTTGCAAATTTATTTCTGCTCCAACTTTCTCCAAACCACGTAGCAGGAGATGTTGCCAGCCCATTTGGATTTTCATCGTACCGAAAGGATGTTCAGCTAAACTTGAGCGTATTTTCATATACTCCTTACCATCCAACTTCATTCGGGTACGGTGTTCCGCCATCACTGATTCGTATTCTGAACGGTAGATTTGTCGATAACCCATCTTCTTTGCTAAACACCCAAAGAACTGAAAACTCTGAAAAAGTTTGTAAGTCATTGATTTTAGGTGGAGCGTATTTGCATAAGTGATTGATTTTATTATAGGCAAAAAAAGTTTTTCGGAGTTCTCAGTACACCAAACTGTGTTTGAGGGCGAAATGGCAAAAATGGTGAAACAAGAAAAAATCACTATTTCCGCGCAAGGTATGACGGCATTAAAACCCGGTGATTACCATGTGATGTTAATTGATCGTCAAGTGGAATTAAAAACTGGTGATAGTGTTGAATTAACCTTACAGTTTAGTGATGAAAGTAGCCAAAGCTTAAATATTGAGGTAAAACAATCTGATATGTCGATGATGCAGCATCATCATAAACATTAATACAAATATTTTAGGACAGCTTTGCATGACACTGGTGCGTCAGCAGTTTATTCTACGCGGTGCATCGTCATGAGTTAATGGAATAACATAAAATTCACATTAAATCGCGGGTTTCATCTAACAACTTTTTGCCTGATTTTTGCGTTGACATGTACTCTAAACCTAATTACAATGAATTAAAATTACTATGCAAATACACACTGAATAGCCTGTAAATTAAATTAGCAAGGTAATTTGACAGTATAAATTAGATAGCAGGCAAAATAGTTTGATTTTTAAGTTAATATCCCGTGTTAGCAAGGCAAAAACGTAGGATATTGGATAACAAAGCAAACTTGCCTTATCTATCGTTTAATACCGTGGAATATCAGGTCAGATTGATTTGATACCTTAAAGTTA
>CAYMCP010000118.1:0-4699 GCA_964388965.1 uncultured Thiotrichaceae bacterium | reverse complement strand
TTCTTATCAAAAGATTGGCTACTTAACCTAGATTTCAAATCGGTTCTATAGGAAACACCCATTGAGGCAAGTCCACGTTGATACAACATAAATCCAATTTCTTGTGTTAATTCTGTTTGTAAACGCTGTTGGGGGGTTTTTAAAGCATTTAAAACATCATTTGAAATCGTTAAACTCAGAGACATCTCTTTTCCTTAATTGATAAGTTGTTATCAGTATAGCACTTACATAACATTTAAAATCAAGCCTACCATCCAAACCCATAACCGCTTACAATCATAACCTTGAACATTCATCAGAAGGAACGCCGATGTACTACTTGGGACAAGTTGCACATTCTGAATTTCGGATTGACAAAATCAAGCAACAAGCGGATGTCGCTGAATTACAATTGAACACTCGCTACATCTATTTTGTTGAAATGGAAGGAAAATTAAGCGATGAGCATCAACAACACCTAAAAGAATTACTCCGTGTTGATGACGAAGCAGAATCACTAGCTGAACAATATCTTATTACCATTCCGCGTTTTGGTACGATTTCGCCTTGGTCGAGTAAAGCTACTGATATTGCTGAAATTTGTCACATCACACCCGTGAAACGGATTGAACGCGGAATTGTGTGGGAATTCAACAACGAAATTGATGAAACCCATAAACAAACCCTTATCGCTATGATTCACGACCCTATGACTGAAACCGTCATTGAAAATATTGAAGCCAGTGAAGACCTATTTAAACATGATGCACCGCGCCCATTAAGCGTGATTCCACTCTTACAACAAGGTAAACAAGCGTTAATTCATGCTAACAACCAATATGGTTTGGCTTTGTCTGAGGACGAGATTGATTATTTAGTGGAAAATTTTACCCAATTCCAACGCGATCCAACTGATGCTGAATTAATGATGTTTGCTCAAGCCAATTCTGAGCATTGCCGCCATAAAATTTTTAATGCTAATTGGACAATTAACGGACAAGTACAAGACAATTCCTTATTCGACATGATTCGCCAGACCTACGAGGAAAATCAAAACAAAGTCTTATCCGCCTATCACGACAACGCAGCCGTAATGGAAGGCTATCCCGCACAGATATTGACAATAGATACAAATCATCAATATCAAATCGTACAACAAAACAATCAAATTCTAGCCAAAGTCGAAACCCATAACCATCCGACTGCAATCTCTCCATTTGCTGGTGCAGCGACAGGCTCAGGCGGTGAAATTCGTGACGAAGGCGCAACCGGGCGCGGTGCAAAACCAAAAGCAGGATTAGTCGGATATACCGTATCTAACCTATTGATTCCTAACGCACCACAACCTTGGGAAACCGATTATAGCAAACCTGATCACATTGCATCCGCATTGGATATTATGCTTCAAGCCCCGATTGGTGCAAGTCGATTTAACAATGAATTTGGACGACCTACCCTAACGGGTTATTTTCGTAGTTTTGAACAAGATTTTAATCATAAACGTCGTGGCTATCACAAACCGATTATGATTGCAGGCGGTATCGGCAATATTCAATCACAACAAATTGAAAAACAAAGCATACCGACTGGAACTAAATTAATTGTACTTGGTGGTGCTTCAATGCTAATCGGTCTTGGCGGCGGGGCTGCCTCTTCGATGGCGACAGGTCATAGTGACGCTGCGTTAGATTTCGCCTCAGTACAACGTGACAATCCCGAAATGCAACGCCGATGTCAGGAAGTAATAGATAGTTGTTGGCGATTAGGCGCGGATAATCCGATTTTATCGATTCACGATGTCGGTGCAGGCGGTTTGTCTAATGCTTTACCAGAATTGATTGATCAAAGTCAAAAAGGCGCGATTTTTAATTTAGAAGCTATTCCCAAAGCTGACAGCAGCTTATCGCCGATGGAATTATGGTGCAACGAATCACAAGAACGTTATGTAGTTGCCATATCAACACAATATATTGATTTATTTGAAAAAATTTGCCAACGTGAACGCTGCCCTTATGCAATTGTCGGCGAAGTGACAGATAAACGACAACTTGTCTTAAAATCAACAGTCGAAAATCAAAAAATCGTAGACATGCCAATGTCGGTCTTACTAGGCAAACCACCAAAAATGCACCGTGATGTTAGCCGTATACCTGAACCTGAAAAATCTAATTTAGACAACATTCCCGATTTAACCGAAGCTGTGGTGCGAGTACTCAGTCATCCCACCGTTGCCGATAAACAATTTTTAATTACTATTGGTGATCGCTCGGTTGGTGGTTTAACTGTACGTGATCAGCTTGTTGGAGCTTGGCAAGTTGCGGTAGCGGATTGTGCGGTAACGGCGAATAGTTTCCACAGCGACACGGGTGAAGTCATGGCAATGGGCGAGCGTACACCGTTGGCACTATTAAACGCGCCGGCATCAGGTAGAATGGCGGTCGGCGAGGCATTGACCAATTTAGTGGCAGCAAAAGTAGATAAGCTTGATGATATTATATTATCAGCGAATTGGATGGCGGCATGTGGTCAAGAAGGCGAAGATGCTGCACTATTCGACACCGTTAAAACTGTGACGCAAGATATTTGTATTAAATTAGGCATTAATATTCCGGTAGGTAAAGATTCACTATCGATGCACACCCAATGGCAAGACAAAGCCGTGACTGCACCGTTATCGCTTATCGTATCTGCATTTGGTCGCGTGTCCAATATCCACAAAACCATGACTCCACAATTACGCGGTGGCGATACCTCTTTGATTTTAATTGATTTAGGACGTGGCAAAAATCGCTTAGGCGGTTCGATTCTGATGCAAAGTTACAAAGCAATGGGAGACAAAACGCCTGATTTAGATAATCCTGAAGATATGCGTCAATTTTTCACTGCGATTCAAGATTTAAACGAGCAAGGCAAAATTCGAGCTTATCATGATCGTTCTGATGGTGGTTTATTTGTCACGATTTGCGAAATGATGTTTGCAGGTGGTTGTGGGATTGATTTGCATCTTGAGCCATTAGGCAGCGATCATTTAGCGACTTTATTTAGTGAAGAATTAGGCGCGGTGATTGAAGTTGATAATGAAGATTTGGACATGGTGCAAAATTATTTCATTCAAAACACGCGCTTATCTATTCATACCATCGGCACGCCTAACGATAATGATGCGTTAAATGTGTATCATCAAGGCATGTTACTACTAAGCAAGCCGCGTGTTGATTTACGTCGAATTTGGAGTAAAACCAGTTATGAAATCCGCAAATTACGTGATAATCCAGAATCTGCGCAACAGGAGTATGATGCTTTAACCAATTCAAAAGATACGGGTTTATTCTTACATACTACGTTTGAATTACAAGCTCCTGCAATAAATACGGCGCGCCCGAAAATTGCGATTTTACGTGAACAAGGGATTAATGGACATTTAGAAATGGCAGCCGCGTTTACTCATGCAGGTTTCGATTGCGTAGACGTACATACCAGTGACATTTTAGCCGGTCATGTAACGTTAAATGAATTTAAGGGATTAGTAGCTTGTGGTGGATTTGCTTATGGTGATGTGCTAGGTGCGGGTAGCGGCTGGGCAAAATCCATTTTATACAACGAACGAGCGAAAACCGAATTTCAAGCATTTTTCCACCGTGAAGACACTTTTGGTTTAGGCGTGTGCAATGGCTGTCAAATGCTGGCACAACTAAAGCGTTTAATTCCTAGCGCGGACTTGTGGCCTGAATTTGTTACCAATAAATCAGAGCAATTTGAAGCACGTTTATCTATGGTACAGATTGATTTTTCGTCATCTATTTTCCTTAAAAATATGATTGGTTCAAAGATTCCCATTATCGTTTCAAATGGGGAGGGTCGGATTAAAGAATTTGGCAAAGATAATGAGTTGATTTCCTCTGCGATCATGAGCGGCACGATTGCGATGAAGTATGTGGATTACGACGGACAGATGACTGAACATTACCCTGCCAATCCAAATGGTTCGTTACTTGGTATTGCGGGGATGTCGAATTTAGACGGACGTTTTACGATTATGATGCCACATCCTGAGCGTATTTTTTTGACTTCACAATTTTCTTATCTCCCTGAAATCTGGACAGAAAAAGAAAGTCCGTGGATGCAAATGTTCTGGAATGCGCGGCGTTGGGTCGGGTAGTTTTTGCTAAACTGAGAGGTATGAGCTTGGCTTGTACCTCTTTACTTAGGATAAAAAGATAGTTGCTCCATACAATTTTTAGCTGTTTTAATTGCTGTTCTCATACATTCGTGAGTGCTACCTGTTGTTAATTTATAGACTACATCATGCAAAAATACTGTAAAACCCGCATTTTTCCACATTTGTTCTGCATCTTGTTCAAGGTCTGTTTCTGTCGTCACTGTTTTCACCCGTTGCCATCCATTTTCATAAAATAATTCCATGAGCGTATGTACAAGAAAGGCAAGTATCATCAAAGTAGCAAGTATGGATTTGTCCATGCCCAAAATTGTGTTTAAAGTGATAACTTTTTGTTTTTAATAAAGTTCAAAGCATTTTTTGACAAGCTTGTATCTATTTTCATCAAACTTTCCCTTGAAAATACCCATACCTTTTAGTTTAGTTTCTAAAATGAGAATTGCTGCGGTAAGTCTGATTCTTCACTGAGAACTCCGAAAAACTTTTTTTGCCTATAGAACCGATTTGAAATCTAGGTTAAGTAGCCAATCTTTTGATAAGAAG
>CAYMCP010000117.1:0-4791 GCA_964388965.1 uncultured Thiotrichaceae bacterium | reverse complement strand
TCTGTCTTTGCAACACACATTATAACCTCAATAGACTTTTTCGGAGTTTTCAGTAATTTATATTCTTGGGCAGTTTGAAAACACTCAAAACTTTGCTCAAATTTTAGTATAAATTCATCTTTATAAGATTCTGGAACGAGCACGTCATTATATTCTAATCTACCTGAAACTTGAGCATAAACATTAATAACATCGCCCGTGTTGGGAACAATATCGTATCTTTCCCCATTATTAATCCCCTTGAAAGGTGATCTTACTTCAGAAGTATAAAAAACTAATTTTTTCACCCTCTACTCCTGCCATACTTGGAATTCAGTACTTTCTTAAATTTTCTGTAAATCTCTAACCCCATCAAAAAATTGATTGGATCGCTTCTCTCTTTGTCCGTATAACTTTGCAATCCAGGCTCAAATGTAGATATGGGAAAAATATTAATTGGTAACTTTTCGTGTTCTATACCTTCCACTGCCTCACGCAAGATTTTATCAAAAATATCTCTTTTATTTGTTTTATCTTTGCCACTAGATTTGGGTGCATTGGATGCAATAGAGAGTTTTGCTTTCAATGTCTTGTAATCAACATAGTTTCCTCTATCCTTGATATCTTCTAGGGAGCATAACCCACTTATATCAGATTTTTTAGTGGAAAACATCGGAAAAAATGTTCTAAGAATATCATGATCTGCATCTGATGGCAACATACTAACTGGGGTATAGACATGTACAATGGGACCAATCTCAAATTTGGATTTAGGTTTGAATACTCGCTCAATGGCATCAACAGTGCTGTTGAATATCTTTTCTTCGCTCAATGTTTCGTTTATACTGTCATGTTCCAGCAATTTTGCTAACTGTCTATATACCCATAAAAACCAAATAGTATATTGATTTCCAGTCAAATTTTCTTGCTTATAGGGAGCATAAGCATCATCATTATCTGGAAAAATATTGCAAAAGTGGTAATTAGTATCAACTAATACTCTTGAAAATGGTGTAATATTAAACTCTTCTCCGACCTTTTTTGCCTCCTCTCCTATCAATGAAATCAACTCAACAATTTCATTATTTGAAAACACCTGAAATGGATTAGCTGGGTAGCCAAGCACAAAATGATAATCTTTATTTCTTTTTTCGCTTCTGAAAGATATTTTTCTCAAAATTATTGTTCTGGAATTACTTCCCGCTATCTTGCGTACTTCTGAACTTGGGTTACCACACATCAACAAAGCTGATGTATCGGTATTCATGGAATTTAAGTCCAATATTAGAACACTTCCTTCTTCCTCATCATATTCAGTGGAGAAATAAGCTAGCAACATCAAAGATAATAGTGTTTTCCCTATACCACCTTTACTGCCAGTGATAAAATGCCAATCTAAGCCTGTACCAGACATAACAATCTCCCTTTAAAAGCGTTTGGGCTTTCCTTTTTTGAAACGACTATAAACCACCATAATCAAGTTGGAAATAAAGATTCCTGAAATGAATATCATAATTGCCCAAATAAGTACTGGCGAACCCTCTGACCACAAAAACCAAAGGACAAAAAAAACACCAATAAAAATCATTAAAGCAACTATACTAGACTTAGCAAAGTATTTATTCCAAAGATATTTTCTTCTAAATTTCCAATAATCAGGAATATTTCCCATTCTACGATAATATTCGGCTACTTTGTCATATTCACCATCTTCTTTCGCTTCTTCGACCCAGCGCATCAAGATGTTATCACGTCTCTCGATGGCTTTGCTGTGTTCAGGATCAACTTCCAAAATCTTTTCGCATAATCTAACCCATTCTTGTTCACCTATTCCTGGCTTTTCAACTCTCCTCAACAATAAATCTGCTATCTTACCTTTGGCATAATCTGGAAATCGCTCATGCAGTGTACGAAGCACATTCTCAGCTTGTCCCCATTCACCGTTTTCCTCCAAGGCATCAGCTAAACCGAATATAGCCTCAATATAATGTGGATTGATGCGTATGGCAGATTTAAATTCTGTAATCGCTTTATCAAAAGCTTTATTTTTTAGATGCTCTTGACCTTGTTTAAGGTGTTCTAAGGCAAACTGTTTAATTTTTGGCAATTCGTCGTATAAAACCTGCTCTAATTCCTTAGTACTAAATATCCATCTACGAAGCAATTCTACTTTGAAAGAGTAGCCAATATCCTTATTGCCTTCAATGAAGTCCGATTGGATTAAGCTTTTTGGAGCAAATTCTAACTCTTCAATGACCGGATCAACCCCCGATTTTTTCAGACATTCAATTAATTCGCCGTAAGAAATACGCCTTTTAGGATTTTCATTCAGCAACTTGGTGAAAGCTGAAGCAACAATCTTCATGGCTGGTGTTATACCATCCCATATCCACTCTATACCGCCAGCAATCGACGCTTCTTTCGATGCTATTTTATTAGCTACTTCGTCAATATCAGCAAGGGTAACAATTGGTAATTTTAATGGATATTTTGCACCATCGTAACATTTACTAAAAACATCTTTACATAAAGCCTGCGTAATATAAGGATGTCCGTTAGTCAAACCAAAGATATGTTTTATTGCTTTGCTATCCAAAAATAAACATTTTTTACCAGAATTAACTAATTCTTCACAAGATTTTTCGGTAAAAGTATTCACTCGTATAGTTTCCGCACCTCTAAACAGAGCGAGAGCTTTTTCATAATCACCAACATAACGCCCAATAGCAAAAACAATATTTAACCTTTCCGCATTTAATATTGATAATTTTTGCACTAGACTAAATATATGCTCCCAATCATCATGCTTATCGTCATGAAAGGCATCAAATTCATCAAATAGTAGCAGGTACTTTTTATCACTGTCATCATCTAACAAATTTTTCAACCAATCGACAAATTTATCCACCAACTTATTATCTGGATAGGATTCATCAAATTTTAATTCTTCACAATTTTTGCAGTCAATTTCCTTTGCTAAATTAGTGAGCCTATCTTTGAAAGAATTTTGAGTTTCATCAAAGCTAAGGTACGTGGCAAAAGGATGTTTGCTTTTTATTTCCTTCAGAATAGAAGTTTTACCTATTCTTCTTTGCCCGTGTAAAACCAACAAATTTTCGTTATCGTTGCCTAGCAAACCCACGACTTTAGTAATAATCTCTTCCCTGTCAAAAAAATTATCACCAGTAACTGCTGGTCCAACAATATACGGAAGTTTAGGTTTTTCATGTACAGTAGCATGTACAGTAGGACGAAAGATTTTTTTCAATGACATGAATCATCTCCTTCAAGTTTGGGCATAAATTCTCGTAGTTCTTCAGCATCTCTAAAGCAAGTCTCAAAAATCTTTGTTCGCAACTGCCATTTTTTATTTGATTCTTCTAATATACCTTGCACTTCTAGTTCTAACAAGGCATTGGCATATTTGCGCTGTTCGATAACAGCGATATTTTCACCATTGTAAACCAATAGAAAAACATCCCAAACATCTTTAGGCCAAGATTTTAACATTGACTCAAGTGACCTTCTGAGATGACGGCAAATAAAACTTTGAGTTTTTTCCTTATCGAATTTCCCCATCAAATCAGCATGTTCTAAATGAGTAACTATAGTCTTTGTAAGATATGAACTCCAACCAATCATATCTTTAAGATACTGTTTAAGTTCAGTATTACCCACATCAGCTAAAATTTTATTTATTTCATCATCAGATGACTTAAAGATTGGCATAGCCTCTATAAAATTTAAAACCTGTGAAATTTCCTTATTGGATTGAATTTCTTCTACCATGCGCGGCAAAGAAAGATTAGTTGTTATAACCAAGCTCAAAGGACCATGAATTTTACTACCAGCTAATTTGCGTAATGTACTAAAAAATTCAAAATTATTCTCGAAATGCTCATAATCAAGGAATTTCTCAAATCTATCTAATAATAAAACCAACATTTTTTCACTTTGGCTAAGTAAATCTAAAAAATCATCAATTGATTTCTGCGTATAACCGTCCTGCTCACATTTTTTGTAAGCATTTTTAATGGAATCGTCTCCATGTTTGGTTGCAGTTTCCAGAGCTTTTCGCCAAAAATCATCAGGTTTAGAATTTTTATCCAAATCAAGACCAATGTCTATATAGGAAAAAATTAGCTTTGAGGCTTCCTCACCGTAGAGATTTTGGTCATTATTATTTAGGTGTCTTAATATTTCAGACTTTTCCTCACTGATTAAACCTAAAATCGCACTAGACTGGCCAGTTCTAATCCTATCGGCTATTTTTGAAATTATTTTGTCATGCTCTGTTGTTGCGTTACTTTTTCTGTAGCCAACTATCCTCCCAAAGAGGAGAACATTTAAGATGATAGCAGTAAATATTAATCCCCACATTACCAACATGAGATAATTTAGATTTTCCACGATGAATTTTACTCCTAAAGTATTGGGATTAGCTTTTTAATTCTGTGTTTTAGCTGACCTAGTTCTTCGTTTGCGTTTTGGTTTACTTCTATACTGCTCTTCTAGCTGAATTATCTTCTTCATAAGGCAGTGTAAATAAAATAAGGTAACTAATAAGAAAATTATTTGATGGATAATAGATTCAGAATGGTTAGATATTGAAAGAAAATGCAGTATAATCCCTACAAAAACTAAGAACATTGGCAAAATTGTCAAATAAAATTTATTAAAAGTCTTTTCGATAGCAAATTTATTGATGAACACAATCTCAACAAAAACAGACATAATAATAGTAACAGAAATAATAGGTATAGAACCGATTTGAAATCTAGGTTAAGTAGCCAATCTTTTGATAAGAAGCCT
>CAYMCP010000116.1:0-4893 GCA_964388965.1 uncultured Thiotrichaceae bacterium | reverse complement strand
TTCCTCAACTAAAAGTGGATTCTGATACACCTAATATTTTAGCTGCTTCTGAAATTCTTATAACTTATTCATAATTACTAGGTATAGACAAGTATAACTAAGTTTTCAATAGCTGCTATCTAACCCCCCCGTCATCAATCACTTCTCTTACGTCGAACTCACGTAGATCACCTTTTGTAACCCTGCCCAATATGAGTTTTGATATGAATGGTGGAATAAAATTGAGTCCCTCCCCTTGTGCTAGGAACTCAATCTAATTTACTTCTAGTAGCGGTAATGCTCAGGTTTGTAAGGTCCTTCGACTGGTACACCGATGTAATCAGCTTGCTCTTTGCTCATTTCTGTCAAATTCGCACCAATCCGTTTTAAGTGCATACGCGCAACTTTTTCATCTAAATATTTAGGTAACATATACACTTTATTTTCATATTTATCAGCGTTATGCCACAATTCGATTTGCGCCAACACTTGGTTAGTGAAAGAATTAGACATAACGAAACTTGGGTGTCCAGTTGCACAACCCAAATTGACTAGACGACCTTCTGCTAATAAAATAATGCGCTTACCATCAGGGAAAATAATGTGATCGACTTGCGGCTTGATATTTTCCCATTCATATTGTTTTAAACTGGCAACTTCAATTTCAGAATCAAAATGACCAATGTTACAAACAATTGCTTGATCGCGCATTTTTAGCATGTGATCGTGTGTAATGACACCGATATTTCCGGTTGTAGTTACAAAAATATCACCTTTGCTACACGCATCATCCATTGTGACCACGCGATAACCTTCCATTGACGCTTGTAATGCACAAATCGGATCAATTTCAGTTACCCATACTGTCGCGCCCATGCCACGAAATGCTTGCGCACAACCTTTACCTACGTCGCCATAACCCAAGACAATGCAAATTTTACCCGCAATCATTACATCAGTTGCGCGTTTAATGCCATCAATTAATGATTCACGACAACCATACAAGTTATCAAACTTAGATTTTGTGACAGAATCGTTGACGTTGATTGCCGGTGATAATAGCATCCCTTTTTGCGTCATTTCGTATAAGCGATGTACACCGGTCGTTGTTTCTTCGGAAATACCGCGCACTTCTTTCATCATTTCAGGATATTTTTCGTGCATCAACAAGGTAAGGTCGCCACCATCGTCTAAAATCATGTTAGGTGTCCAATTATCTGGACCGAAAATAGTTTGTTCAATGCACCACCAGAATTCTTCCTCAGTTTCACCTTTCCACGCAAATACTGGTACACCTACATCTGCAATTGCCGCCGCTGCTTGATCTTGCGTAGAAAAAATATTACACGAAGACCAACGCACTTCAGCACCTAAATCTATTAATGTTTCAATTAAAACAGCAGTTTGGATTGTCATGTGTAAACAACCCGCAATACGCGCACCTTTCAAAGGTGCCTGACCTTTGTACTCTTCACGCAACTGCATCAAACCGGGCATTTCCGTTTCTGCAATTGCAATTTCTTTGCGACCCCATGCCGCTAAATTAATGTCTGCTACCTTATAATCTGGGTCTAAATTCACAACAGGTTGTGCACTCATAAAAATTTCTCCAAAAAAAATAATTCTAATCTAAAAATTTCGTAATTAAGCTTTTTTTTAAGCTTTATCGCAATATCTCAGGCTTGCATTCCGCATTAGGCTAGATAAAAAAAGATAAAAAACAGATAGTTTGATAGCCAATCATTTTGCTGAATCGACTTTTTTTATTTCGCTCATAAACCATTTGGAATGCGTTTTGATGATTAAATACCCGCTGCCGCTTTTAATTCTTCCGCTTTATCTGTTTTTTCCCAAGATACGTTTAAATCTTCACGACCAAAATGACCATAAGCGGCTGTATCTTTGTAGATGGGATGTAGTAAGTCAAGCATTTTAACTAAACTATGCGGACGTAAATCAAAATGTTTATGTACTAATGCGTTAATTTTCGCGTCATCAATTTTGCCCGTACCAAATGTTTCAACACGAATTGAAGTCGGTTCAGCCACACCAATAGCGTAAGACACTTGAATTTCACAACGCTCAGCCAAACCGGCTGCTACAATATTTTTCGCTACATAACGCGCTGCATACGCCGCAGAACGGTCTACTTTGGAGGGGTCTTTACCAGAAAATGCCCCACCACCGTGACGCGCCATGCCACCGTAAGTATCCACAATAATTTTGCGCCCCGTCAAACCACAATCGCCAACGGGTCCACCGATTACGAAACGACCTGTTGGATTAATGTGATAAATCGTGCCTTTATGCAACCATTCTGCTGGTAACACATGCTTAATCACTTCATCCATAATCGCTTCTTGTAAAGCTTTCTGACCGATTTCTGGATCGTGCTGCGTAGATAATACGACAGCATCAATTGCAACGGGTTTAGCATCTTCGTAGCGGAAAGTAACTTGACTTTTTGCATCAGGTCGTAGCCAAGATAGCGTACCATTATGACGTAATTCAGCTTGTCTTTTGACCAAACGATGAGAATAATAAATTGGTGCTGGCATTAATACGTCGGTTTCACTAGTCGCATAACCAAACATTAAACCCTGATCACCTGCACCTTGCTCACGATCTTCCGTTTCATCGACACCCATTGCAATATCAACAGATTGTTTACCAATTGCTGACAATACCGCGCAAGAATCTGCATCAAAACCCATTTTAGAACTGGTGTAACCGATTTTTTTTATCGTTTCCCTAACAACGCTTTCATAATCAATGGTTGCAGCAGTGGTAATTTCACCCGCAACAATCACCATACCCGTTTTAACTAAAGTTTCACATGCAACACGCGATTTAGGGTCTTGTTCTAATAGTGCGTCTAAAATCGCGTCAGAAACTTGGTCAGCCACTTTGTCTGGATGTCCTTCAGATACAGATTCAGAAGTAAAAAGTGCAGTATCAGCCATAATTTCCCTTTTGATAATTTTGAATTGATTTTACTATTCTGACTAAACACAGTTTAGTATCAATCTGTTACTATACCGTATTTAGTCACTGTAATACAAATTGCTTTACAACGTTAAAAAAGGCGTTTTTATAATATTTTAGACCGTACATTATTTTTATAAAAATGCTCTTATGATACTGTAATATAAAGTTAATTAAAAAATGAATACTTTATAGTTATATATAAAATTAACAAGTTAGCGTTTAAGACTGACATTGTAAAATAAAAATGATACTTGCCCCTTACAAAAGTGATTTATATTAACCATTTAGACTATTTGGCTTACTAAGCTAAAAAAATATAGTAATTTGTGTAATACTTACAAATAAAATCCTTTTAGAAATAAAGATGTTAGTCTTTTCCAAAGAAAAATTCAGAAAATAGGCTAACATCCCTTTCATCATTTTATCAAAATCACCTGTGTAAAATTACATCCTCACGATGATTGTCATGTCGAATAATATTTCCTGCTTTAATTTTTTATTTCCATTGTTATTTGGAGTATTATTTATCTGTATTGACATGATTTTTTGTATTATCCAGCAATTGGGGGTGATTGTGGTAAAAAATGAAACTTCGTCAAAAAATACTCTTGCCCATAGGAATGTTACTAATTTTTTTAGTGATAATTTTATCTATAATTTTAACTTCTATCACGTTCAATAGTTTCGCTAAATTAGAACAGCAAGATGTTTATCAAAATATACATAGACTCAAAGCATCATTAAAAGAAGATATAACCATGTTGCAACGCAATGTTAGAACTTTCTCAGAATGGGACGATACTTATTACTTTGTTGATAATATTAATCTGGATTATCAAAAAACTAACTTGATTGCAGAGGTGTTTGATACATTAGATATTGATCTAATATTGATATTTAATAAAAATAAACAACTTGTTTTTGCCGGCTATCATGAAGCTGGAACGGTCATTGAACCGCCAGAGCGTTTTACAACCTATCTTAGTCCAGATAGCATCCTAACCCAATCAGAAACTATCAAAGGTATTTTATTGATAGATAATGAAGTTTATATTGTGGCTGTTCAGCCTATCCTACCTGACTCACGCACCGGTCCGGCTAATGGTAGTTTTGTTATGGCTAAGAAACTTAGTGGTAAACGCTTAGAAGAGTTAAAATTGCGTACCAGACTAGAAATTAGTTTCATTATTCAAGATATTGCGGCTGTTCAACCTAAATTTGCAAATAATACCGATAACGTCACCACGGAAGCCAAAGATAAACATGTTATTTCTGGTTATGCTTTGGTCAGTGACATCTACGATAAACCAGTATTATTACTAAAAATAGATATATTACGTGCTATTTACCAACAAGGGCTAAAATTTATAACTTATCTAATTATGTCATTATTGGTAGTAGGAATGAGTTTTGGGGTAATGACCTTGATTATATTGGAAAAAATAATTTTATCCCCGCTCGTTCAACTCAGTGGAGATGTAGCTAATATTGGCATTAATAATAATTTATCTGCTAGAGTTAGCAAGCTTAGTGGTGATGATGAATTGAGTATATTTGCCTCTAAAATCAATTGGATGTTGGATAATTTGAGTCAAAATGCCCAAGAGATTAATACACAACAGCAAAAAGTAGAAAAATTACTATTAAATGTCTTGCCAAAGGAAATTGTTAGCCAATTAACTAATAATCAAGAACCTATCGCTGATTATTTTGAAGAGGTTACGATCCTATTTGCTGATATTGTTGGTTTTACTGATTTATCGGCTAAATTAGAGCTTATAGAATTAGTAAATTTATTAAATAAGTTTTTTTCAGATTTTGATGATATGGTCGAAAAATTAAATTTAGAAAAAATTAAAACCATAGGTGATGCTTATAGAACCGATTTGAAATCTAAGAAATATGTTAAACTTTGAAGTTGAGTCA
>CAYMCP010000115.1:0-5089 GCA_964388965.1 uncultured Thiotrichaceae bacterium | reverse complement strand
TGTATCCACAATTAGCAGCGGAGGTTGTGAAAAAGTTAGGATTATCATGTCGTTTTGGTCATTTAGATAGCACAAGTTTTCATGTTGGGGGTAGTTCAGATTACGCGAGGCTACAGAGGAAAACCTTAGTTCAAGGTCGCCCTACAAAAGACCGACAATCAGACTACTTTGACTATTACATTGAAGCTGTTGTCGCCTCTGATTCACAACAACGGACACACCGCTTGCAGCGCAAAAGCTGCTTTATTTTAGCAAGCAATCAACTTAACGACTTACCTGATGCTGATTTGATTGCAGCCTACAAAGACCAGCAAAAAGTTGAACGCGGTTTTCGTTTCCTTAAAGACCCCATGTTCATGGCTTCTACATCAGAAAGCTTATTCAGAATCCTACCGCTCGCTGGGTATTTCAGTTTTTTACTGGTATTCAACTACTTACTATCAATCATTCA
This sequence comes from uncultured Thiotrichaceae bacterium, assembly GCA_964388965.1. Taxonomy (GTDB): domain Bacteria; phylum Pseudomonadota; class Gammaproteobacteria; order Beggiatoales; family Beggiatoaceae; genus Albibeggiatoa. Next base: position 4,638 of record CAYMCP010000115.1, on the reverse strand, counting down.
GAGCAGACAAAAACTATTGTTCTCAACATCAACGATTATCAAACATCACTCATTCAATGTTTGGGTAAACCTTATATTTCTTTATATTCTGGAACTGGGTGATAGGGTGCGGAATGTCGGAACAAGTTTGATTTTAGTAAATTTCACCTAAATCATAGATAATTAATTTACCATTCATCAACGGTACTGCAACCCAGCAATATCCTTCTACATTACATTTAAAATCAAAATCATAAAGTGCTTCTTTAAAATCAATCGGCAAGTGTAAAGTAAAAGGACCTGAGCCATTAAGTAAATCCCAAAAACGGATTGTACCGTCGTCAGCACCAGCAGTCGCTAATTGTTGATTATCTGGACTAAAAATCGCCTTCCAAACAGTTTTAACATGTCCAGTTAATTGATATTTTAATTGCGCTGTATCAGGCTTATTAGCATCTATTTCAAAGATATGCACAGTTGAGGTGCGTCCAGTTGTGACATAATGTTGTTTTTGTTGCGATGTGTTCCAAATATCCCAACTATTGCTTAAAGTTGCCCAGCGTGTTTCTGGTAATGATGTTGATGTATGTAACGGTTTTGGGAGCGTTGTTGATGTTCGTAATTCATTAAAATTCCACAAATTGACTCGATTGCCTGTACTCGTAAGCAATTTACCCGTATTATCAAAATCGACACTAACAATAAAGTCTTTCTCATCAATAACATGATAAGTTAATTTTTGGTTTTTTAGGTCTACAATACCAATTTTTCCATCCATACCGCCTGAAACTAAAAATTGATTATCGGGCGAAAATGCAATTGAATGAATGCCTTTTTGATGTTGTAGCGAAATAGTTTGCTCAATAAGCTGTTGTTGTTCTAATTTCCAAAGTTTAACTTGCTTGTCTTTATTCCATCCTGCTGAGGCAAGCCATTGTTCATTTTGGCTAAAAGTTAAACGTTGAATATCGCCTTGATGTGCTGTTATTTCTGCGATTGGTGTTGTCATATCCGACAAAGAAAATAACTGTAATAAACCATTTTTATAGCCCACAGCAAGTTGTTTTGGTGCTGCTGCAATCGCTGCTGCGGTAGGTATATTTGGCATTTCGTGGATTTGATACGGTAATTTACTAGTCCACTGTTTCGCGCTCATATCATTGCTGACACTAAAAATAGTATCTTCATGTACAGTCACACCGGTCACTGAACTGGTATGTTCTTGTAGAAATAGTAAAGTTTTACCGCTTTCTATATCCCAAATTCGTAAATCTTTATCTTCACCGGCAGAAACAAGACGTTTATCATTTTCGATGAATCGACTGCTAAACACAACGCCTTTATGTCCTTTGAGCGGCTTACCATGCGGTTCACCAGTTTCAGCAGACCACAAGCGAATTATGCCATTAGCCCCACTGGTTGCTAATATTGCGTCATCAGAACTAAAGCTAATACCATATAAACTATCTGTATGAGCTGTTAATTTATGTTTTTGTTGTTTGGTTTCAAGATTCCAAATTTCTGCGTTTCCATCAAGCGAAGCACTTGCTAACAGTTGCCCACCATAACTACACGCCAAACTGCGAATACTTTTGCTATGATCGGTGATAATTTGTTCATGGGTATTCGTTTCTAAATTCCATAAATCTATGACTTTATTATCTCCACCACTAGCAAGAATATTCGATTGCGAGCAATAAGCGAGTGCTTTAATTTCTCCTTGCACATTTTTTTCTTCAAGGAATTTCCCATCTAACGACCAAAATATAATTTTTCCACCATCGTTTGCACTAATAAGCTTGTCTTTTGTAAATACTAAGCTAGTAACAACTTCTTGATATTTAGAAAATTATTCATTTAAAAAACCTTTTTTGGTATCAAATAAAAATATTTTACCTTGTTCACCAGCAACAGCTAATAATTGTTTTTCAGGGTGGTAAGCCAATGTATTTAAAATTACATCAATATCTGGATAACCATAATTATGTTGAGCGGGAGAGTAAACTGTGCTGATGAGTTTGGCTACGAGATTACGACTATGTTTGGAGGGAGGATAGCCAATAAATTCATCAAGCTTGTAGGTATCAGCTAGTACCCTTTCCGCACTTGCGTATTGTTGCTGCTGAGTTGCAAATAAGCTGTGTTGACGAGTAGCTTTGTAAAAATCAACAGTACGCTGCGCTTGTAAACTTTCAATTTCTTTTCGGGCTTGGTCAGCTTGATACCAAAAAAACAAAGAAATCGCTAAACCTACAAAAAATACAGAAGCTATTGTGCTTACATAATGAAGATAGGCTTGCTGTTCTCTAAGTCTTTTTATGCGAGCTTCTTTACTTCGTTGTTTATTTTCCGCATAATAAGCCCCCGATTGATTCAGTCAATTTTGCTATGGAATATTTTTCTTTATCATGTTCGTCCACAATTATTCTCCTCTAAATATTACCTGTATCGTATAATTTTAATTCTTTTCGCATATTTACAATAATATCACATTGCTGATTTCTGTTATTTTTTCTAGCATCATCAAAAAGTTCTGTAATTCGATCAATAACTTCACTTTTTGATTCATGAAAAAAGTAATTATGATAAATTGCTTCGATTTCGTTGCCTAAACCATAATAATAATTTGCTAATACCTTATGAGCCTCAACAGTATATTTATTTTTGCTATCAAAATATAAATGTCTCAAAAAATCGTAAACTTGAAAAAACTTTTGTTGCCCATTCTGAATAGAAGGTTGATCAAGTAATCGAACAAAAGAATAACGTGTGACAGCTTGGTAGTCAGTGTTGATGTTGTAAATCGAGGGAAATTCTTCCACAAGCTTTTTATAAATATCTTCATTAAAATAACGCGGAGCACTTAGCATTGGCAAAGTATTTTCTGTATTTTCCTCCGTGTGATTTAGTATTATATCAATACACTGTTCTGAAATAGTTTCCATCGATAGATTGGATAAGTTTCTATTTTGTGGTTCTCTATGATTATCAACAAGAACATACTTTTTTATGTATAGCTTAAAACAACACGGGTCTATGAATAACTAGTTCAGCTTGTTGAATTGGAGAGATTGAAGACTCTAATTTTTTTATTAATTGCTCTACCTCACTTTCTGAAAAAGCCTGAATATGGTGCGTATATAAAATATTTGATTCAATGGGATAGCGTTTAGTTCTTGACCAGCGCGGTTCATCTCTACCTGCCAAAATCGTAATTACATTTTTTTTCCCAAGTTTTGTAATAATTTGTCTCAACCATTCATCTTGAATAGAATGACGAGCTTTAAAATTAGATGTTCTTGGAATATTTCTAGTAAGTTGTTCATGAACGTCGAGGCATAAAATAATTTTTTGATTTTGATTATTTAAATCTTTAACAAAACAATCAATCAATGATTCAATTAATTCATCAGGTTCAATAGGTTCATTTATCGTTCCTCTATTTTTTATCAGCTCATAAAGATTATTGAATATAGTAAGTGAATTGTTGCCTATTAAATATTCAAGAATTGCAACCACAAGGTTCCTGCGTTCATCAGAATTATCAGAGAGACAATTCAAATAATGTCTTCCTAAAGCTTGTCTGTAACAGGAAAATTTTAGACCATATCTTTCTAGTTGTTTTACAAAATCATCTAAAACAAGAGACTTTACATCCAAAGTTTTATCTTTATTGTAGAGTACAGAAAGATTCAGCCTTGAAAAAGGAATCATTTGCTCCGTTTTAATTTCCCTTATACTTTCTACAATATCGTTTGAATTTTTGATTTTTTGCCATTCATCTCCAGAAATATTCTTACAACACTCTTTTTGCAAGAAATCTAATAGAAATGATTTTCCATGACCGCCTTCACCATAGAAAAATAAAACTTTTTTGTCCATATTTTCATCATGTAAACATTGAAGAAACAAACTGATTTCGTTATTACGTCCAACAAAAAATTCTAGCTCTTCAACCATTGTTGAATCCCTTCCCTAAAATCTGATGGTAATGTTTTATCATCTTTACGAGTGATAGGCTCATCACTTTCTTGCTCTTGATGCGAAGCAATAACAATTACATGCAAGTGACTTTCTGCTGGTACTAACACTAGGGAAAACCATGTAAGTAAAAGCACTATCCACAATAAACGTTCTCTTTTAACAAAAACAAAAGTGTTCATGATACTTTCTCATGAGGAACACCTACTAAGTGTATCTTTATAGTAAATTTTACCTTTTTGCTCCATAATTGTGGCACTATCTCTCATAACAACCCGCTAATTTTGCTAATTTTTCCTGCACAGAAACAAGATTCTCCGCGGCATCAGATACTTTTTCTAAGTTGTCTATTTTTGCTAGGCTATCAAGTTGCCATTGCCAATTTGTTTCATTTTTTGTATTGGGTGTATTCATTCGATGTTCACTACCCAAAACCATAATATCTTGCATCGCTAGCATACATAATCCGGCAGCAGAGCGATAAATAGCGTCAACACAATGCCATAAAAGTTCTTGTGAATTAGGCTCTGACGGTTTGCGCCACAAATATTTACCAGCATCCTCTTTTTCAGCATCGGACAGATCACCAAACCAACCCTGCAAAGTGTTCGTGTCATGCGTACTTGTATAGAACCGATTTGAAATCTAGGTTAAGTAGCCAATCTTTTGATAAGAAGC
>CAYMCP010000114.1:0-5170 GCA_964388965.1 uncultured Thiotrichaceae bacterium | reverse complement strand
ATTACTAAGTATAGACAAGTATAACTAAGTTTTCAATAGCTGCTATCTAACCCTATCTGTAGTACCTTTCCTAACCTCGTAGTCCGAGATCAAAAAATAAGTATTTCTACAGTCTCAAAGTTTACGAGCAGGCTAACGCACTCGAATTACTAAAAGTAATCTACATTTAACCGTGCAAACTGCCGATGAGGCATAGATAATTCCAATAGACTATCACCGTTATCAGCGTAATCTTCTTTTAAAATTGTGGTTTCGGTAAACAATTTAGAGCGCAAACTCTGCGCTGCTACGGGTAATCTCAAACAACAATGCACTTTTTCTGGATTGAGAAAGGTTTGTAATACTTGCTGCAATAATCCAATACCCGCCCCTGTTTTTGCTGACAACCAAACTTTATGATAAGTCTCTTCACCTTGCCCGTGCAATTCAGTACGCGCTACTTCCTGCAAATAATCAATTTTATTATATACCATAATCTGTGGTACATCTAAAGCACCAATTTCATCAAGCACTTGATTTACTTGCTTAATACGTTGTAATCGCTCAGGATCGCTGGCATCTACCACATGCAATAACACCGTTGCCTGACAAGTTTCCTCCAATGTTGCACGGAACGCAGCAATCAAATCATGTGGCAATTGTTGAATAAATCCAACGGTATCGGCAAAAATCACCTGAGTTTTATCCACTAATGTATCTTGACGCATAGTCGTGTCTAAAGTTGCGAATAACTTGTCTTCAGCGTACACATGCGCATCGGTTAAGCGATTGAATAAAGTAGATTTACCAGCATTAGTATAGCCAACAAGCGCAATGACTGGTACATCAGCACGTTTACGAGCGCGCCGGCTTAGGTTACGTTGTTGTGACACCTTGCCCAATTGTTTGTTTAACTGCTTAATTCGCTCGCCCAGTAGACGGCGGTCAGTTTCTAATTGCGTCTCACCCGGTCCACGCAAACCAATCCCGCCTTTTTGGCGTTCCAAATGCGTCCAACCCCGAATAAGTCGAGTAGATAAATGCTTCAATTGGGCTAACTCAACTTGCAATTTACCCTCAAAAGTACGAGCACGTTGCGCAAATATATCCAAAATTAAACCTGCTCGATCAAGTACACGACACTGTAAAGCTGCTTCTAGGTTACGCTCTTGGGACGGAGATAGCGTGTGATTAAAGATGATTAGCTCAATTTCTTCATTTTCAACAAATTTTTTAAGCTCTTCTAATTTACCTTTACCGATAAAATAAGCAGGATGCGGCAAATCCCGTTTACCAGTCAGTTGGTCTACGCACACAGCACCCGCGGAGGTTGCTAATTCAATAAATTCATCTAAGCCTGCTTGATGTGAAACACTGTTTAATTTGATATGTACCAAAACGGCACGTTCACCACTACGAGGGCGTTCAAACACTGATTTTATTACCTTATTCTTTTACTTCTTTATCCTCTTCGCCTGTAGAAAATTTTACATTGCGGGAGGGTACGATGGTTGAAATGGCATGTTTATACACCATTTGACTAACTGTATTTTTAAGCAAAACGACAAATTGATCGAAGGATTCTATTTGACCTTGCAATTTAATACCATTTACCAAGTAAATGGAAACAGATACACGTTCCTTGCGTAAAGCATTCAAAAAAGGGTCTTGTAAACTTTGCCCTTTATTCATGAGCGGTTTTCTCCGTATTTTTATTCGTTATTATTATACTCATTTTAGTAAAAGATTGTTATAGGATTTCGAGCACGGGGCTAGATTGATTTGCATAAATTGCAATTATTTCATTTTGATAATGCGCTATACTGCAATGGTAGACGCTAGTGCGTCCTGTTGGGTGACGGTACGTCGTCACGGTTTAAATTTTTGTGATAGGCGTAGTTTTCCAACCGTTTGGCGCGCTTAAATTGAGAATGATTGATGATTTATAAATGATTTTGACTAATTATAAATAAGATAGTAATCTTGCATTCTAGTTGATATTTCTTAAAAACGAGGACGAATGAATGAAAGGTGGTTTATCTGGTTTAATGAAACAAGCTCAGCAGATGCAGAAAAATTTGCAAGATGCGCAAAATGAAATTGCCAATATGCAAGTAACGGGTGAGGCAGGTGGTGGTATGGTTAAAGTTGTGATGACAGGTCGTCATGATGTCCGCCGCGTCACAATTGATGAAAGTTTGATGAGCGACGATAAAGAAATGCTAGAAGATTTAGTAGCGGCAGCAGTGAATGACGCAGTACGCAAAGTAGAAAAAAATAGTCAAGATAAACTCTCCTCTTTAACGGGTGGTTTAGATTTGCCGCCGGGTATGAAACTCCCTTTTTAAAACTATTTTGCGCTTATCTCAATGGGAACTTGTCTAATAGAACTATATCAATGGTTTACAATGCCGTTGGGTGAGCGTTTGTTGCACTCAGAGATTCAACTGATGCAGCAGATACTACCGGATTTATTTGGCTATCATTTACTACAAGTTGGTCATATTGGTTATGGTCAATTACTTGAAAGTAGCCGTATTCAGCATCGTTGTGTTTTGTGTGTGCGTAATCTACCATTTGAAACATCCTATTCCGTTGTTCGTTCAGCGGCGGATAGCCTGCCTTTCGCGCACGATAGTGTTGACGTAGTGGTATTACCCCATGTGTTAGAATTTGAAGAAAATCCACATCAAACCTTGCGAGAAGTTGAACGTATTTTAATCGCTGAAGGACATATTATCATTATTGGTTTTAATCCAGTTAGTTTATGGGGATTATGGCATCGTTTCTTCTCAAGGCGTAATCAAGCACCTTGGTGTGGTCAATTTTTACCCGTGCTACGAGTTAAGGATTGGTTGGCATTGTTGGGATTTGAAAAAGTGGAACAGCATACGCTATTTTTCGCGCCACCTCTTAACAAGCAATGGGTTGCAATAGAACGTTTAGATAAATTTGGTAGTCGTTGGGCAAAGGATTTTGGCGCAGTATATGTGTTAGTCGCTAAGAAACGTGTTGTCACCCTCACACCTATCAAACCTAAATGGTCAACAGAGCCTGTTATTGCAAATCTTTATAATACTAGACAAAAATTAAGAAATAATATTGAAAAAGGGTCTACAAATGGTGGTGTTTAGTGTTCACTCGTGATGCGCAATACCTCTTCAACGCTAGTAATTCCTTGATAGGCTTTAATCCAACCATCTTCACGTAGCGTTCGATAACCCTGTTGATTGGTGATTTCACGAAGCTTGGGCGCGGGGGCATGTTGTAACACTAAATTTTGTAATTCAGACGATACCTCCACCAGCTCATAAATACCTATTCGACCACTATAACCCGATCCTTGACATTCATGACAACCAACTGCTTTTTTCCAATTTGCAACTTGTGTTTTTAATGATTCTGGCAATAATTGCTGAGTACGGGTTTGAATTTCTGCTAATGGCTGGTCGGGTAGCGTACAGTGTGGACATAATTTGCGCACCAAACGTTGTGCTTGTACCGCTTTTACTGAAGTTGCAACTAAAAATGGTTCAACGCCCATATCTACTAAGCGAGTAAACGCGCTGACAGAATCATTAGTGTGCAATGTAGATAATACTAAGTGTCCAGTCAATGATGCTTGAATAGCAATTTCTGCTGTTTCTACATCACGAATCTCACCAATCATCACAATATCAGGGTCTTGACGTAAAATTGAGCGCAAAGCATTGGCAAAAGTTAAACCGATTTCGCTGTGCGCCTGAACTTGAGTGATACCTTTAAGTTGATATTCTACTGGGTCTTCAACAGTAATAATTTTTTGTGAACGATTGTTTACCGCGTCTAATGCGGCGTACAACGTGGTAGATTTACCCGAACCTGTGGGACCTGTCACTAAAATAATGCCATGTGGTTCATTGATCCAATTATCAAACATTCGTAAATGATCTGTGGCAAAACCAAGCTGCTGTAATCGACTCGTTTGACGCTCTTTGGGTAATAAACGCATTACAATAGACTCGCCATGTATGCCGGGCAAACAGGAAACACGAATATCTAAATCCTGCCCACTAACACGAATATTCAAACGTCCATCCTGTGGCAAACGCCGCTCTGCAATGTCCAATCCTGAAATTAATTTAATTCGTGAAGCGATTGGATTAAAACGTTCTTTGGGTAAGTTAATATGCTCGTACAGTACGCCGTCTACGCGATAACGTACAAAAAAAGTGTGTTCTTCTGGTTCGATATGTACATCAGATGCACGGCGGTCAATCGCTTGCGAAAACATATTATTGACAAATTCAACCACTGGCGCACCTTCTGCCAATTCACGTAATATATTGATGTCATCAACATTATCTAATTCACCGTCTGCTCTGGCAGCTTTAGACAATAAATCTAAAATGCGATCTAAATCCTGATTACGCACCAAATACCACGTTATATTTTGCTCTAAGTAAATGCGATCAAATACCTCGTGCAAGGTTTCATCAAGTGGATTGCGTGCGATACAATGTAAAGTTTCATCTTCATTTGCCCACACAATAACTTCTTGATCTAGCCACCAATCTTTTTCTATACCCGATTGTTCTACTTGTTGTAGCAAATAATTAGCGTCAAAGGGAATATTATTGCTGTGAATAATCGGTAAATCGAGTTGTTTAGATAATATTTGTAATAGAGTATCTTCGGAAATCGCACCCATCCGAATGAGTACCGCCCCCAAACGTCCACCAAAATGTTGTTGAAAATCCAACGCCCGCTGAATATCTTGTTCTGAAGCTAATTGCTCGCTAACTAACATCTCGCCTAAGCGAGGTTGGATTTGAAACGCTGTCATAGTATCAATACCTTCGCCAAAGGTTGGAAAAAATGAGCAATTAGGGTAAAAAGTAAAGAGTCCAAATCCATCGCTTTTTATCAGCCAATTGCTCATGAACGAAATTAGCACAATTCTCCTATGTTGTAACCAATTAGATGCAACAAATTTACGCCATCTGATATTGATAAGTGAAGCACTCCTCTCGATGACAGGACGAATAACAATGTTGGGAATAAGTCGTTGGACGGAAGCGGGTGGAAGTTATAGAACCATTCAAAGATTTTTTGGAAAATATATTGATTGGGAAAGTTTAAACATTATGTTGCTTAAAATATGTTCGCCATACTTTAAAATCTCTTCCTGATTTCGCTGATGATAATTTTA
>CAYMCP010000113.1:0-5201 GCA_964388965.1 uncultured Thiotrichaceae bacterium | reverse complement strand
TTACACTTTCCTTGTAAAATAATGCTTGACTTGAGAGACGGTATCTACCGGGCTAGCATCGTAGGGCGGATAAGCGATAGCGTCATCCGCCAAACACCGCCAAACCCGGCACGCTGCCCTGACCAATTGGTAGGGTTTGCGCCACGTCTTTTTGTGGCGCGAACGCGAACGCTGGGCATCGTGCCATCGTTCTGGGCATCGTGCCATCGTTCTGTTTTGGAAGTTTTTGACTCATACCTTGCAGAATACTTGCGCAAGGGAGTGAAGTGTTGGAAAAAGAAACTTCAAAGCTCATATCAGCAATGAGCATATTTTTTACCTAAAGCTTGAACAAAAAAAGCTATTTTTTAGTTAAATTTTCAATTTCTGATTCTAGCTTTATTCCTCCAATATCAAAACTATCAAAGCTTAAACCATAAGCTACCAACATACGATGAAAATTATCAATATTCATCAAGTTAGGTAATTGTATGAGATTAAAATCAATGCTTGTAAAACTTCTGTTAAACTTTTGATGAACCTTTTCAATAACAGTTTCATATTCTTTTAATTGAGAACCACCACCACATAAAAATACTCGTAATCCACCTCTAGTATTTTTAGCATTCATTTTTTCTTCTAGATTTCTATATTTAGGTATAACACCATCTAATACACTATCATCAACATGATTAGTTTTAATGTTTTGCCTACTTTCTCCCCATTCAGGCGCATATGGGTGTCGGGAATTTTTTGTTTGAGTAATGCCTATTAATATAAAATTTTCGCACTTATTAAGGAATTCTTTGTCATACTCTTCGATATTATAAAATTCATTGTTATGCCCTCTATAGATTGTAGGAATTACAGAAAAATCTTTTATATTTTTATCAAAATCAACACCGCGATATTTTTGAAGGTTTAGAACTCTGTTTCGATGTAGCATTAATGCGCCTAATCTTTCTACTTTCGATACAAAAAGCGGAAATAAATCATCTTCATATTCATCATGATGCACATTGAATGTAGCCATATCTAAAGTCGATGCGCCAACATCCACTAATAAATGCAAACCATCTATGCGTAATGACGATTTGGCATACCCAACAATTTGTGCAATGACTTCAGGAAAAACAGAGAAATTTGCAGCCATTTTATTATCATAAAATCCTTTTTCGACTTTTATATTTCCAAAATTGATCCGTTCCTCAGCTTCATCACAGGCTTTTTTTATAAATTCAATATTTATATCTTCCTCAAATGAAACTTCCCAAGCACCCGCTAATGCGATAAATAAAGTCTTGTAGAGTTCTTTATTTTCATAACTACTTGCTGGCATTCCTAAATTAACACTCCATTGCAAGTCATATTCCTTATAGCGCGGGTGTTTGGTAAAAAAATATTCTCTGACTTGTTGGAATGCAAGGGCAAGATAAGCAGTCACTAATTCAGCAGCAGTGATAGCACCTTGCTTTATATTTATGACCAAACTAGGGTCGGACATTAAATTGATTTTAATATCAGAAAAACTTTGTTCACCTTCAATTAAAGAGAAATTACCTAAGTTATCTAAAAATAATCGCGTAGGTAAAAAATAGGGGTAATCCTTACGCTGAGTAAGGCTTGAAAAATTAACTGCATAGCGTTCTTGCTCTATATGAATAATCACTTTGCTACAAGATGTCCCAAAGTCAAATCCTATCACTGCGTCAAGTTTTTGTGTCATGGTTCTACTCCACTTTGATAATTCCAATACTCACATCTGTTTTATGGTGTGTTAATTTTCGTTTTTGCTCAATAAGCTCAAACTCAGCTTGTGCTTTTTGTTCGAGTTTGTCTAGTTTTGCTTGTGTTGCTTTAATAAGGTTTTTTCGATTTGCAATGGCTCTATCACTCTTATTCTTATAATTTGAGTAGTTAGGTTGTGTAATTTCTTCTTGGTGTTTTTGTATGATCCCAGCAGTTCGCTGACGCTGATTTTGAATATGCTGTTGTAATGTATTTTGCTGTAAGTCAGCCCTGTCTTCATTTTCCATTGTGAGCTGACTAATATAATTATCATATTGTTGTCTTGATAAACTATCACAGTCTTCAATTTGTCGCGTTGCTTCAAATAAATCTACTTCATCAGCTACGCCAAGCCAGTTTTCACCATATTTTGAGGCGGTAATAAATAACTTCTCCGCAAGTTCGACTTCCAGTAGTTCCGCATTAAGTAGCTTAACAATAATATTCAATTTTTCTATTTCTCTAAGTCCACCGACAGACCAGTGTTGAGTATAGAATATGTAATAACCTTTTGCTTCTTTTAATTTAGGTATATATGCAGCATCAAGAGCAATACTAATAACTGGATAATATGAAATAGCCAAGGTTTTTGTTTTATCGCTAATAAAGCGAATCAAAGGGTGAAACTGTGTAACAGTTTCCACTTCATAGTTAGAACCGCCCAATTTATTATAAAAGCTGCATCCCATTCTGCCTTGGGTTAAACGAGTTTGTCCCTGCAAATGAGACTTAACAACAAACTGTGAAAACTCACCTTGAGCTATGGATGATAGTTTTATATCGAATATCAGTTTTTCACTGGGTATTTGGTTAAATTCGCAGCCTTGATAATGAGTATTAAAAAAATCTCTGGTATATATCCATAAATCTTCACTACTGATGGTTCTTTGTAAGCTTTTAGCTGCACTGACTTGATTCAGAATATAATCACCATGCGCCATTAAGTTTTGCGCATTTTCTTCAAGTCTATTTTGTTCCAAACGTAAGTTTTCGAGGGCTTGAGCAGTTTGCTCAATGCGCTGTTCTTCCTGCACGTGGGTTAGTCTCCCAAACAGTAAATCATCACTTAATTGTTTTATTTGTTCTCCTAAAACCGCCTCCAATCCACCTAAAGTTCTTTTAAAAATATCTAAGCGTTCATAAAGACGCTGGTAAATTCGTGCATCAATAGTGTCTTCGTAAAATAAATTCCAAATAGTGATAGAAGGCGATTGTTGCCCTAAACGGTCAATACGCCCAATTCTTTGTTCTACCTTCATTGGATTCCAAGGTAAATCATAGTTAATTAAAAAGCGACAAAATTGTAAATCTACCCCTTCACTAGACACTTCAGAAGTCAGTAAAATTTTCTGAGAATCACTATTTTTAAATTCATTGATAATTTCTTGCTTATTTTTCATCCCTCCCACTAAGACTTGGCTAGATATGCCAAACTCTAGTAATCGTTCTTCAAGATAAAATAGAGTAGGACGAAAATAAGAAAATAATACAACTTTCTCATCAGGGTTTTGCTTAAAATGCTTTATTAATTCAGTTTTTAAGTGATTAAATTTTGAGTCTAATGTCCATAAGGTTTCTAAATCTACTGAATACGCTATTTTGCTAATAAGTTCTTTGACAAGTGGACCGATTTCTTTTTTATCTTCAGTATTATTGTCCTCGTAAAGTTGTTCTTGATAGTATTCTTCTCCTCGTTTGCGCCATGCCTGCAATGCCGCAGGCATAGAGCTTGCTACTTGTCGTTGCGGCATAACTAATAAAAAGCCTTCAGGTGCATCTTCTCGCCCAGCATAGCACTTAATTAAATCAGTGACTTCATTGTAAAATGCGCGTTCTTCAGGTTCTAGTTCTATCATTTGTGCTTGGGGTAACCTTTCAACTCGCCATTCTTGTACTTCTCGTTTACGAGTGCGAGTGATGGCATTATCTAATAAATTTAGACGTTCTAAGCGTTCTGCTAATGCACTGCGAAACTGGTTACTATGTAATTGCTCGGTTGAAGGCGGGGTATTTTCTAATTCTGCAAGTTGGCGATTAGAACTGAGGAGTTGGTGATGACGTGCTTGTTGTACTAATTGAATAAATTTTTCTTGTGGTAAATTTTCGCTCAGAACAGCATCTCTGATTCTAATTAATGGTTCATTAGCTGACAGAATATGCTTAAACATATAAGGGCGATTAAAAGTATCTTCATCCACTATTTTGAGTAATTCAAATAAGTCTTGGCTGTCTAAATTAACAGGTGTCGCAGATAAAAGAACCACATGATTAGCTATTTTTCTTAACAAGTTGCCTAACTCATTAGTTTGGCTTTCTGGGTTACGCATATGATGCGCTTCGTCAATAATTAATAAATCAATCGGTCGTTGTTCGTGTTCATATTGATGAATAAAACGTGCTAAAGCTGAAGCATTATCAGTACGTTCTTCTTCATCCTGCCAGTTTTTACGTGGACGCAAGCCTTGCATACTACAGACTAAAGCATAATCAAATTCTTCCCCTATTTTGAAATTATTAAAATGGCACTGCACACCTTCAGCATCTGCAATTTCTGCTTTAATTGAAAAACGCTGTTGCAATTCAGCTTGCCATTTTTCACGCAGCATAGCGGGACAAACCACCATCAAACGCCTTGCATCGTCACGACTACGCAATTCTGTCCAAATCAATCCTGCCTCAATGGTTTTACCAAGACCAACTTCATCCGCAATTAATAAGCCGTTGCTAGGAGAATCGAGAAATTTTAATACAGGTTTGAACTGATATGGGTAAAACTCTGTATTAGTGGTTTCCATGCTATAAATTAGATTGGCTAAACGTCCACTCAGGCGAATATGCGTGATCTGACTGCGCAAATCTTTAGCTCGACCGAATTTACCTTGTCTAAATAATTCTATAGGGTCTTCTTCATTGGCTTCATCAGGCAAATGTTCTATTTCGTATTCGGCGTGCCATGTTGGTCCCTCAGAAAAACGCACTTGCCAATGGGTGTAGGGACCTCGTGGGCGAGTTCTGCCTGTTAAGCTACCAATACGTCCTGGATTGCTTATAAGTCTTACTTGTTGTCCTGCTTCAAATGGCATAGCTTGTATCCTTATCTATCAATTTAATGTGTTTTTGAATTGTCCGTGATTTCATTAGCCAAGTAGATACCGTCTCTCAAGTCAAGCATTATTTTACAAGGAAAGTGTAAATTTACGCAGTTTTTGGCGAATATTGCGTTTGATGCTTCAAAACACCAAAACAAATATGAACGAGCTTACGCATACAGGCACCGAGTGCCGCCATTTTTGATTTTCCTTTGGCTAATAGCCGCTGGTAAAGTGCTTTAACATCCGGGTTATATTGCGCCGCAACAATCGCAGACATGTACAGTTTGGCGCGAACCACCGCATTGCCCGCTTTTGAGAGCATGGCGCGACCTTTGACGCTGC
>CAYMCP010000112.1:0-5554 GCA_964388965.1 uncultured Thiotrichaceae bacterium | reverse complement strand
TTAAAGCGGACTGATTTCAATTTGTGTAGTCAGCAATAAATTGTCGTCCTGTACCTTGTAAGCAACACTACCATCAGAATTTAAAGTTAAATTCGGCGCGACCCGTTCACCTGCATTTAAAGTTTGACTGGATGTATTAAAAGTAGGCAGTAAGGCGTAATTTTGACCAAAAAAGACTAAATTAAACGAACCGTCTACATTGTAAACAATACTTTCAACACCTTGTATTTGTTTGACTAAATCCATAAAAGTCTCTGGATGTAATACAGTTGGGTAAATCGTTTGTGCTGTACCGTCCTCAAATACAACCCGACCTTCACGAATCGCCCGCTCATTAGTCTCCTCCGCTAAGTAAACGCCTTTGTCATCGCTGCTGTCTACTACATTAGGTGCAAACATGACTACAACAGGATTATTCTGCTTAATTTCCAGCAATACATTACCTTGCTGATAACAATGTGCCTTACTATCCTCTCCGATACTGTCACCAAGTAAAAAATAATTTTTCGGCGCAGGAATAAAACTAAATTGTTGTTTTGCCTCAGTAATAATATTTAATCTACCTGTCATTTCGTCTAATGTAACACCCGTTTCAGCCTCTACACCAAGTTGCATCAAACCATATGTATTTGCGATAAATGCGCGTTGCGTACCATCAACGCTATCCACGATAATTAAGCCATCTTCACGTTGGCGTACACTGCGTATATTTTGCGGATTATTAGTCAAAATAGCATTAATTTGTTGTAAAATAGGTTCACCGCGTCCAGCAAAACCAAATCCAGTAGTAAAATTTGGAAAGTCATAATCAATACCAATTTGTTCCGGGAAGTTCGCAGGTAATCGAAAAGTTGCTAAATTAATAGGTGTATTTGCAGGCGCAGTTAATAAACCATTTTCATCCATAGACCAATCCGGTTTTAGAAATTTTTGCGCGGTTTCTAGGGTAATTAACTCTGGATCAAAATTCGTTAAAAATTTGCTTGTACCCCATCCTGTCAATGCTGCAACTGCATCTTGGTTAATCATTTCAACATGTTCTGCTGTCATTAAATCTATTAATTCACCAGAAAAACCTACCATGTTTTTGTCGGTCAGACCTGAGAAGCTTTTGATAGGAATCATTTCAAATTGTTCTTTACTCATCGCATCTAGTGTCATATCTGGGATAAAACTAAATTGCGTTGGCGTTAAGCTTTGCATTGCATTTGGTGGGATTTTCTGCAAATCAGAGTCAAAAAATATGCTAAATGCCTCTGGATCAGTGCCTAATAACTCGTTCGCACTATATTCGACGAGTTGCTCAGGATTAATGCAATAATCTTGTATATTCGGAGAAACATAGCTTGACGGTAATTTTACGTTGCCGCGTAATGCTACACCTTCTGCAAAACGGACACTAGGCGTAATACAAACATTAAACAATTCTGAATTTTCTAAAATTTCAGCTTGGGCAATCGTTGCGGGTGCCCTTGCCTGCCCTGTTAGCGTACAATTAATTTGACCACCGATTATGCGCGTATTGTCTTCTAATTTCACGTCGCACAACTTGCCTTCATTAAAAATAATATTGTTTAAATATCCGCCCGTTACTTCGCTATCTTCCAATATGTTGACATCGGTTAGCGTCCCAAAATTTTGAATATCGTCGCACACATTGCCGCCAATTAATTCAGAATAGTTAGTAATCGTCGCATTACATACCGTACCAGAATTGTAAATGACTGAACTCAGTTTTCCACCTTCTAATTTTGCGTCTGGATTAATGGTAAGATTTGAAATTAAGCCATGATTATTAATTTCGCCAGCTAAATAGCCACCAGAAACACTGCTACCGGGCTGAATATAAATATCAGTCGCAGTATTACCTACATTACTGGTTGCGCCAATAACGTCGCCTGTAGCGTTTGTCGGTGGGGCACTAGAAGCACTAATTATCGGTGGAGTAGTGCTTGTAGTAGGCGCGGGGTCTGTAGTGAGGGGAGGGGCATCAGATGGAACAATCGCTAGTGGTAATACCTGACCCATTAAAATTAATTGAAAAGGATTTTCATCTCTGTCATCATTAAATAAATTTAGTGGAGATTTGAATTCACCTAACATTTTTCCACTTAAACTTAAATCAAAATGCGTTACGCCATTCGCTGCCAATTGTTGTGGTATGATGCCACCTAAACTAAAACCAGTAGGTATAACTGGATTTTCTAAATTGAGCGTCGCAGTACCAAGATTGCGAATTGTGAATTTAATTGTACTCGATTCACTTTGCAAAATCGTACCAAAATGAATCTCACTACCTACTCCGATCAGCGTATCATTAGCGAGTATTTCAATTTCAGGCTCTGGTATGCTTTTAGTACGACATAGTAGTTTATAATTGATTAATTCTTGATTTAAACTATTGGTAGTAAATTGCAAATCTAATTCTGTACCCAAATAATTCGATGGCGTACATTGCACTCTAAATTGCGTAGACTGTTGGGTTTCGAGTTCAACAACATAGTTACTGACAAAACTAAATTCACCTTTTGGTAATGAATTTAATTTAATAAATAAGGTGTCATCGCCTTGATTGGTGAAAGTAATGTATTGTTCAACTGATGTTGCAAATTCGCTAACCATTTCAATTACGCTATCAGGTGAAGGTTTAGTAATTAAAATAGGTGATTCGATAGTTAGAAAATTAAAAACATCAGGCTCAAACTCGTCAAATACAATATTAGTTATACCATTTCGCACTAAACCAATTTGAGCATTTACCGCGTAATGGGTTGTAATCATTGGTAATTGATTAATTTGAATAGCAATATGATCTTCCCGTGCTACTTCAGGAAATAAATTGCCCGGTATTTTTACCCGAGCACGTCCTAGCTCTATATCAAATGCTGTTTGTACACCCGCGACATCTATTCCACTGTCATCGAATTCAATGAATACGTTTGATACCGTTGTCATATCACCAATAACATCAATTTGTAAAAAATCAGCCGCAGTTAAGTTGATAGGATCGTCAATTAGAAATTCATCATTTATTAAAACGTATGATGCAGTAGATAAATCGGTATCGGTGTCACTACCACCAGTTAGTGCATCATTTGGCTCACCTTCTTCGATAAATGTACTATTTGCCGGTATTGTTAGGGGATCAAGTGTGGATATTGCGGGTGATGTGATGGCAGAATCAAATTGCGGAATAAAATTAATTAATAATACACCACCGTCTAACGTTAAAGCATTACTACCAATACCAGCATCAGCTTGGGTTTTGTGTACGGAGAAAGATATACTTGCATCTCTTGTCGTATCGATAATACGAAGTGTTGGATGTCCAGCGGTGTTGATAACACGCCCATCGTCGATTGCATAATCCGAGCGAGTAGTGGCGAGTAATAATTGCGCATCAGCAGTAATGCTATTTGGTAATTTTAATAAAAAAGTTGCAATATTTTGGTTTAATATACCTATATCGGCTATAGCAGTTTCAGTAAGAAAACCGACTTCTAATACTTCTAACACGCCGTTATCATTCAAATCTTGTACGCCATCGACTAGATTAGGCTGGTTGCCTTCCTCAAATAGTAATACGAGATTGCTCACACCCCATAAAACTTCTTTGCTCAAAGCGACGCGCACAAAAAGTTCATCTCCCGTATCAACCGGCATTCCTAAGTCAAAGTGTAACGCATGATCTTGGAATAATTGATTGCCGTTCGGTGTCGTAACAGATTGATCTAAATCAAGAACATACGGATTTTCAACAGAAACGGGTAATTCTTCTGGCATTCTAACAGGAATAATATTAGCCGCGTGAAGTGTCATGCTCGTTAGCAGCCACAGCATTGCGCATAGTAGTAATTTCGATGAATTCATAATTTTTAGTCCTAAATTAAGTTGATTACTGTCAAGTGTAGCGATTTTTAAATATTATTCAAAAAATAATTTATAAAATTAGAGGAGTAACGATAAATCCGTACTAATGCTAAAATTGCATTTTCAGTCATTATCCCCACTACCAAATTACTATGTCACATCTCATGCTTGCCGCTGCGCATAAATCATCAGGAAAAACCACTGTATCTATTGGGCTTTGTGCTGCTCTGATTCAAAAAGGCTCGACTGTCCAACCTTTTAAAAAAGGACCTGATTACATTGATCCTCTGTGGCTGACGCAAGCTGCACAGCGCGATTGTCATAATTTAGATTTCCACACTATGACTGAAGCCGAAATACAGCATTGTGTTGCTCAGTATACGCATGATGTTGATATGGGTATCATCGAGGGAAATATGGGGTTATTCGATAGTATTGATGTAGAAGGTAAAACGAGTAATGCAGCATTAGCACGACTCGTTGGTGCGCCGATTATTTTAGTATTGAATCCAAATGGCATGACTCGCACGATTGTACCAATCATTTTAGGTCTGCAAGCGTTTGATAATCATATTAATATTGCAGGCGTTATTCTTAATCAAGTTGCATCTACACGTCATGAGGGAAAATTATTAAAAGCGATTGATTATTATACTGATATGCCGGTATTAGCTAGTATTTTACGTCATGCTGAATTAACGATTGAAGAACGCCATTTAGGATTAATTCCGAGCAATGAAGCCAGACAAACCACCGCAAAGATTGATCAAATAGGTAAAATCGTAGCGCAACAAGTTGATTTAGAAAAAGTACAACAAATTTCTCGATTGGCAACAAAATTTGACTATATACCCAATCCAATTAAAACAATAGAAAAAACAGTGAAAATTGGTGTTATTCGAGATAGTGTATTTGGATTTTATTACGCCACCGATTTACAAGCTTTGCAACGCGCAGGTGCAGAATTAATTTTTATCAATGCGTTACGAGATGATCAATTACCTAAATTAGATGGTTTATTTATTGGTGGTGGATTTCCTGAAACACACGCTAAACAATTAGAAGATAATTTTAGTTTAAGACAATCCATTAAACATGCCATAGAGCAAGGTTTACCAGTGTATGCTGAGTGTGGTGGTTTGATGTATTTGGCGCGGAGACTTTTTTGGCATCAACAATCGTGGGAAATGGTAGGCGCATTGCCACTGGATACGGTTATGCACCAAAAACCAAAAGGAAGCGGTTATACAATTTTACAAGAAACAGGGCAAGGTTTATGGGTTTTGCGTGATGCACAAAATCAGTTAGCTGAAATTGCCGCACATGAGTTTCATTACTCGCAAGCGGTGAATATAGACGCACCATTATGTTATGCTTATCAAGTTAAACGTGGTTATGGTATCGACGGGTCACATGACGGTATAGTTTATAAAAATACTTTAGCTTGTTATGCGCATTTGAAAGATGTGGAACAAAATCGTTGGGCATCAAGATTTGTGCAATTTATCCAACAGAAATTGACAAGTTGTATCTAATCGTCGCTGTAGACGTGTTTAGTCGTGCCATAGATGCGATGAAAATGGAGTGCATAGGATTTTCCTTTGTGCCTTGTGGGTGCCTCTCCTTGAGGGGTTAGATAGCAGCTATTGAAAACTTAGTTATACTTGTCTATACTTAGTAATTA
>CAYMCP010000111.1:1930-5588 GCA_964388965.1 uncultured Thiotrichaceae bacterium | reverse complement strand
TTAGGGGCAACTATGGGCTATTTTAACAGGGTTTTGATGCGGGCGGGAACTGCTGGCTTACAATCAGGCGGATTTTAAATTGATTTGGGTTACGCATTAGCAAAGAACTCTTTAACATTGACCAATCAATGGTTGATAGTTGTTATTCTGATTATAGGTAAGCATTTATCATGCAACTTGTCGCACTTTACGATAACGGGCGATTAATTTTTGAACCCAAAATTCAACTTCGTCAAACTAAATTTCCAATCGAAGTCATTATCCCAGACGATGAAATTATTTGGGCTTCTCAATCCCCTGACAGTTTTACAGAAGTATCCCAACTCATAGATGAACAGGATAGAAAGCTAGTTCAAACCCAAAAATTATTGGGTGCTGAATACCATTATGTGCCTAATAGCAAAACCGATCAGGAACTATTACTGGAAGCTTTGAGTGAAAAATATTTATGAACGTGGTTTTAGACGTAATAATTTCAGGCAATGTTGGATATAAACCTGACAGGTTTTCAAGACCTGTCAGTTTTTTTTGAAGGAAATGATCGCTTACAACCGACAGGTTTTCAAAATCTGTCAAGCCTTAGTCATTATGTTCTGTAACTGATGTGTTTATATTAGAGTATAAAATTAAATGTTATTGCAGATCAAAATATGCAGGTTAAAGATTGTAAATCTTGACCTATGAATAAGTAGTATTTCTTTACTTTATATTTTAGATTAACATGAGCAAAAAAATAGCTATAGTTCAATCAAATTACATTCCTTGGAAGGGCTATTTTGATATAATTGCCCTGGTAGATGAATTTATAATTTATGATGATATGCAGTATACACGACGCGACTGGCGCAATCGTAATCAAATTAAAACACCTCATGGATTGCAATGGTTGACGGTGCCAGTAAAGGTTAAAGGCAAATACTATCAGACCATTCGTGAGACAGAAATTGCCGATAATAATTGGCAAAAAACTCATTGGCGTATGTTCGAACAAAACTATAAGAAATCTCCTCATTTTGAGGAAATTTCTGCTATTTTAAAGCCGCTTTATCAACGTGAATATACGCATTTATCACGATTAAATAGAAATTTAATTGAAGCTATTTGTCAATACTTAGAAATTAAAACAAAAATTAGTAATTCTTGGGATTATAAACTATCGGAAAGCGAAGAAAAAACAGAACGCTTGATTAGTTTATGTGTACAGTCTAATGCAACAGAGTATGTCTCAGGACTTGCAGCAAAAAATTATATTGAAGAAAAGCTTTTCATGGAAAATAATATAAAACTCACTTGGATTGATTATTCAGATTACCCTGAATATTCGCAGTGTTGGGGAGAATTTGTACATAATGTAAGTATCCTCGATTTGTTGTTTAATTGTGGAAGAAATTCTTCTCATTACATGAAATATATTAGATTATGAAATTATCTATTGTTGCAACACTTTATAAATCAGAATCTTGCGTTGAGGAATTTTATAACCGAGCTACTGTTTCAGCAAAACAATTAGTTAATCATGATTATGAAATAATATTGGTTAATGATGGTTCACCTGACAACAGCTTAGATTTGGCAATCAAACTCAGTCAGTCTGATTTTCATGTGGTTGTGGTTGATTTATCGCGTAATTTCGGGCATCACAAAGCGATGATGACAGGTTTAGCTCATGCTCAAGGAGATTATGTTTTCTTGATTGATAGTGATTTAGAAGAAGAACCTGAATGGTTGTTGAATTTTTCAGAACAAATGAGGCAAGAAAACTGTGATGTTGTATATGGTGTACAAGAAAAGCGTAAAGGTAAATGGTTTGAATACTGGAGCGGACATTTTTTTTACAATTTTTTGAAGTTACTAACTAATTATTCTTTTCCAGAAAATGTAACAACAGCTCGTTTGATGACGCGCCGTTATGTTAATGCCTTATTATTGCATGATGAAAGAGAAGTTTTTCTCATGGGGTTATGGTATATAACGGGGTTTTTTCAAACATCTCAAACTGTAAAAAAACACCACATCAGTGAAACAACTTATACCTTTCGTCATAAAATGGCAATTTTAGTAAATTCCATCACTTCATTTAGTAGCGTTCCTTTAGTAAGTATTTTTTATATTGGTTCTTTTATTTTTTTAATAACAGTCTGTTTTATTATTTATTTTTTAATAAATTGGTTTTTTCTGGCAAAACCATTGAGTGGTTGGACTTCAGTAATAGTTTCTATTTGGTTGCTGGGCGGCTTAATTATTTCTTTCGTTGGCGTTATAGGTATTTATCTTTCTAAGATATTTTCAGAAACCAAAAGACGACCTTATACCATTGTAAGACATGTTTATGGAAAAAAAGAAAATTAATCTTTTAGCTAATCTTGCTGAATACTATTCAAATAAACTGCTTGAACACGGTGAAACAGCTAAAGGTGTGGATTGGAACGGGCAAGAAAGTCAAATATTAAGATTTTCGCAATTAACTAAGTTGGTTGAAAATATACAACCATTTTCTTTAAATGATGTTGGTTGTGGTTATGGTGCTTTATTCGAGTTTTTAGAAAAAAGCCACCCACACTTTAAATATTATGGTTGCGATATTTCTGGTGATATGATAAATGCAGCTACAGTACGTTATAATCATAATAACAATGCTCATTTTATTGTATCTAGCATACCTGAAACAATTGCAGATTATACTGTGGCAAGTGGTATTTTTAATGTGCGGTTAGAACATGGTGATATTGAATGGAAAACGTATTTAATAGAAACTTTAGATAGTTTACATGAATCGAGTAAAAGAGGTTTTGCTTTTAATTGTTTAACGTCTTACTCAGATGTCGATAAAATGCGTGATTACTTGTACTATGCCGATCCTTGTTGGTTATTTGATTTATGTAAAAAGCATTATTCACGCAATGTTGCTTTATTACATGACTATGATTTATATGAATTCACTATCTTGGTAAGGAAATAATTATGAAAAAATTATTGATTATTTTTGGTATAGGTAGTATTGCTGAATTGGCTTATTATTATTTTTCTACCGATTCAAATTATCAAGTGGTTGCATTCACCGTAGATGAAGCCTATTTGGCTTCTGATTGTTTTTGTGGTTTGCCTGTCATTGCATTTGAAAAATTAGAACAATATTATTCATATACTGATTATGAATTATTCATTGCAATCAGCTACACTAAATTAAATGAAATCCGAAAAAGTAAGTACCTTGAAGCAAAAGCCAGAGGCTATCAAATTGCCAGCTATGTTAGTTCTTATGCAACTGTATTAAATCAAGGAAAGATTGGAGAAAACTGTTTTATTCTCGAAGACAATACAATTCAGCCGTTTGTCACGATAGGGAGTAATGTCACTTTATGGAGCGGTAATCATATCGGGCATCATTCTATTATTCATGATCATTGTTTTATTGCTTCTCATGTTGTGGTTTCAGGTGGGGTAGAAATTTTTGAGTCTTGTTTTATTGGTGTGAATGCAACATTACGCGATCATATTAAAATTGGTGAAAAATCTGTGCTAGGTGCTGGTTCGTTAATTCTAGCCGATGTAGAACCCGAAGGTGTTTATGTCAGCAATGCAACAGAGCGTTCTAAAATACCTAGTAGCCGTTTAAGAAGGATTTAGGTAGCACGATGAATTGGAAAAAATTAGGTTT
>CAYMCP010000111.1:0-1830 GCA_964388965.1 uncultured Thiotrichaceae bacterium | reverse complement strand
CAGGCTGGGATTCAGAAATGATTGAATATCCTTTTGTATTCGACCATAAAGGACAGCGTTATATGTTGTATAATGGCAACGGTTATGGCAAAACAGGTTTTGGTTTAGCCATATTGGAATAGCTAAAATGAAAATAGGGTTTAACAAACCTTTTGTTGTCGGCAAAGAACTCTTCAACATTGCTCAAGCAGTAATTAACGGGCATTTATCGGGTGACGGGGTATTCACAAAGAAATGCCATGAATGGTTGGAATCTAACCTCCAGTGCCAGCGTGCCATGTTGACCCATTCCTGTACTGCCGCGTTGGAAATGGCAGCGATTTTATGTGATATTCAGCCGGGTGATGAAGTTATTCTCCCTTCTTTTACCTTTGTTTCTACTGCCAATGCTTTTGTATTACGTGGCGCAACGCCAGTGTTTATAGATATTCGTTCAGATACCTTAAATCTTAATGAACAGTTAATTGAGCAAGCAATTACAAACAAAACCAAAGCTATTATACCTGTACATTATGCGGGTGTTGCCTGTGAAATGAATACTATTTTAGCGATAGCCAAAGAATATAATTTATATGTCATTGAAGATGCAGCACAGGCGATTTTTTCTGAATACAATGGTAAGAAACTGGGAACATTGGGGCATTTAGGATGTTTAAGTTTTCACGAAACAAAAAATGTTATCAGCGGAGAAGGTGGTGCATTGCTGATTAATGATAAAAAATTCGTTCAACGTGCTGAAGTTATCCGAGAAAAAGGCACTAATCGCAGCCGTTTTTTTCGTGGTGAAGTAGATAAATACACATGGGTTGATATGGGTTCATCTTATTTACCCAGTGAATTAGTGGGTGCTTTTTTGTATGCACAGCTTGAACATGCGCAGTCTATTACTCAAGAGCGTGTCAGAATCTGTCATCAATACCGTATGCTTTTATCTTCTTTAGAGCAAGCAGGTAAAATTCATCTATGTTCTCATATTAGCAATGGGCATTTATTCTATCTTTTAACTCGCTCACTTGAAGAAAGAGCGCGTTTGATAAATTATTTGAAACAAGCGGATATTGGTGTAGTATTTCATTACATTCCTTTACATTCTTCACCCGCTGGACAAAAATATGGGCGTTGCGGTAGTGAAATACATATCACGGATAGAATTAGTGAAACTATTGTGCGTTTACCCGTATATTATGGATTACAAAATAGTGAACTTGAATTGATTACCGATAAAATCAAATCTTTTTATGTGGAAATAAACTAACATGGCATATCTGTATATTGCATTAACCATTTTATTTACAGTCTATGGTCAAATTGTCATTAAATGGCAGGTCAATCTTGCAGGTTCATTTCCTGTTGATCCAACAGAAAAAGTCTGGTTTTTAGTTAAGTTATTATTAAATCCTTGGGTCATAAGCAGCTTGTTGTGTGCTTTTTTAGCTGCCTTGTCCTGGATGGCGGCAATGACCAAGTTTTCTCTAGGTTATGCTTATCAGTTTATGAGTCTTACTTATATTGCCATTCCTTTGTTAAGCTTTGTTTTCTTTCAAGAAACGCTGAGTTTTCCTAAAATACTTGGCATGGGATTTATCATTGCGGGTTTAATGATTATAGGTAGTCACGCATGAAGGTTTGCTTGATGTGCAAAAATACTTAGCGAAGTCATTAATCCGCCCTAGTGTGTCCTGAAGGAAAGCGAGAGCTTTCCATGCTGTATTAAAGATGAGAGAAGGTCTCTCGATTTCGGCAACCCGATGCTGGAATCAAACCACCCCGTGCGGCTATCGTCAAGAGCGATGGTCGTGAGCGACGTGGGAAAAGGTAGTGAAAAACTGT
>CAYMCP010000110.1:0-6173 GCA_964388965.1 uncultured Thiotrichaceae bacterium | reverse complement strand
AATCATTTTTAAATTCATCGCTTAATTCGCTTGTGGGTTGTAAGAATTGATCGCGATCATTAATCCAAGTGGGTTTAATTAAGCGACGCACGGAGAAAACAACTGCGGCTTGCCAAAGGTTTTCAGGAGTAACGTAAAAGCCGCCCTTATGTCCAATACTGTGAACAGATGAAAATAACGCTGTGGCTTGATTTGAGTTTTGTAAATCATTACTGTCAGAAAGCATGTGACCAATTGCTTTGTCTGCCCATTTTGTACGTTGAACTCCATTAGTTGCAAGTGTTGGCGTGACAGCATTGATTAATGGCACGACATCTAAATCATTTGATTTTTGTCGTCTTATCCAATTTGTGAGTAATTGCGAATTTGGCAAATTATAAAAACATTTTTCACCAATAGCTTGTGCATTTTTATCTAAAACTTCCGTGCAAACACTATCAATTAAGTATTTTTTCTTAGCGTTTTGATTGGTTTTCCAAATTAAAAAACCAATAGGGAAATTGCCTTTTAAACCATCAAAGGCTTTACTGTGAACAATAAAACCACCTAAATATTCTGCATTCCACGCCTGTCTAAACTTCTCAAAATTGGGCGCATTAACATACTTCAATTTACTAAACATCGCTAGTGTAGCATTAGGCATTTCTTGAGCAATACGCGCCACACATTGAGTAAAAAGTTCATTGCTAGATTTCCCATAATTAGCCATTGCGGTAGCTGAAAATTTATTGGCTGATACTTTCTTTTTTCCATCTTTTCCTAAAGTACTTCCTGCCTCCGCATAAGGCGGATTCATTAACACCAAAATCTTTTTACCTTCTCGAATTGCTTGGCGCAAACTTTTGGGAATTTTCTCAGTCAGAGAATAATCAATTTTACCGTCATCAGTAATGTCATCATTTAAATAATCATATTGAAAACGATAAGCTGCAACACAGATTTTTGCGGCTCTCATGACATCAACATCCGCTTGATCCAAAGTACTCATATAAACATTACGCGGATTTGAATGTTTCACTTCTAAATTTCCCACGCCACAACACATATCCCAAACAATATAATTCTTTTGCCAATTTTTACCCAAAACTTCAGTTAATTTATTATAAGCCGCATCAACAACAGTTAATGGCGTATAAAACGCACCTTTAAAACTGCGCTCATCTAAAGGAATTAAATTGTCGCGGCGTTCTAATAAATAATTACGATATTCAGTGTGAGGGGGTTTATGATAAATTGCCCAAAATCGACGATAACCTTCTTTATTGCTGAGTTCATAAAGTTTTCCATTTAAAGAAAACACGGGGGCATTATTTTTATGCAATAATTCAGCGGGTAAATGTTGATGTGTTGACAGCGTGCCATCGTGCATAATATCGGCGAAAAATAATAAGGCATAATCTTCTTCTTTAACGCCAATAATTTCTCGCCCAATCATCACCACCCATTTATCGAAAACTTGTTTTAAATTATCGGGCGTAATTTGGGCGCGAATAATTTCGCCTGTTTGGATGGCTTGTTTAACCGCTTGGATAAATTCTTGTTCATGAGTGGAAATTTTAAACGAAACAAAATGTGCTCCGATGTACGCCGATACTTCGTCTAATGCTTCTCTAGGATATTGAGTGGCTGACTTTCCCCATTTAATGATTTTCTTTTTTAACAAAGGCAAGACATCAGCGGTTTTCATTAAAGCAGCTTTTTCAGTATCAATAACGGCTAAAAAAGGTGGAATAATTTCGCCTTTATTTAAAGCATCCTGCACATAATGCAATAATTGCGTGAACATCGCATAACTAGAAATTTTGCTGCCTTCTTTGGCTTCAAACCAAATTTCATCTGTGCGAATATCAATTAAACCTTTGGTGTAACTTTTTAATCCCAAAGCCTTAATATAAATATCTTTCACATCTTCTTCGCTGCGGGCGTGTTGTAATTTTTCGTAGAGAGTGGACATGGTTTTTTAAGGTTTCTCAGAATTAATGACTTTCTCTAATCATTTTGACTAAAATATCTGCTGCATCTTTTATGTCTTTATTTTGGTTTGGATTGGATTTTTTTTCCAAACTTGCAATAAATATTTTTTCAGAATTTACAGAAAAATAAACTCGTAAAGCGATTGGTGCATAAACTCTCAATTCATAAACTTTAATTCCATCTTTAGTGTTACTGGGAGTAACATCTTTGATAATTTTATCATCATATTTTACAGAAGATAATAACCCAATCGCTTTAGCGCGTTCAAACAAAGTAAAAATAGACTTTTTTTCATCATCTGACAAAGATTCAAATTCTTTTTCAAATTTACTTGAAAATTGAGCATTTATCAAAATTTTAATTTTTTCTAACAAATTAGAATTAGAAAATAACTCATTTTGAAGATAGGCTTCAATAAAATCGATATTGCATTTAGACTCTGAATTTTTCTCTTCACAATAAAAATTGTTAATAAATAAACTGTGATTTTCATTAACCAATTTTAATTGATTTCTTTTTAAAAAATCAGATATGGCTACAGTAAACAATAAACCTTTTTGATGGGCAATTTGTGCAAGATATAAAACTTTTATCGATTTTTCTGCATCAAGAAAAAAATAATAGTTTTGCTCTAATAGTTCTTCCTGAATTGAACAAAAATTTTCTATCGGATGTTTAATAAAATAAGCATAAGCAATTCTTCTAAGTGTGGGTTCTTTTAAGCTATCAATTGCTTCAGCCAATGAAAATTCACCCAATGAAAGTTCTGTGGGCATTTTTTCTGTAATAATGCCTTTTTCAATATTTAGCTTTTCATTATCAATTAAACGATTATAAGCAATTAAAACCTGAGAAAAATAAATATTGAAAAGAGTGAGATTTTTACAATGTGGCAATAATTCACTGTTAAAGAAAAAAGTGTACATTCTTGTCCTTTAGAAACTTAAAGAAGTTTACGTGCATTGATTTCAAATTGATCAAAGAAACCTTGGGGGCAATTGTCTATTCTGCCATTTTCATCAATTCTAATTTCTTGAATTTCAGTATTTGATTGTTTATTCAACTCAAGCCAATAAACTTTTAGAAATTTATGAAAATATTTTTTACTATTTTTGCTGTAAATCCGAATTGCATCAAACAAATGGTCACTGTGTGTTTCGATAATAATTTGCGTATTAATTTCTTTTCCAGCTTCAGCCGCTAGAGCAATCAATTTTGCGATTTCAGTTTGTCCACGCGGATGAAGATGTGCTTCAGGATTTTCTATCATAATCATGCAGTTAGGTGTGATACTCGCCAATAATAAAATAACAATAACGGGTAATGTATAGCTTAATCCAAACCCTACATTTTTTGCTCTAAAACCATTGAAAGTCGCAAAAGAAGTATCACTCAATTTTTGCAATTCAAAACTAAATTTAACATTGGGCGAAACCAGTTTTAACCATGCTTCTAAGTTATAAAAAAAAGTATCTCCTTGCGAAAAAGGATGCTTTATTGACTCTGGTAAAATAACATCGCTATTTTGAGCGATACATTTAAAAATATTTTCGCCTTTTCTGCCCACATTAAAATTATTTCCTGAAAAAATAGGTAGAGATAATTCAGACCCAAAACGGTCTGCTGAAATATAAATCAATTTAGGAAAAAGACACGCCTTATTATTCTGTTCTGATGAAGGAATTTTAAAGACACAACCATCATTTGTTTCTGCGGTAATTTCTAGCGTGCGACAATGAGGATTTCTAAGTTCCTGTGTATCTCCATGACCGTCTAATAAATATTCTTGCTGTTTAACCATTTTTTCTAACATCAATAATGCTTGAATAATGCTGCTTTTACCACAGCTATTTAAGCCTGTCAGCACGGTTAATGCGCCAAATTCAATACTGTCAAAAACAAAGGATTTAAAGCCATCTAATTCGAGACGATTAATCATTGAGTGAATTCCTTTATCAGGTTAATAATGTGAGGAAATCGAGTTTTTACTGCTGACACTTTTAAAGCATCTCTTGAAATAGAAAATTGAAAATCTATATCTTTAAGCAATAAATTATATTTATTGAGCAATTGCTCTTTATGGTCGAGCAGTTGATAAAATTGCGGTTCTGTCAATTTTGATAAAGACACACTCCACATTTCAAACAGAGCTTTATTGATGGGTTTTTTAGGGTTTTCACCATAGCTGCGTCTAAACGTGTGTTTACCAAATAAACGATAAGCACGAATCATTGCACTTTTAAAAGCAGATTGGATGTTTTCTAAATTGCTCACTTGAATATTTAGATTTTTCAAGTTCTCTGTTTTTTCTAAAAATGGAAAATCGTTTTCTTTAAGCAATTTCTTAAAATCACGACTATCAAAATTAGGATAGGCATTAATAATAATCATGGTGTTGCTTAAAAATGTATCTACAGAAATTGATTTCTTAAAATCAGTATAATCTCTCACCCAAAAAGCCAAAAAACGCAAAATAAGTTCTTTATCCTCCATTCGTTCCGTTTTTACAGAATGACCAGTGGCTTGTTTAAATTCAGGATATTCAGCCAATTTATTTAACAACTCGGTGGAATATCCAATGTATAAAGCATTTCGTATTTCCTGCGCACTCAGCGGCTCGCCACCCGTATTGATCCGTTTAAAAATATTGCGTTTAACTTCCTCTGGCGTATTGGGTTCAACAATAGTGAAATTAAACTCAGTTTCTAGGATTCTATTTTGTAAATTAATTGGAAGTTCATTAAATTTTTTTCCATTAAAATCTTTCCAAAATTCTAATCCAGACAATGAAAAACCATTGCCTTTATTATTTGCGTGTTGATTTTCTAAAAAATCTTTTCCCAAAATAAAATCTCGCATGGTACTTAATCGCTGCAAACCATCAACGACCGTTAAATTGCCTTTTTCATCAGCAGAAACATAAAACATAGGCAACGGAATTTTAAGCATTAACGATTCTATTAGCTGAGATTTTTTCTCTTGTTTCCAAACTTCTTTGCGCTGAAAATCAGGATTTAAATTAATCGTTTTTTGCATCAATCGACGCAAAATCGTTTCCATCGGAATAATTTTGGATTGAATAGAAATATCATCAGGATTAAAGGGATCATCGCTGGGTGTTTCTTCTTCGAGTTCAATCGATAAATCTTGCATGGTTATTTGCTCCAACTAGGTTGTAAATACTGTTTAATTCTATAAATTCTGATTCAGACATAAAACCTCACTCCCTTAAAAATCCCAATTCAAACACCAACGGTTGTAATTTAGTAATTTTTCGTAGAGGGTGGACATGGCTTTTTAGGTTTTCTTTGTGTGGTTGTTCGGGTTTTCAGTAGATTTTTTTATTTCTTTAAATTCTGCTTTAGACAGGACTAATAATTGGAACAGCCTCTTTGCCATTTTTTCGATAAATAGAAAAATCACTGTCCAAGGTTAATAATTTGCTATTTGGTAACAATTCAGTCATGCGCAACAAACACGCATCAGCAAGCGACATCGGAATATTATGATATTTTTTCATGAGTTGGCTCACATTAGCAGACTCAGAAAGCAAAGTGAAAGGAATCGATAACCAACCTTGATTTAACATCTCAATTAAATCTATGGCATCTCCCCCATTTCGACCAACCAGAAAACATGCCTCTGCCAATACCGCTTCACACGTCAATAAAGGCGAGCCGATATGTTCTAATTGTTCACACGTCCAAATGTGATAGCGGTCACGCTGGCTTAAATAAGCAACCAGTGGCCCAGTATCGACAATTACACCGTGTTTCATTCTCCAAAACCATGCAAATGGGCTGGATTCGTTGAAAGATCATCTGCTGCTTGTTTCATTTTGCCACGAAATACTTTAGTAGCCTCAGCAAAAGAAACAACAGATTGTTGCGAAGCGTCAATATCTTGTAATTTCAAAATAATCACCTCGACTTGTTCACCAGGCGAAAAAGGCAAACCAGTCAACTCAATATGATTTGAGTCCGTAATTGTCGTTTTAATGCGATGTGCATACATAATCTGCTCCTTTTATTTTGCTATTATTCTCTCAAAAACCCCAATTCAAACACCAATGGTTGCAATTTAGCGGTTAATTCTTTATAAGCGCGTTCAAATTCGCTAAAATCGGTTGGCAAATAATCTCCACTTTCGTTGCGTTTTTTTAGAGCATTACGGATTTGATACCAGCCGACATCAGCGCG
>CAYMCP010000109.1:0-6298 GCA_964388965.1 uncultured Thiotrichaceae bacterium | reverse complement strand
CTAAATCGATAAATAGTTATCTATGGATAGGTTTAGATAAGTTTGAAATAACGGTAATGACAGCTCTCAAAAAACAAGAGCGCAAAATTGGTGCAATAGGCGCGCGTTGGGGAATTGAATCTGAAAAATCATTTCGTGATGCACTCGCTGCTATTTTGGAACAAAGTTTTGATGTACAAGTGCTTAATGTAAATGAGTTTGATGATGAAGGTATGGTATTTGGGCGACCAGACCAAGTTGAACTGGATGTCATTATCAAAAATGGATTACTCATCATTTGCGAAATGAAATCATCCGTAGATAAAGCAGCGATGTATGCCTTTGAACGTAAAGTACGTTTTTATGAAAAACGGCATCAGCGTCAAGCAAATCGAATGATTGTTATTTCACCTATGGTTGACCCAAGCGCAAAACCGATTGCTGAAAAATTGGGTATTGAAGTCTATGGCGACTCAATTGATGTACCCGTATCACTTTAAAAAATAAATCACAAAATTTCACTAAGGAAGCTCTCATGACTGATATTGCACAATACAAAGTTAGTACAGAACCTTTTTATCAAGCACAAGGTGATGAAATCAGCATTTATGAGGCTGCATATAACTCGCGTCTGCCTATAATGGTGAAAGGACCGACAGGTTGCGGTAAATCACGTTTTATTGAATATATGGCATGGAAATTAGGTAGACCATTAATTACCGTTGCTTGTAACGAAGATATGACTGCGTCGGATTTAGTCGGGCGTTACTTACTCGATGCTAATGGTACACGCTGGTTAGATGGTCCCCTGACTACAGCAGCACGTATTGGCGCGATTTGTTATTTAGATGAAATTGTTGAAGCGCGTCAAGATACGACTGTTGTGATTCATCCACTAACCGATCATCGTCGCACTTTGCCATTGGATAAAAAAGGCGAATTAGTCAATGCGCATAAAGATTTTCAATTGGTTATTTCGTACAATCCGGGCTACCAAAGTATGATGAAAGACTTAAAACAGTCTACGAAACAACGCTTTGTCGCAATGGATTTTGACTATCCCAATGCGCAAGTTGAAGCAGAAATTATCAGCAAGGAAGCACAATGCGATATGGAATTGGCTACTAAATTGGTGAAAGTTGGTACAACAGCGCGTAATTTAAAGGGTCACGGTTTAGATGAAGGTATTTCAACCCGTTTGATGGTCTATGCCGCTGATTTAATTAAACAAGGTATTACTGCGCCGGCTGCGTGTCGTACTGCACTCGTTCGACCTATTACTGATGATGCTGATATTCGTGCTACTTTGGATCATGCAGTTGATCAAGTATTTGGTTAATCATTAAGTCACCATATCATGGTAGCGTGCAAAACTTGTTTTGCAAATAACCTAGCGGAAACATGCAAAGCTTGTTTTGCAAAATCGTACCATTTTACTTAATGTTCTCGAGTCGCAAAAAATTGGATGTCAGTCCAACGTTCTTGTGCTAAATTTAAATTTACTCGAGTTGGCGCGATAAAAGTTAAATTATCCGCAATATCCAAGGCTAGATGATTAAAATTTTTTCTCTTAAATTCTTCAAATAATTTTTCATCATCGGATTCAACCCAACGTGCAGTGGCAACTTGTACATTTTCAAAATCGCATTCAACATTATATTCATTTTTAAGTCGCCATTTCACTACGTCAAATTGTAATATGCCAACAGCACCTAAAATTAACTCATTACTATTTAATGGTCGAAATAATTGAGTCGCGCCTTCTTCACATAATTGCGTTAAACCTTTTAATAATGCTTTCATGCGTAATGGGTCTTTTAAGCGCGCTCGGCGAAAAATTTCTGGGGCAAAATGAGGAATACCAGTAAATTTCAGCGTTTCACCTTGAGTAAAAGTATCACCAATTTGGATTGTACCGTGATTGTGTAAACCAATAATATCTCCCGGATAAGCCTCCTCAATATGTTCACGTTCACCTGCCATAAAGGTTAGCGCGTTGGCAATCTGTATATCACGATTAATACGCACATGACGCATTTTCATATTTTTGCTATATTTTCCGGAGCAAACACGTAAAAAAGCAATGCGATCACGATGTGCTGGGTCCATATTTGCCTGAATTTTAAATATAAAACCAGAAAATTTATCTTCTTTTGGTTCAATGTCACGCTCAATCGTGGCGCGTGGGCGAGGTGGTGGCGCGTACTCGCAAAAACTATCTAATAAAGCTTTTATACCAAAATTATTAATCGCAGAACCAAAATAAACCGGGGTTAATTTCCCTGCTAAAAATCCTTGTAAATTAAACGGGTGGCTTGCACCTAAAACTAATTCAATTTCTTCTTGTAATGATTCAACGACATTGTTACCCAAAACATTTTTTAAATCAGCATGTTGTAAGCTACCAAAACGTAACCCTTTTGTACCTAGCGCATTACTTTTGCCTTGTTCAAATAAAGTTACGCTATCATCCTCAAAACTATAAATACCCTTAAAACCTTTACCCATACCAATTGGCCAAGTCATGGGTGCGCATTGAATTTTTAAAACTTGTTCAATTTCATCCAAAACTTCAATGGGTTCACGCCCTTCACGGTCTAATTTGTTGATAAAAGTAATAATTGGCGTATTGCGTAAACGACATACTTCAAGTAATTTAATGGTACGTTCTTCTACGCCTTTTGCTATATCGATTACCATTAATGCTGAGTCTACGGCGGTCAATGTACGATATGTATCCTCAGAAAAATCTTCGTGTCCTGGCGTATCAAGTAGGTTGATAATTTTGTTAGCATAGGGAAATTGCATAACAGAGGAAGTAACAGAAATCCCGCGTTGTTTTTCGAGTTCCATCCAATCAGAAGTTGCGTGACGGCTTGCTTTACGTCCTTTTACCGTACCTGCTAATTGAATTGCACCTCCGAATAATAGTAATTTTTCTGTTAAAGTAGTTTTACCTGCGTCTGGGTGCGAGATGATGGCAAAAGTTCGTCGTTTATTAATTTCCTCGATCAGGGTAGTCATGCTAGTTCGCTTGTTAGTGGTAAAAACTGCGTATTTTAGCCTAAAATCTACTTTAGTTTGAGAATAATTGTCTGAATCCAGTAATTCTCATTTTAGACTTTATGTAGGAACAGGTGCCGAGAATTAAGTCCATCCGACATGAACTGCAAGAGAATTTGCCACAAATCAAAGCAAAAGTAAGTTACAGGGTAAAAGAATTTACAATAATATCGCGTAGTACGTGCGTCCAACTGGGTGACGACGCAGTGGCATTATCACAAGGTGAAATCCTGTTCTGCGCACTGCGTAGAATGAGCTACTGACGCATCAGTGTCAAATTGCAAGCAAACACAACCAACAATTCTGTCAACCTACCTTTGTCGGATAACGTAACATTTAAAATCCAGATGCCACTGCGTTTGGTAATAATTCATGAATCTTGCCTAACAAAGCCAATTCATCACCCCATAAATCAGGACTATAACCGTACAAACCGCTGTCAACACTGTTATAACCTAAACAAATCTGCTGTTGGTTATAACAACGAATTTGAAAAGTCTCAATACTCAAAGATTCAGCCGGCAACGGTAGCCACTCAGAAAATTGTTGTTCA
Source organism: uncultured Thiotrichaceae bacterium (assembly GCA_964388965.1). Classification (GTDB taxonomy): domain Bacteria; phylum Pseudomonadota; class Gammaproteobacteria; order Beggiatoales; family Beggiatoaceae; genus Albibeggiatoa. The sequence goes on along the minus strand of CAYMCP010000109.1, from coordinate 2,703 downwards.
GCCCGGTTCATGACCCTCTGCCAATCAGCTTCGATAGAATTGTCAGATGTAGCGTTACGCACACAACGAGCAAAATTATAAATACCAATCACATCATTTTGTGGACCAAATCCAACATCTACATATATGCTAGGATCACCACTTTTTGGATCACTACGCTGCGCACCAGCACCATGCACATCTAACAATTGCCCATTAAGATAGCCTCGCGCTTCACCAAAGGCTATATACACTGCATAATCACCACTGGCATTTTCAACATGCGTGGTACTCGTCCAGTAATACGGATAATTACCTACACCACTACTATTCACACCATTATCTAAGAAAGTACTTTTGAATACCGGATTTATTGCGGCTGAATTGGTTGCATCTAAACTGCGACTGTAATCTACTAACTGCTGCAAAGATTTAGCATTAGGCAAACGCCAATCTTCATACCCAGCATAATCTAAATTTTCACACCAAGCTAAAGCTTGTCCCCAATCAAGACTACCAGTTGGTGCATACGCATTGCGATAACCAGTATCAAAAAAACCACTATCATTTTGCAACCACATCAAATCACTACGTTGGTCCGTTATGGTGCCATCTCCATTGTCTTTGAAATCAGGCGAATCGTAATTAGTACTACCGCGCACGTAACGCACGTAAAAAGCTGTAGCCTGATTAGCAACTTTTTCTGGATAACCCTTAATACGCCCATCGGCAAAATTAACCCCAAAAATACCATTTTTATTACTTGTTATTGTGCTGCTATATTCGGTACTGCTGCAATATTGCGCATCAATAAAACGCTCACTGCTGTCGCCATAAGCAAAGGCAAAAACACTGCTGTCTAAATATGGAATAGCTCCAACAGGTATAGTGTTGGTTTCCGTATCGCCAGAGCCAGTGGTACCACTGAAATCTATTAGCGAGTACAGCTCAGTAACAGTGGGTAAACGCCAGTCGTCATAGCCTGCAAGTCGAAATTCAGTAGCATAACTGACAGCGGCGGCAAAAGTTTTTTTATCTTTACTATCGATTATGCCATCACCGTTAAAATCAGGACGTTGTTGCCACATTAAACCCGTTAAGCTATCCGTGACAGTACCATCTCCATTATCAATATAGCTTGGTATCGCGCTACTGTACTGTGGGTCTTGACCTGAAAATTCAGCACCTTGTTCAGGGCAAGTGATTGCTTGACCTTGTGCGTTATAGCAATATAGCTGTCCTGTATCGGGCAATATTGAGCTACTCGAACCAAGCATATAACCGACATCATCGGGAAATATGATTACCGAGTTCTCTCGTAAACAGGCTAATTGGTTTTCTGTAATAGTACAAATGCCGTTTTCTTCACCGTTAGGCGTGGTAAAAGTACAAGCATCACCTGCGTTTAACTGTTTGCAGGCATCGAGAGTTGGTTGCGGTAGATCAGAAGCATATAGCAAATGGCTAAATAATAATGCACTAAATGCAATATAAATTTTTATTTTATTCATATTTATGATACACTAATTAAATTTTAGATATTTATAACGATGGTCGTTTTTCACGCGACCATCAATCCTATCGAGTGATTTTTTACTTTCATGGTCGCTTTGTCGCTTTACCTAAATGCTGTCCAGACTTTATACTATCCAAGTTATCACAAATATGCTATAAAATTATTTTATATGACTACACTAGGATAAATAAATGGATTTCCCTACTATAGAACAATACATCGGTAATACGCCTTTAGTACGTTTACAGCGTTTAAATCCGAATCCGAACAATACGTTATTAATCAAATTAGAAGGCAATAATCCCGCAGGATCGGTTAAAGATCGTCCGGCTTATAGCATGATTAAGCAAGCGGAATTACGCGCTGACATTAAACCCGGCGATACATTAATCGAGGCAACGAGCGGTAATACGGGCATTGCACTGGCGATGGTTGCAGCGATAAAAGGTTATCGTATGGTACTGATTATGCCAGAAAATATGAGTATGGAACGACGAATGTTAATGAAAGCTTATGGCGCGGAAATCATCATTGTGACGAAAGAGCAAGGTATGGAAGGTGCGCGCGATTTGGCAATTAAAATGGAGACCGAAGGCAAGGGTAAAATTCTTAATCAATTCGATAATTTTGACAATCCGCTTGCGCATTACACTGCGACAGGTAAAGAAATTTGGCGCGATACGCAAGGTACAGTAACGCATTTTGTCAGCTCGATGGGTACAACTGGCACAATTATGGGGACATCTCGTTACTTGAAAGAACAAAATCCTGATGTGGAAATTGTTGGTGTACAACCTACTGAAGGTGCAAGCATTCCGGGTATTCGTCGTTGGTCAACAGAATATTTACCAAAAATTTTTGAGGCTTCCAGAGTAGATAGAATCATGGACGTGACTCAGGAAGATGCTGAAAATATAACCCGTCAGTTAGCACAACAAGAAGGTATTTTTGCAGGTATTTCCTCTGGTGGCGCGGTTGCGGCTGCGCTGCAATTGTCTGAACAGGTTAATGATGCAACTATTGTCACTATTATTTGTGATCGTGGGGATAGATATTTATCCACAGGCGTTTTTCCAGCAGGATAGCATCAGCATAAACCTCATTTTCCGCGTGCCACGCACAGCGTAACATCAATAAACTAAGACATGGTACTTGCTGAAAACTCCGAAAAACTATTCCAACGCAATTCCAGCATAGGCTTGCATCTG
>CAYMCP010000108.1:0-6331 GCA_964388965.1 uncultured Thiotrichaceae bacterium | reverse complement strand
CGAGAAATAATATGCCCAAACAAACCTTAGGTACTGATCACCCTTTTTATCAACTTGAGTTTAATAAATTTGTTGCATCTAATTGGTTACAACATAGTAGAATTGTGCTAATTTCATTCATGAGTAATTGGCTGATAAAAAGCGATGGATTGGAACGTTTTACTTTTTATCCTGATTGCTCTTTTTTGCCAACCTTTGGCGAAGATATTGTCATAAGGGTAAAATTTTTATTTGAACTGCGTAACTCCTAAAGGTAAAAATTAATGAAAATTGCTGTTACTAGCCAAAACCGTCGTGAAATCACTTCACACGCTGGGAAATGCCGTAAATTTTGGATTTATCAGATTGATGATCAAAAACAAATCCAAGATAAACAATTACTTGAATTACCATTAGCGCAATCTTTTCACAATTCACCCGCAAACCAACCACATCCGCTTGATGGGATTGATGTATTAATTTCACAAAGTATGGGTGATGGTTTGCTAAATAGATTACAACGTATGAATGTCGAAGCCGTATTGACCAAAGAAACTCAACCAGACCAAGCGGTGGAAAAGTTTTTAGCAGGCACATTAGTGCGGTTGTCCGCCGATGAAATTGAGCATCATCATCACTAATTTTTTAATCTTATGAATTCTAAAAGGTGCATGACGCGGTGTTTATGCACCCTACGAAAATTAAATTTATAACGTTTGAATTAAATCTAATGAATAATGCTGTTTTTGTAAATAATCATCAACGCAACGCAAAACCATTGGACTGCGTAAATTGTCAGCTTGTGCTATTTCGTGACGGGTTAGCCAAACGGTTCTTAAAATACCTGTATCTAATTCGCGTTTTGCTTCAAAATCATAATGTTGACCTGAAAATGTAATACGCAGATAAGTAATGTGATTTACACCAGTATAAGTATAAATGCCTGTAATCTTACTCGGTTTAAAATGCCAAGCAGATTCTTCCAGCACCTCACGACTAACAGCTTGCATTAACGTTTCATTTTGTTCCCAATGACCAGCAGGTTGATTTAGTACGATTTCACCATCACTTTGTTCTTCGACTAATAAAAAATGCTCATTCTCACAAATAATAGCAGCGACCGTAACGTGTGGTGTCCAATCCATAACATTTCCCCAATTAATCACGGCGTAAGCGATCAGAAACTGCAATTGGTGTAGGATAATACATCACGATATAATATGACGATACCATAAAAGAAATAATTGTTGCTGCTTGAATCACGTAAGATGCAGCTTCAGTAATTAAAGCGGTGTTAAACGCAACCATTGCAATTAATAGCGCGAATTCGCTAATTTGTCCTAAACGCACGCCCATTTCTAATGATAATTTCGGTTGTTCACCTAAATTTACCAGTAACACACGAAATAATAAAGGTTTTAATAATAGCATTAAACTAGCTAGCACCGTAGATGGTACAATAACCGTGTATAAGACAGCTAAATCTAGTTTTGCTCCCAATGTGAAGAAAAACATAATTAAAAAGAAATCACGCAGAGGTTTTAGACTTTCAGCAATAAAACGGGTGATAGGGCTGCTTGCCATCGCTACGCCACCTAAGAATGCACCTAATTCATGCGATAAGCCCATCATTTTACCTATTTCAGCCATACCTAAGCACCAACCAATAGTCATTAAAAAAATGTATTCTTGAATTTTATCAAATTTGCTGATCAGCGGAAATAAAACATAACTTGCGAAAGCCAAGGCGAATATGGTTAATAGTGGTAAATTTAAACTCATTAAAAGAATATTCCACCATAAATCACCCCCTTCTTGGCTGAGACCTTGTATGATTAATAATGCTGTGATGGCGATTAAATCTTGTAATAACAAAATACTAACGATAATTTCACCGGCATGTTTATGGTGCAATATTGTTGTCGGCAATAATTTTAATCCTATGATAGTGCTGGAAAACATTAAGCTAATACCGATGATTACACTGTCTTGGATATTAAAACCAAAGCTATACATACAGCCCGCACCAATTAGGGCGAATGTGACAGAACTAATCAAAGTGACTACGGTTGTTTTGCGCAACATGTGTATTAAATCTTGTGGTTGTAGACTTAATCCTAGTAAAAACAATAAGAAAATAATACCAATGTCAGCAATTGCAGCGATTAAACTTGTATCGTGAATCAGTTTAAATGTGTGAGGTCCAACTAATATGCCCATGATAATATAAGCAATTAGCAACGCCTGACGCGCATATAATGCAATTGTTGCCAATACGGAAGAGCCTGCAAAAATTACAAAAATATAAAAAATAATTGATTCGGTACTGTCTAAATGTGTCATATTCGCTATAACGTTGCTTTTAAGGCGAGGCATTTTACGATGTTGTGTTGTGAATGCAAAGCCGGTTGGTTGAAAGAGATTGTAAAATAACTTTGTCGAAACTTGAGCTAGTACGTTAATCAGTAACTACAAAAAATCTGTATCACCCGTCGTCAGCCACCAATGTCGTTTGATTTTATTAATATTAATGTTTTGTCCCCAAATAATCGTCGGTAAAACAATTTCTGTTGCCACGACTTGACCGCCAGAACGCGCAAAATGCTCCGCAATCGTCGCGCTGAACCAGCCTGTAATGTGCTCAATACGTTGTTGTTGCAAATAAGCGCAAATTTGGTGCATTACGCGAGAAATATGGCGTAAAGAGCCAAGATAATCCATAAAACGACACAAATCCGATTCAATAGCAATCACGACTAAGCCAACTGGACGCAAAAATAAATCATAAATCACTAAAAAGGTGTATATTTTCTCTGGACGCTGTAAATAACGATATTCGATATATTCCCAATCTCTGACTAAAGCAATGTGTTGTTGTAATTCTCGCTGCATTTGCGTCCACAATTTCGTAACTACTCTTTGCAATGCGTGTGGATTAATTAATTTTACGACATACTGCCATTTTGACACTCGTGCCACAGCGGCGGTATTCCATGTAATTTCGACTACATCATCGACTTTAGCATAAATATTTAATTTTTCAGCCACTTTAATGTGTCGCGCATTAGGAAAACCATAAGCTAAAAAATGTGGCGTACCGTAACCAACGTGCCGCTCGGAAAATGTACTTGCACTAAGAAAAAAAGCACCATGTTTAGTTAAACGTCCGCGTTCCGCTGGCAATACCATGACATCACCTATTTGAATCCCCATCCGTCGTTGACCAAAGTAAAGTAATTGCCGTTGCATACCGCCGTAATGTGCAACCAATTGCTCTTGCTGCCACACGCCAATCGCCACACCACGTTGCTGTCCATATTTCCATTGCCACATTGCATTTGACATGCTGGTATTAAAAACTTGTTTAAATAATGCTTGAGTTGCGGCTTTGTGCTGTTCTGTGACGGGCAAAACGCGCCAGCGCGATTCACGTTGTTGTTGAAAATGTAACAAAGTAAGAGATTTTTCTTGTAAATTTTCCAACAATGCAAAACCACAACGTTGTGCTTGCGCGATCAAATAGTGGGCAACCAGCGGTGTTAATTTACTATTTTCATTAGATAATTTTTGACTAATATGATCAATAAAATAAATTTCACCACCATTTATCAATAACGTTTTAGCGATATCTAAAGCGATTAAAAAATCTAATTTATTTAGAATATTATTAAAAATAACCACTCGGTAACAGTGTGTTTGTAATTGTGCTAAATCGGTAAGTAATACCAGATCAAATAATACGCTCAGGTAGGGTTGGTGCAAAATAGGGTTTAATAATGGATTTTTTTCACTATTTCCTACTAGTAAAATCGGTATATCGCGTGTACGCAAATGTGTTTCTAAACTTTGGTAAATCACAATTTATACTCTTTGGTAACACAAAAGAAATTTTCAACTAAAGGACGGGGATAATGTTGGTTTTGCAATTGTTCTAATACCGTTTCAACGACCTCTTGTACGGTGGTTTTGTGCTTTAATTTTGGCAATAAATCTTGCATAACTTGGTTTACGATAGTTAAATCTGTTTTTAATAGTGGTAAATCTATTAAATTTAGCTTTTCATCCACTTGATACAAATCAAACCCAAGTTGTGTTAAAAAATCTACATAGATTTGTGGTTTAATACCATATTCAAATAATGCAGCAGGTGAAAATTCAGTTAATAACTTAGGTCGTTGTTGATACAGTATTTTTTCCATTCCACGTAACGCATCATATTCCGCTCCTTCAATATCTATTTTAATAAAATCTACTTTTTTAACAATTTTTGGTAAATAATCATCTAAACATATCGTTTCAACCTCAACACGACCCCGACAACAAACCGAATCATATAAACGGTGCATTCCTTTATTATCATCACATAAATATAGATAAGTTTGTTTATTTTGATTTGATACGGCTTTTTGTAATAATTTAACATTATTATATTGATTTAAAATAATATTTTTATGTAGTAAAGCAAAATTTTCTGGGTCTGGTTCAAATGCGATCACTTGTCCACTTTCTCCAACCAGTTGCGCAAATAATAAGGTGTAGTAGCCAATATTTGCCCCAATGTCTATAACTGTATCACCTTTTTTAACATGTTCTTTAATTAATGCTACTTCATTTGGCTCAAAAACCACGCCAGACGCTAAATTTAAGCTGTCTTGGTTGTCTAAATACATTATATGTTGATTAACGGTATAAGTTTGTGTCATAAAAGCCACATAAATTGGTCAAGATTTTGGATATTTTACACTATGCGCGATAAGAATATGAGAGTTTAGTATATTTTCGTGAAAAAAACTTATAGACTAAGCCGTTTTCCATACTGACGTGTTGACTATGAGTTTAACGATTTCTGCCGCATCCAATGTTGCACATGTTCTGATTGAATCACTTCCATATATTACTCGATTTTCTGGTAAAACTTTTGTGATTAAATATGGTGGCAACGCCATGATTGATAAGGAATTACAAACCAGTTTCGCCCAAGATGTGGTATTAATGAAACACGTAGGACTAAACCCAATTGTTGTACATGGCGGTGGTCCTCAAATTGCCGATTTATTAAAACGCTTAGGCAAGGAAAGCGAATTTTTTCAGGGAATGCGTGTTACCGACCGAGAGACGATGGATGTGGTACAAATGGTGTTGGGTGGGTTAGTGAATAAAGATATTGTTACTTTAATTAATAATCAGGGCGGTTTAGCGGTTGGTTTGACTGGTAAAGATGCAAGTTTAATTCGTGCACAAAAGTTGACTTTTACCCATAATTCTCCCGAAATGGAAGTGCCTGAAATTATTGATATTGGTCACGTTGGAGAAATTAAAAGTATTGATATTTCAATTTTAAATACGTTGATTGACAGTAATTTTATCCCAGTTATCGCACCGATTGGCGTAGGAGATGATGGACAATCTTATAATATTAATGCGGATTTAGTTGCTGGTAAATTAGCGGAAGTGTTGCAAGCTGAAAAATTAATTTTGCTTACGAATACGGTGGGTGTATTAGATAAAAATAATCAATTATTAACGGGTTTATCTCCTGCTTTGGTACAGTCTTTAATTGAGGACGGCACAATTGCAGGTGGAATGTTACCAAAAATACGTTGTGCATTAGAGGCAGTACAGGCGGGTGTGAAAACTTCCCATATCATTGATGGGCGCGTACCTCATGCGGCTTTATTGGAAATTTTTACCGATGAAGGAGTTGGTACTTTGATACACCACCGTAACAAGTAATATTGTTATGCGTTAAGAGAGAACTAATGACAATTAAGCTAGATTTCGGGAAACAACCAAGAGTAATTTAATAGCACTAGCAGTAAAAGCTAAGATAAAAAATAATGAAGGGTTAATTACATGTTAATAAAATCAATATCTATACCGATAGTCGCTGGGTTGCATATTGTTTTGTTGTTATTGGGTATTTTGGTTACTCAGGAAAGTCTAGCTGTGTCTGTAGGAAACGCAAAACCTTATCAAGTCAAAGCGGTTTACTTGTATAATTTTTTTTACTTTATTTATTGGCCTGAACCCATTAATTCAAGAGAAGATTTTTATATTTGCCTATTAGGCGAAGACCCATTTAGGAAAGCTCTGGATTATGTGGTCGATAAAAATAATAAAAAATCTCTCAAAATTAAAAGATTAAATAAGGTAACGAAAGCAGATGATTGTCAGATTCTATTTATTGCTGATTCAGAACGAGAAAACTTAGCTACCATTTTTGAATATTTGCACAATAAACCTATTTTAACGGTCAGCGATATACCAGAATTTATTGAAAAAGGCGGGATGATTAAGTTTTATAGAACCGATTTGAAATCTAAGAAATATGTTAAACTTTGAAGTTGAGTCA
>CAYMCP010000107.1:0-7718 GCA_964388965.1 uncultured Thiotrichaceae bacterium | reverse complement strand
ATTGCTGTATTATTAAAATTAAATTTCACCTCTCACAAAATCGCTTGTTATAATGTCCAACAGGTCATAACTCATTATCGAGAGAATCATCATGCAAACCAGAACAATTGAAATTTGGGTAGGTTTCTTCGTCGTGCTAGGCTTTGCAGCCTTGTTTATGTTAGCAATGCGAGTAAGTAATCTAGCAAATATTCAAACTGACAATGGTTATCAAGTTATTGCAAAGTTTGATAACGTTGGCGGTCTAAAAATTAAATCTCCCGTCAAAATTGGTGGTGTAAAAATCGGTAAAGTTTCCGATATTCGCTACGATAACGAAATTTATCAAGCTGTGGTCACAATGAGCATCGATAGCCAATATCAACGTTTACCATTAGACACCTCTGCTAGTATTTTTACTGCTGGTTTACTCGGCGCGCAATATATCGGCTTGGAAGTAGGCGCAGATGAAGAATATTTAACAGATGGAGATACATTATTTCTTACGCAATCTGCCGTCATTTTAGAGCAACTAATTGGTCAATTTTTATACAATACTGCTGCTAAAGGTAGCACCCCAAGCACTGAATAATATGTTACGATAGACCTATCTTATTCTTGATCAAGGAGTCTTATTATGAAACACAATCCTTTCCTACAACGGTTTTTATTTCTCTTTTTGATGTTGTTTGCTTTACAAGGTGCATGGGCTGCGAATGCTGATGCGCAAAAACTTGTTGAAGATACTACAGATAAAGTGTTAGCGGCAATCAAGAAAGACCCAGGAAATGCAGCGGGTGTTGCTAGAAAATATGTATTATCACACTTTGATTTTTGGGCGATGTCGCGTTTAGTATTGGCGAAAAATTGGAATACAGCCACTAAAGATCAACAAAAACGTTTCGTGCAAGCGTTTCGTGATTTGTTAATTCGCACTTATGCCAATACATTGGCTGAGGCGGCTAAATCAAAAGTAACGGTGGAATATTTGCCTATTCACGCGAAAGAAGGGGCTAAAAACCTCAAAGTACAAACACGGGTTAATTACAAAGGCAAATCTATCAAACTCGACTACGCTATGCGCCAGAAGAAAGACACTTGGAAAGTATGGAATGTTACCGCAGGTGGTGTGAGTTTGGTGACTAACTATCGTGCTGAATTTCAAAAGATTCACAAAGAAAAGGGTATGGATGGCTTAATTGATGCCGTCAATAGCAAAAATAAAGGTAAATAATTGTGGCACAGTGGATTGTTCAGGATCAAAATACTTGGCAACTTAGTGGTGAATTGGACGTAACTAATGTAGCTGTTTTGCTAAAGGATTTTTCACGACAAGAACCAAAGCCACAATTGATTGATTTAAGTGCTGTTACTCGAACCGATAGCACGGGTTTGGCGTTATTGTTAGAGTTGAAACGGTTAGCAAATCAATCTACCTTAAATCTGCAAAACATGCCGCAACAGATGTTGCAGATCGCAAAAGTCAATGGTGTCGCTGAATTCTTACTCTAAGAAGCGATGCTTAAAATTTTGTCACATAGCAAATTCCCTTTTTTTTGCACAAGCCTGTCAAATTTTGATGGGCTTTTTTATTACTCCTAGGAGTTACGCAGTTCAAATAAAAATTTGCCTCGTTTCCTAATAGAGGTTCCTCGTCCCAACGGTCTCCGTTGTGATGCAGCAAGGACGCTCTGCGTCCTGATTTATTGTGAGTTGCAAATATAGCGTAAAATTTTCGTGTGAACTGCGCAACCCCTCACGTTGTACAAAATCATATCGGAAATTAAAAGCAACGCTTTGAGCAAATTTTAAAAAATATTTAATATCAACGAGTTATTTTTTTAGTGAATTTTCAGCAAGTCATTCCAGAATAGAAATAACCTTACTAAAAATAATATTTTATATAAATATCTTTTGATTCAAATAGTTATGTAAAAACACAGCAAGTTGGTAGCAAATTAAGCAATGAAACAGTAGAACCTATTAAAAAAATTCTTTTAAAAATAACAGCTTAAAAGTTGGAACTGCGTTTGCTTATTAAGATACCGAGAAAGCAAGTTGTTTGTTTGGGTGTAGATGATAAACGCTGTAGCTTAAAATAGTAAGATTGGTGAGATTCTGCTATTTGCTTTTGAAAAACTAAAAATTAATTTTACAATGGTTTGGCACAAGTAATAGATGTGAAAAATTTACTATTTTATACGATTTTGCTATACTTCCAGTGCCTGCTACAATCAGGATTTGTGTTAGTTAGCTGTTTGCTTCTGACGCGAGTTTAAATTTTTTATCAAGGAGATTATTCTCATGAAATTACAAAAAGGTTTTACACTTATCGAGTTAATGATCGTTGTTGCGATTATTGGTATTTTGGCAGCCGTTGCGATTCCTGCTTACACTGACTACCTCAAACGTGCGCAAGTAGGTGAGGCTGTGAACCTTCTTGGTGGTTTGAAAACACCTGTAGAAGAATGGGTTGGTTCTAAAGGTACATGGCCTAATACAGCAAGTATCGGTGGCAAAACAGGTGGTAAATACACTACTCAAATCGGCGCAATCGGCGCGGGTACAACTGTTACTGATGACGTTGACAACATCACAACTTTTGGTTATTCAGCTAGCTTCTATGAAAATACTTCTATCACTGGTGCATTGCAATTAATGTATAATCCTGCGAAGAAAGTATGGACTTGTACACATGACGCTATGGAATTAGCTTACTTACCAACTGCTTGTAAATAGTACTTGATTTGTGGAATGGCTATAATCTAATCCTCAGTCAGTTTAATATTATTATTTTCTAGCCGTAAGACATATTAAAAAATAAGCCTGCTCTTGAGTGGGCTTTTTTTATGCCTTTTTCAAAGCAAATCCTGTCTACAAATAATAATTGATAATTGTGCATTTTATGAATTACTCTATAATCATAACAAAATAGGGAGCTTTCAATGACAGACACAGAACGAACTCGTTTAGATAAATGGTTATGGGCTGCACGGTTCTTTAAAACACGCAGTCTTGCCACCGAAGCAATTACAGGCGGTAAAGTACACGTAAATAGTCAACGTGCCAAACCATCGAGAGATGTACATATCGGCGATAAAATCCAAGTTCGCAAAGCGGCGATAGAGTGGACCGTTATCGTACAAAAACTTAACATTCAACGTCGTTCAGCGACTGAAGCACAAGAAATGTATCAAGAAACAGCGGAGAGTATTGAAAAACGTGAACAGGATAAACAAGACAAACAAACTGTTGCAGGTGCGCGTCAACGTGGCATGGGACGACCTACTAAACGTGAACGTCGTGACATTTACCGCTTGAAACAACTATAATCTCTGACGGTGGTGTAAATCGTAGTGCAGGAGTACGAGACTTGTTTTACCAGTGGCTACTTTATGTCTAATTAGCATTACTTTTCACAGGACTACCTAATTTCTTATGCCACAAAATAGCTTGGTTGCCAGTTTTACCTTACTGTATTGGTTGTTTTTTACGCCTACAACTTGGCAACGTTATATTACCCAACTAGACCCGCAACTTTCTCCGGCTTTTGCACTAGCCCACCTCGATAGGCAACACTGGAAAAATAAACAATTGTGGCGTTTGTTGTGGGTAGGACATGGCGTGTTGAGTCTTGTCGCACTCACCATCGTATGCTTAATTTTAGTTTGGCAAAATATCCTCTATGAAAAATATTTACTTACAATAAGTTACATTCCTTTTCTTAGCTTATTTTTAGGTTTATTGACCAGCCTCACAGTATCGGTTGCATTTGGCATTTGTACGGGTTTTTTTGGTGGAATTCTCTTAGGTCTACCCGTCATCTACGCCAATGAAATTATTTTTAAAATTGTAGACACTGTCGCAGTGATACAAGTCCTACTCAATACGACCTCAGAGCAACCTTCTCTTGTGCTAGATAGCAATCATTTCGCACTATTTAGCATCTTGAGTGGGATTTTTATTGCCAGTGCTGCTGGGAGCGTCATGCACTCCACATTAAAAACAACATACCATCACCCATCTTACCGTCAAGTGGGAAGTATTGTTATTGGTGTCATTGTAAGTAGCATTATCGCATTTCTAGTCATTAGCCTAGTTACACCAATGACGCGCTACATTTCCACACTGAGTAGCACCGCATTCACATTTATTTTAGATTCAGTCATTAACAGTACAGGACTTGCATTAGGTTTAATTTGTCTATTACAGGGCGGTAAATGGCGTTTTAGCTTAATTTTAGGCATACTGGCAACAACACTCATTGGTTTATTAACCTACTTGGACTACAGATTAGACCCTTACTCTACCACAAACACCATTTTGGAAAATATTCACGCAGGCGTAGAAAATGCGATGCTATACAGCGTATTATTCGCATTTCCTTATGTATTAGCAAAAAATATAGCCAATAGTTGGGCGGGTGTGATTGCGGGAATCGTGTGTAGTGCAGGCACATATATCGTGTTCGCAATATTCACCGCACAATATGAATCTGAAACACTAATTGGATCCGTTATTTTAGTATTTTTCGCAGGTTCAACTTTCAACTGGTGGCGACCAATTTTATTATATCCATTTGTTTCTGCTTGGAATTTACTGCTCTATCACACAGATGAAAAACGTCATCATGCACAACAAAGTCTACTCGCTTATCACACTGCTTTTTGGGACGAACATCAACATTGGCCACTGTTCGGATTAGAAAATCATCTTGTTTTAGTCGCCGAACGCAACCCTGAAGAAGGCAAACAAGCAATTGATTATATTAGCAAAACTAAGCAAAGTTGGGCTGCACAAGAAGCGCAAATTGAACTAGATGCCCTAAGATTACAAGCTTGTGACACTGTACAGTCTGTCAGTTTTGCCTATCGTCAATTGGCGGCAGGCGAATTGTCAGGTCCTGCTAGCGCGTTACTGCGTACTTTTAGCCGTTTAAGCCGCGACGTAGAAGCCGCTTTAGCGCAAGAAAGCAACTATAACAAACGATTAGCATTAGACGCGATTGAAGAACGCCTAGACGGTTTACTACGTGAATTAACACGCTCATCTGAATTATATGCGCAACGTTTCCGACCGATTGCGGAAGTATGGCGGCAAAAATTAGCGGATTACGCCAAAGAATTAACCGCAGTAGTAGAAAGCCGACAAGAAATCAGTAATCCGTACATTATTGGCGTACCATTGACAGAACATCAAGAGATTTTTGTAGGGCGTAGCGATGTCAGTGCGAATATTGAACAATTATTATTAGAACGACGTTGCCCACCCTTACTACTATACGGTCAAAGACGGACTGGAAAAACCTCATTATTAAATAACTTAGGAAAATTATTACCGAGTACTATTATTCCGTTATTTGTAGATTTACAAGGACCTGCGTCATTAGCCAAGCAATACAGTAGTTTTTTATATAATATTGCCCGCGCAATGAGCAATTCTGCTAAACGACATAGAGAATTAATTTTACCTACTTTAGATCGTAATTCATTGAATGAAGACCCATTTACAGTTTTTGATGAATGGTTAGATGAGATTGAACGAACGATTACGCCAGAGCAGACTATTTTATTAACTTTAGATGAGTTTAGCACGTTAGAACATGCGTTTGATAAGGGTTATTTAGATGAAAATTCTGTTTTAGGAATGATTCGACATATTATCCAACATCGTCCACGTTTTAAGCTGTTATTATCTGGTTCGCATACGATAGATGAATTTGAACGCTGGGCGAGTTATTTGATCAACGTGCGTACTGTACATTTAAGTTTTTTGCAAGCAGCAGAAGCATTACAACTAATTGAGCAACCAGTAAAAAATTTTGAATTACTATATACTCAAGCAGCCAGTCAGCGCGTCATGCGTGTCACAAATTGTCATCCTGCATTAATTCAATTAGTTTGCGCGGAAATTGTTACGCTAAAAAATAAGCAGCACGTAGAAAAGCGACGTTTAGCACATTTGGAAGATGTAGAGGCGGCAATTCCGGGAGCTTTACAACACGGACGTTTCTTTTTTGCTGATATTGCCAACAATCAAATTACGCCCGATAGTTTAAAATTATTAAAATTAATTGCGGAGCAGGGTGAAGCGAAAGTATTAGATGAGACATGGTTACGTGAGCGATTACCAGATAATTTTGACGTTTGCATTACAAATTTATTACAGCGCGAATTAATTATACACTTAGGTTCAGGCTATCGTTTTCAAATAGAGCTAGTTCGACGTTGGTTTATTCAAAACTAAAGTGTCCACGAAAACAGTCATTCTCATTTTGACACTCTATAGGCGTTACGCAGTTGAAGTGTCAATCAATTGATTTTTCCTCGTTCCTCGTCCTAACGATCTCCGTTGGGGTGCAGCAGTGACGCTCCGCGTCCCCAGCAAAAAAGTTTAAAAGCAGGATAGGCGTTACGCAGTTCAAACAAAAATTTTACGCTACATTTGCAACTCACAATATTTGTAACTCACAATAAATCAGGACACAGAGCGTCCATGCTGCCTCCCAACGGAGACCATTGGGACGAGGAAAACGAGGAAAACTTTGTCTTGACTTTCCAAAATACTTTTATTAAAACTGCAAATTATATACGTCATTGACGGATATATCAGAAAAAAACAATGGAGAGAAATACTTGATTTTTAAAGAAACTACAATTTTCACAAGACAAATTAATGAATTAATAGACGATGATGAATATAAAGAATTACAAAATTTCTTACTTAAAAAACCAGATGCTGGCAGTATTATTGAGGGTAGCGGCGGCATTAGAAAATTAAAATGGAAATTAAATAAGCAAGGAAAACGAGGTGGATTTAGATTGATTTATTTTTGGTATGTATCTGAAAATGTATTTTTGATGCTGCTGGCTTATCCTAAAAATAAACAAGACGATTTAACAAATGAACAGATAAAAAAATTAAAACAAATTGTAGAAAAAGAACTTAAATCAAACCATTAAATTTTAACCAACACAAACACCCAAAGAGAAAATAATTATGGATGATACTTTATTTAACGAATTGCTTGAAAGTGTGCAAGAAGCAGGTGAAATTATGCGGGGAGAAAAAAATGCTTCCCGTACTTTTGAATATGGCGCATTAGATGTTAAAAAGATTCGGGAAAAAACAGGACTTTCTCAAGAACGTTTTGCCCGTTTAATGGGCATTTCTTTACGCACTTATCAAAATTGGGAACAAGGACATCGTCGCCCCAGAGGCGCAGCCGCCGCATTATTAACCATATTTCAGCGTGACCCAAAAAATGCACTTAAAGCATTGCATGGCTGAAAATAAATTCATTCACTCCCGCAAAAAACCCAACTCAAATTAAACATTAATTCTCAACCAGTTGAATGTGTGATTTGTAGTGAGCAAAATTTGCATCAGAAGAAATAATTGGCATATCCTCACTTAATGCAATAGCCAATAATAAGCGGTCAAAAGGGTCACGGTGATTTTCTAATAACGGGATAGAATCGTATGCAGCAATATGATTTATAGTGATAGGCAATAAATTAAAATTATCCCGTTCAATACATTCCGCTAATAACGCAGTCGTTAATGGTAATTCTGGTAATTTACCTATTTTTTGTTTAATTGCAATTTCAAACAAGCTGACTTGACTGACAAAAATTTCATTATTTTGCAGAATTTGACACGTTTGCACCGCAAGATTATCTGGACTACTGAAAACTCCGAAAAACTATTCCAACGCAATTCCAGCATAGGCTTGCATC
>CAYMCP010000106.1:0-7753 GCA_964388965.1 uncultured Thiotrichaceae bacterium | reverse complement strand
AATCGATAAATAGTTATCTATGGATAGGTTTAGATAAGTTTGAAATAACGGTGAGTAACAATGTTAGGAATAAGTCGTTGGACAGACTGATTTCACTAATGATAATTTTATATCTCAAACCACTAATTAGTGTGCGAATTTAGGTAGAATTCATAGCCTTGTTAGGCAACTTTAGTGGCGAGGGTATTGTCAATACGCTAAACAGTTTTTGAAAATAACACGTATCTAAAGCTGTAACTATTTGAAAGAAAACATTTTACATTTTAGCGTACAATTAATTAAAATCTTTTCTAAAACCTCACGGCACGCCACAGCTTTTGGCATTTTTGACTGAATAGTTACCAAAAATCATCTATTGAAATATTTTTAACGCATCTATCTTTTAAAATATGTGCATCATTTTTGTTAGTAACAAATTCGGCGATTGAAAATTACTAAAGAGGCTATCATGTCCAATCATTTACCACAGCATTTGCATTACTCATTATCACTTCAACAAAAAGTCCACCGTTTAGGTTTTATACCTGAGCAAGCCATACTTGCAATAGCGGGCGCGGAAGGTATTCAATTGTGGGATGTGACCAGTGGTGCAAAACTGTACAGTTTACAAGAAAAACAATTTTTCATTTTCCCAGAAACAGCAATCAAGCTTGCATTGAGTAATCACGGTAAAATCATTGCGGCAAGCTATGAAAATCAACAAGTTAAGTTGTGGAATACGGGTGCTAAAAAACGTATTCGTAGCATCAAAACCAGTTCCCGCCATGCTGATATTGCTCTGACTCAAGATGGCAGTAAATTGGCAATCACGCAACGAACAAATATACAATTGAGAAATACCTTGACAGGACAAGTGATTAGTACATCACAAGGTCGTCAACTATTGCAAGGTCATACCGAAGTTGTGAATACAATTTGTTTTAATCATGATGGCACATTACTGATTTCTGGTAGTGACGATGAGACGATTAAATTATGGGATATAGTCAGTTTACACTCATTGCGTACTTTACGTGAACACAATAAACGGATTAGTATCGTGAAACATTCACCAACTCAACCCATTTTTGCTAGTGGTAGTTTAGACAAAACTATCAAAATTTGGGATGTAGAAAGTGAGTGCGTATTGCATACTTTGATTGGGCATTACGAGGAGATTAAAGATTTAGCATTCAGTCCAGACGGAAACGTGTTAGCCTCGTGTAGCGAAGATAAAACAATACGTTTGTGGGATGTGAAAACAGGTAAACAACTAGAAGTTTTACAAGGACATCAAAGTTGGATTCATAGTGTTTCATTCAGTGCTAACGGTGAATTTCTTGCCTCTGCCAGTATTGATGGTACGGTAAATATTTGGAATTAATAACAATCCTAATCCATGAAAGAATTTAATGTTATAGAGCAATATTTTAAACAAGGTTTTGCTTCCCGAAACGATGTATTACTGGGTGTAGGAGATGATGCTGCATTATTACAAGTGCCAGATAATATGCAATTAGCGGTTTCGGTAGATACTTTGGTTGAAGGCGTACATTTTCCCAAACAAACTGCTGCATATAATATTGGTTATAAAGCACTTGCTGTCAATTTGAGTGATATAGCTGCAATGGGTGCAACCCCTGCGTGGTTCAGTCTGGCACTAAGTTGTCCACAAATGACCGCGACTTGGTTACAACAATTTACGCAAGGTTTGGCTGATTTAGCTATACCACATCAAATGAGTTTAATTGGTGGCGATACAACCCGCGCTCCAACTATTACGATTTCAATTCAGATTATGGGTTTTATCGCTAAAAATAAGGCGTTACGACGTGATGCTGCACAAGTAGGCGATATAATTTGTGTTACGGGTAGTTTGGGGAACGCAGGTTTAGGGTTAAGCTCGGTGTTGGCGCAAATCCATTTACCTGAATTTGAAAAACAATTTGTTGAGCAGTGTTTAAATCGTCCTACGCCGCGAGTTGCCATTGGACAGATTTTGAGCCAATTAGGGGTGTGTTGTGCAATTGATATTTCTGATGGATTACTAGCAGATTTAGGACATATTTTGACGGCAAGTCAAGTCGGTGCGACGCTTCAATTAGCGCAAATTCCTTTATCAAATACGCTGCAAAATTATTTAACGATTGAACAGGCGTGGCATTATGCGTTGAGTAGTGGCGATGATTATGAATTATGTTTTACTGTGCCAGTAGATAAAATTCAACAATTACAACAACATTTAGCGAATATTTATCAAATTGGTTACATTGAGGCACAACCCGGTTTACGTTGTTTGGATTCAAACGGACAACTCTGGCAAGCAAAGCAAACAGGTTATGAGCATTTTACATGAGACATTATATTATTCCTGAATGGTCAGCACCCAAGACGGTTAAAGCTTACGTTACAACGCGCGAAGATGGTTTTAGTCAAACGCCGTTTGATAGTTTTAATTTAGCAACCCATGTCGGCGACGATCTGACAACAGTAGAAAAAAATCGCGCCTTGTTAATGAGCCAATTACAATTACCTCAACAACCACATTGGTTGCAACAAGTACATGGTGTAAAAGCGGTTGCGGCTGAAACTGTTGAATTAGCATCTTGTGCTGATGCGATTTATACCGAACAAGTAGGAAAAGTGTGTGTAATTATGACAGCGGATTGTTTGCCTGTATTTTTTTGTGATCGACAAGGTTCAAAAGTCGCCGTTGCTCATGCAGGCTGGCGCGGTTTAGCGCGTGGTATTTTGGAATCTACGATACAGCAACTAAATGCCAAACCAGAGGAGCTTTTAGTTTGGTTAGGTCCTGCGATTAGTCAAGCTGCATTTGAAGTAGGCGATGAGGTACGATTAGCATTTACTGATTACTTGCCTCAAGCTGAAAAAGCGTTTAAACCCTCTCGTCCACAACATTGGTATGCAGATTTATATTTATTAGCAACACAACGTTTACAAGCACAAGGTATTAATCAAATTTTTGGTGGTGGATTGTGTACCTATACAGACCGAGAACGATTTTTTTCTTATCGTCGTGACGGTCAAACGGGACGAATGGCAAGCTTAATTTGGTTAGAAGCGTAAGCAATTTATTTATCTTTAAATACAGGATACCTGACGCCGCACCAATGGCTTGTCCTACGCAGCGCGTAGAACAAGGACGAATTACTTAACTTTAGCCTGATTCGCAACTGCTGCCATTGCTGCTTTTACAGCCTCTTCGTCACCCAAATAATAGCGATTAATTGGCTGCATATTTTCGTCTAATTCATACACCAATGGCATACCTGTTGGGACATTTAAACCAACGATTTCGTCATCTGCAATACCATCTAAATATTTAATTAAGGCGCGTAAACTATTACCATGTGCCGCAATAATAACCCGTCTACCAGACTGAATTGTAGGCACAATCGACTCATGCCACAAAGGCAATACACGCTCAACAGTATCTTTCAAACACTCAGACAACGGCAAATCTGCCTCATTCAGCCCTTTATAACGTGGATCATGTCCGGGATAACGTTCATCAGACTTGTCTAATGCGGGAGGCGGTATATCGTAGCTTCTGCGCCATAATTTAACTTGTTCTTCGCCGTGTTTTTCAGCCGTTTCTGCTTTATTTAAACCTTGCAATGCACCATAATGACGCTCATTCAATCGCCATTCACGTTGTACCGGAATCCACATTAAATCCATTTCATCCAAAATATGCCACAACGTTCTAATCGCACGTTTTAATACTGAAGTATAAGCAATATCAAATATAAAACCTTCTTTTTTAAGTAATTCTCCTGCTTCTGTTGCTTCCTGCAAACCTTTTTCAGACAAATCTACATCTTTCCAACCAGTGAAACGATTTTCCTTATTCCAAACGCTTTCACCATGTCTAACTAGGACGACTTTATACATAAAACTCACTCGCTAATGATAAATTTTCCCCATTATATCAAATTAGTGGTTAGGAAATTATCAATCTTAATTATTTTACGAGGGCAATCGCACTAAAATATTTTTTGAAAATACAAAGAAATGTTATGATAGTTAGTAGGTAATATTTTTAGTACCTCAATTGAAAAATCATCCAGTAAAATCAAGTGGCTTAAAGCAGGTTGGGATGAAAGCCACTTACTAAAAGTATTAGGACTGTCAAAAATAGACCGAGTATAAATTTTAATGCGATTGTCCTGCGTATAGTTGAAAAAAATCTTGACCTATTTTTATATACAGAATATAATCCCGCTCTTTCATGCAAGGCTACCAAAAATAACTGGTTAGCCTGTTTTGTTTTGTAAAGAATTCAATAACTGCGCTTAGTCAAAAAAAAATGAAACAGTATTATGGCAACGATTAACCAATTAGTGCGTAAACCACGCAAGTCACCGATTCAAAAAAGTAGTGTTCCAGCATTAGACGCATGTCCACAAAAGCGTGGTGTTTGTACTCGTGTTTACACGACTACGCCTAAAAAACCAAACTCAGCGATGCGCAAAGTTGCGCGTGTACGCTTGACTAACGGCATGGAAGTGACTACCTACATCGGTGGTGAAGGTCACAATTTACAAGAGCACTCGGTGGTATTGATTCGTGGTGGACGGGTAAAAGACTTGCCTGGTGTGCGCTATCATACGGTACGGGGTAGCCTTGATACTTCTGGTGTTAATGCAAGAAGACAAGGGCGTTCTAAATACGGCGCGAAACGTCCTAAATCATAAGCGAAGAGATAAAAAATTATGCCAAGAAGAAGAGTTATTGCGCAACGAGCTATCTTGCCAGACCCGAAATATGGTAATCAAACATTGGCTAAGTTCGTTAACATTTTGATGGTTGACGGTAAAAAGGCTGTTGCAGAACGTATTGTTTATGGTGCGCTTGATCGTATCAGCGAAAAATCTGATAAAGATGCCTTAGAAGTTTTTGAAAAAGCACTTGAGAATGTGAAACCTGTCGTTGAAGTTAAATCTCGACGTGTCGGTGGTTCAACATACCAAGTACCAGTTGAAGTGCGCCCTGCTCGTAGAATAGCATTAGCAATGCGCTGGTTAGTCGAATCTGCGCGCAAACGAAACGAGAAATCAATGGGTGTGCGTTTGGCTAACGAAATGTTAGATGCTTTTGAAAATAAAGGCACTGCAATCAAGAAACGTGAAGATGTGCACCGCATGGCGGAAGCTAATAAAGCCTTCTCACATTTCAGATGGTAATATTGATTTAATAATTTTTTAGTATTGTTTCTATTCTGTTCTTTCACAATAGATAAAGGTTTTAGACGTGGCACGTAAAACACCTCTTGAACGCTACCGTAATGTCGGCATTATGGCGCATATTGATGCGGGTAAAACGACTACGACCGAGCGCATCTTATTTTATACCGGTCTCTCACACAAAATTGGTGAAGTGCATGACGGTGCCGCCACTATGGACTGGATGGAGCAAGAGCAGGAACGGGGTATTACTATTACCTCTGCTGCTACAACTTGCTTCTGGCGCGGCATGGGGCAACAGTTTGAAGAACATCGCATCAACATTATCGACACGCCGGGGCACGTTGATTTTACGATTGAAGTAGAACGCTCGTTACGTGTATTAGATGGTGCTTGTGCTGTATTCTGTGCAGTTGGTGGTGTTGAGCCTCAATCAGAAACAGTATGGCGACAAGCCAATAAATACGGTGTACCACGTTTAGCCTTTGTTAATAAAATGGATAGAGCAGGCGCAAACTTTCTACGAGTTGTTGAGCAAATCAGAGAGCGTCTTGCTTCTAATCCTGTTCCTCTCCAAATTCCTATCGGTGCTGAAGATAACTTCAAAGGTGTAGTTGATCTCATCAAAATGAAGGCAATCTACTGGGACGACGCAACTCAAGGTATGAGCTTTGAGGAAAGAGAGATTCCAGATGATCTACTTGACTTATGCCAAGAATGGCGTGAAAAAATGCTAGAATCAGCCGCCGAAGCTTCAGAAGAATTGATGGAAAAATACCTTGAAGAAGGCGATTTATCTGAAGAAGATATTCGTCATGGTATTCGTGTCCAAACCTTAGCGAATGAAATTGTACCTGCTTTGTGTGGTTCTGCCTTTAAAAACAAAGGGGTACAAGCCATGCTAGATGCAGTTATTTATTACATGCCAGCACCAAATGACGTACCAGCCATTAAAGGCGTACTCGACGATGCGGCTGAATCTGAGGCAGAACGTCATTCCTCTGATAGCGAGCCTTTTGCTGCATTAGCATTTAAAATTGCGACTGATCCATTTGTTGGTACATTAACCTTTTTCCGTGTTTACTCAGGCGTATTAAGTTCTGGCGATGCGATTTATAATTCCGTTAAACAAAAACGTGAACGGGTTGGACGTATCGTACAAATGCACTCTAATTCGCGTGAAGAAATTAAAGAAGTTTGCGCAGGCGACATTGCCGCAGCAATCGGCTTAAAAGACGTGACTACAGGTGATACATTATGCGATAAAGATAATGTGATCATCTTAGAACGCATGGAATTTCCAGAACCTGTTATCTCAGTCGCTGTGGAGCCAAAAACCAAAGCTGACCAAGAAAAAATGGGTATTGCTTTATCAAAATTGGCAGCAGAAGACCCGTCATTCCGCGTGCACACTGATGAAGAATCAGGGCAAACCATTATTTCAGGCATGGGCGAATTACACCTTGAAATTATCGTTGACCGTATGAAACGAGAATTTAAAGTAGAAGCTAACGTTGGTGCGCCACAAGTCGCTTATCGTGAAACCATTAAACAAACAGTCGAACAAGAAGGTAAATTTGTACGCCAATCAGGTGGTCGTGGTCAATACGGTCATGTTTGGTTACGAATTGAACCACAACAGCCGGGTGTAGGCTACGAATTTGTCAATGAAATCGTTGGTGGTGTCGTACCGAAAGAGTACATCCCTGCTGTAGACAAGGGCATCAAAGACCAAATGGAAAACGGCGTAATTGCAGGTTATCCAGTCGTTGATGTAAAAGTAACCTTGTACGACGGCTCATATCACGAAGTAGACTCAAGTGAAACCGCATTCCGTCTAGCAGGTTCTATGGGCTTCAAAGAAGGCGCGAAAAAAGCTAAAGCGGTCTTGCTTGAGCCTATCATGGCTGTTGAAGTTGTTACACCTGAAGAATATATGGGCGATGTCATGGGTGACTTAAACCGTCGTCGTGGCATTTTGCAAGGTATGGATGACATCCCAACCGGTAAAAGCATTAGAGCTGAAGTACCTTTGTCGGAAATGTTTGGTTATGCGACTGATTTGCGTTCACTAACACAAGGTCGTGCAAGTTATACGATGCAGTTTGATAAATATGCCGAAGCACCAAATAATATTGCCGAAGCAGTTATCAAAAAAAATCAAGGATAATTGAATTTTTAATTAGCGATTAATTAGGCGTATAAGAGCTGTTTTGCATAAGCAAATTAAAGTTTATACGCTAAACATCGCTAGCATAAATATTTTTAAGAACTTTTTAGGATTAATCTTTGATAGCAATATCAAAAAGAAACGGGGAACAAAAGCGTGTCCAAAGAGAAATTTGATCGGAGTAAACCGCACGTAAACGTAGGCACGATTGGTCACGTTGACCATGGTAAAACCACGTTGACTGCCGCTTTAACCAAGTGTATGGCGGAAAAACATGGTGGTGAATTTAAAGCTTATGACCAAATTGATAATGCGCCTGAAGAAAGAGCGCGTGGCATCACGATTGCGACGGCACACGTCGAATACGAATCAGATGCCCGTCACTATGCGCACGTAG
>CAYMCP010000105.1:0-8158 GCA_964388965.1 uncultured Thiotrichaceae bacterium | reverse complement strand
CAACACTTCTTATTATGCTTACGCTGAACATCTCAACAAAATCCAGTCTATTGCTCAACAAAGACTGCAACGGAATGAAACAAATGAACTCAATGCAGAATAAATCTCAGCACCTTTATATTGGAATCGCTTTTTGGTTACTGTTGCTGTTTACTGCTTGGTTGTATTTCCCCGGCTTGCAAAGCAATTTTATTTTAGATGATGAAATCAATTTACAGAGTTTAGAAGAATTTGATAACCCTTTTAGCCACGATGCTTTGCGTTTTATCTTAGAAGGCAAATCATCCAGTCTTGGTCGTCCTTTAAGTTTAGCAAGCTTTGCTTTACAGGCATATCAGTGGCCTAATCCTGCCTCATTTAAGTATATTAATTTACTTATTCATTTGTTTAATGCCGCTTTAATATTTTGGATGTTAATCCACGTCTGTCGCTTAATGAAGCTGCCCGAACAACAAAGCCTGTGGCTGGCTTTGTTGACCACTGCCGTTTGGATTTTACATCCCTTTCATGTTTCTACAACCTTATATGTCGTACAGCGTATGGCGCAATTAGGGGTATTATTTACTTTATTGGGTCTATTGGGTTATTTGATTGGAAGAATAGCCCTTGATGCACAACGTATCTGGTCAGGCTTATTATGGATGTCTGTAAGTGTAGGCGCAGGGATTGTTCTCGGTGTACTCAGTAAAGAAACCGCGATATTACTGACACTTTATATCTTAGTTTTAGAGTTCACTTTATTACATCAACTGAATAAAAATAAAATCTGGTATCTGTGGGCGGCTGTTTTCTTATTTTTACCGCTTTTCTTATTGGCGAGCTATTTCGCGCTAACTTGGTCTAATATGCTTGAAGCTTATAAAATCAGAGACTTTACACTTGAACAACGTTTAATGACGGAAACCCGTGTTCTATGGGATTATATTGATAAAATTTTATTACCCTCGCCTAATCGTTTCAGTATATTCCACGATGATTGGACGATTTCAAGCAGCTTATTACAACCCATGAATACCTTATGGAGTGCTTTAGGTTTATTATTGCTGTTTAGTTTAGCACTATGGAAACGTCAACAATGGGCTGTATTTGCTTTCGCTGTTTTGTGGTTTATTGCCGGGCATAGTTTAGAAGGCAGTATTATTCCGCTTAAACTGTATTTTGAGCATCGAAATTATTTACCTTTGCTTGGGCTTGCATTTGCACTGGTTTATCTCTTTTATCGTTTACTCACTACGCCCATTATTCAACTTAAAATAAAACGGCTGTTGCTTATTTTGCCACTTTTCTGGTTAATGAGTTTACCGTTAGTGACTTGGATGGAGGTTGAACTTTGGCAACGCCCCCTCACACAAGCTGCTTTATGGGCAGAATTAAAACCCCATTCAGCTTATGCGCAATCTCATTATGCTTCTCAACTCAATACATTTGGGCAGCATACAGCAGCCATTGAAATTTATCAAACAATGGGCGATACCTTACCAAACGATGTTGGTCCTTATTTATTATGGTTAAACACCCATTGTTATAAGCCGGAATTGCCCATACCTGACAGTAATCAACTCAGAAATCGCTTAAGAACTACAGAAGGTGATGAAGCATTTGGTGTAGCACTCAATATATTAATAGAAAGCTGGGAAGAAAAAGTATGCCCATCACTACTGAATACCCATTTTCTTGAAGAAGAGATATTTCAGCCATTGTTAAATAACCATGAATTAGCCAAGTTGTTTCGTAATGTGCTGTATCACAATTACGCAAAGTTTCAGGCTAAACAAGGAAACTATTTACAGGCGATTGACTATGCTGACAAAGCATTAGCCATTGAATATGACATAAAAATGAAAATAGAGCGTATTCATTGGCTGTTAAGTGCGGGACGAGTAGATATAGCGCAAGTATATATTGAGGAAGTGTTATTACAGATGAACTTCAAAGATTATTATCTGCACAGTGATTATCTAAAATCTCTATCTGTGGTTATTACTGAATTAAATGCGATGCAAAATAGGGAAGAACATAATGAATAAGCCATTGAGCATTATTTTACCTTGCCACAATGAAGCAGCCGGGCTGCCAGATGTCATTAAACAGTTGACTGATTTGCATCCACAAGCTGAAATTATTATAGTGGACGATGCTTCACAAGATGATTCTGCACACATAGCCGAAACCGCAGGCGCGAAAGTCGTGCGTCATGCCTATAACATGGGCAACGGCGCGGCAATCAAGAGTGGGGCAAGAGTGGCGACAGGTGAAGTTTTAGTCTTTATGGATGCTGATGGACAACACGATCCCAAAGATATAGCGCGTCTTTTACAGCGTTACGAAGCGGGGCATGATATGGTCATCGGCGCGAGAGACAGCCACTCCCAAGCCAGTTTTGCCCGAAAACTCGGCAATGGCTTTTACAATAAACTGGCAAGTTGGATGGTAGGACACAAAATCCCTGATTTAACCTCTGGTTTTCGAGTGGTGAATGCAAAAAAATTCAAAGAATTCTTGTTTTTATTACCCAACACCTTTTCTTACCCAACCACCATCACCATGGCGTTCTTTAGAGCTGGCTATGCAGTTTGTTATGAACCCATTAAAGCCCATAAACGCGCAGGCAAGAGCCATATTAAATTATTGCGCGATGGAGTACGTTTTCTATTAATTATTTTCAAAATCGGTACTTTATACGCCCCCTTGAAATTATTTGGTCCTTTAAGTGCTGGCTTTTTTTCCTTAGGATTGATTTATTATTCTTACACCTATTTAACCGATGGACGCTTTACCAATATGGGCATGTTATTGTTCACTACTTCTTTACTGGTTTTTTTAATTGGTTTGGTGTCAGAACAAATCACAGCTTTACTGTATAGCCAAAAGACTTAAAATCATGTCTATGCCCTTTCAAAAGCTCAAAAAATTTCTTTCTAAACTACGTTATTTACCTTTGCACCCGCAATGGTTTGTTTTTCTAAATGCCAAAAAACATTATCAAGCCATTGGTCAACAAGCAACAGGTGTGGTTTTAGATATTGGCTGTGCTGATCAATATATGAAACACTATATTTCATCAGAACATACATATATTGGACTTGATTATTATCAAACATCAACACAATGGTATAAAACCCATCCTGATGTTTATGCTGATGCACAGTCTTTACCTATCGCAGACAATAGTATTGATACAGTTTTATTGCTGGATGTTTTAGAGCATTTGCCCAATCCCGATAAAGCTCTTGAAGAAATAAAAAAAGCCCTCAAAACAGGTGGGCATTTAATCATCAATGTTCCATTTTTATACCCACTGCATGATGAACCCTTAGATTTTCAAAGGTGGACGCAACACGGTTTACAACAACTCGCTTATCGTCATGGTTTTCAACTTAGAAAGCTAGACGCTTGGGGACATCCTTTAGAAACCGCAGCCTTATTGACTAATATTGCACTGAGTAAAACTTTGTTAAACTGGATGAAACAAAAAAATCCATTATTGATATTAGCTATTGTATTACCCTTGTTTATTCTACTCATTAATATAAGTGCTTATGTATTAGCGCGTCTAAGTTTAATGGATAGCATGATGCCGCATGGTTATCGATTAACCTTAGAAAAACAATAATGCACATTGTATTAATTAGCACTTCTTATCCGACTACTCAAGATGGCAGCGAAGCCGCAGGTGCATTCGTTGCTGATTTTGCTCATGCACTGGCTCGTCACGTCAAGGTCAGTGTGGTAGCACCTAGCCTTGCAGCTAACCATGAACAAACCAATGAAAATTTATCTATTCATCGTTTTGCTGTACCGCGTCTTCCTTTATCTTTACTTAAACCCACTAATCCTTTCACTTGGTTTCCTTTAATTAAAACTCTCATTGCAGGTCAAACTGCCGTCAAGCAATTAGTAAAAAATCAAACCGTTGATCATATTTTTGCTTTATGGGTTTTGCCTTCTGGATACTGGGCTTGGCGCGTGGCTCAACAACATAATATTCCTTATTCAACTTGGGCTTTAGGCAGTGATATTTGGAGTTTAGGCAAAATTCCATTAATTAAACAGTTATTACAAAAAGTCTTGCGTGAAGCCCAAGTTAATTTTGCGGATGGTTATTTATTGAAAGATGACGTTGAACGCCTCTCAAAACGTTCCTGTACCTTTTTGCCAAGTACTCGTCATTTGGATTTACCTGAATTGCCCGCGTTGAAAACCGCGCCGCCTTATGTATTGGCTTTTTTGGGGCGTTGGCATCCCAACAAAGGCATTGATTTGTTATTAGAAAGTTTACAATTGCTTTCTGAAGAGGATTGGGGAAAAATCGCTGAAGTGCGTATTGCCGGCGGTGGTCCTTTGCAAGATTTAGTACATAAAAGTTGTGCAAAGTTGCAACAACAAGGGCGACCTATTGTATTAAAAGGCTACTTAGATAAAGTCGCCGCCGTTGAATGGTTTGTCAGTGCAGACTATGTGTTAATTCCTTCACGTATTGAAAGCATTCCCGTGGTATTTTCTGATGCAATGAAATGTCAATGTCCAGTTGTTTGTATGCCGGTGGGGGATTTACCACATTTATTGCAAAATAATAAAGTTGGTATTTTAGCTGAAAGCGTATCAGCAATCTCTTTTGCTCATGCTATTCATAATACTTTAGAAAAAATGCTTACTGACTTTGCTATAAGTCTTCGTCACTTAGACACCGAATTTGATGTTAAAAACTCAAGTAAATACTTTTTAAGTATAATGAAGAATTAGTCATATGAATAATATTTTACCTAGACTCATCATTCTTACCTCAGTCCCGCCATTTTACAGTGCTGAATTTATTCAAAAATTAATCGATGAAGAAGTTACTAATCAATTTAATATTGAAATATGGCTCTTTTCTAATAAAAAAAGCATTTGGCAAAAATCAACTATTTTTTGGAAACAAATTAAAAAATCAGGCTTAGAATATGTTATAAAAAAAATAATCTATTTTCTAAAATATAAAAATGCTTGCAGACAAAATAAAAGCGGATTTAAATGTTTACAAAAATTAACAGAAAATTCTTTATTATCATTTCACGAGTTCTCAAATTTTGATGAAATAAATAATATATCTACTGAAGACATGTTACTTTCTCTATACTTTGATGTCATTATTCCTGAATTTTGTCTCAATCGTTTTAATAAAAAAATTAATCTTCATCCTTCTTTAATTCCTGCATATAAAGGAACATCCCCAGTATTTTGGGTTTTAGCCAAATCTGAAAAATACACGGGTTATACATTTCACGAACTTAGTCCAAAACTAGATGATGGAAAAATTTTATATCAAGAAACAATCAAAATAGAAAATAATGATACATTTCACTCATTATATTCCAAAATATCTATTCATGCTGCGTCAAGCTTTGTTGATTTTATTCATCAAAATAAGTTTCCAAACTTTGATTTAGCAAATACCAAATCCTCATACTTTTCAATTCCAACTAAAGCAGCTTTTATAAGGTTTAAACATCAAAAACGTAAATTTATTTAGTTTTGTGAATTTCAGACTTATAGCCAGTGATACGATTAAAAATTAATATAATTAATACACCAAAAGCTTCCTGACAAAGAAACCATAGTCTAGTAAACACCGCAATTGCAGCTAAGTTTTCGAAGCTTAAATGATTGCTTGTTATACCCCCCAAAAAAATAAAAAATACTTCCCTTACTCCCATTCCACTAGGAGTTATAAATACTAACATACCCACTACCCAAGACAGTCCTAAATAGGCAATTATTTGTATTGAAGATTCCCATTGCATATTGAATACGGCATATAGCATTAATAGATGTGAGATGAGGTAACCTATAGCAAATATGATGAAATAGAGGCTAATCCAAGTTATAGATATAATATTTTGACAGGTATATTTTGGGTATTTTTTGCAAAAAAAGGTAAAGAGATAATGTACAAATGAATTTAAATAACACGAATGAATTACTAGAAAATATAAAGAAAACCCAAACAAGAGCATAATTATACAAAAAACAATTGAGTGTTCATAAAATATGATCATCAATGATGTTGTTCCTATAACAAAAATAGAAATTAGGGCAAGTTCAATATTGACTATTAGAATAGTAGCAGTCGCTTTTGTTTCACTAAAATAAGTGGTTTGATGCAAAAGACTCCAAATTTTGCCTGGAATATATTTAGCTATCTGAGAAAAAGAAAATATAGTAAAAGCTGTTTGAAGGGTAATGTTGATAGTGTATTTCTGTAAAAGGAATTTGAATAAAATAGCATTCATAAAGTTCACAACTAAAATTAAACCAACTGAGACTGAAAACTCCATCCATTTTATTTTAATAAATACATTTGTAAATATTTCTTTGTTTTGTTGAATTAACAAAAAAATAAATAAAATGCCTATTATGTATAAAATATTACGAATATTTTTAGTGGAAATTTTAGGCATTGTGCAGAACAGTTCTGATTGTATGAATAACACGTTTAGCTGTTTCTAGGGAGAGTTTCACACCCAATGGCAAACTCACCGTCTGCCGCCCAATTTTCATGGCATTGGGATAGTCTTCAGGTTGCCAACCCAATGTCTCTTGATAAAACGGATGTTCTGCAATGCTGAGATAATGAACCCCTACTCCAATTTTATGCGCAGTCATGGCATCTAAGAAAGCATCGCGGGTGATTTTTGTTTGTTGTTCATCTATCAAAATAGTATATAAATGAT
This sequence comes from uncultured Thiotrichaceae bacterium, assembly GCA_964388965.1. GTDB lineage: Bacteria > Pseudomonadota > Gammaproteobacteria > Beggiatoales > Beggiatoaceae > Albibeggiatoa. Next base: position 1,445 of record CAYMCP010000105.1, on the reverse strand, counting down.
AAGCATGACGGGTGTTAGTTTCAATGGCTTTGGGCAATGTAATGGGTAATTCAACTAAAGCTTTTTGATAAGCTTGCCAGATTGCTTGACGGCGTTGCCAATTTTGTTCTACCCGCGCAAGCTGATGAATACCCAGCGCGGCTTGAATATCCATCATGTTATATTTAAAACCGCATTCTACCACGCGGTAATGCTTAAAGCCTTCATCACCAAAACGATGCCAAGCGTCTTTTGTCATGCCATGCAAGGCTAACATTTTAACTCGCCCGATAGCTTCTTCATTGTGGGCGAGTACCATGCCACCTTCGCCCGTGACGACATTTTTAGTGACGTAAAAGCTAAAACAACCAAAATCGCCAAAAGTGCCGGTTTTGCGTCCATGATATTCGGTTTCTATCGCATGAGCGCAGTCTTCAATCACAATTAAATCGTGTTTTTTTGCGATTGCCATGATAGCGTCCATATGACAGGCGCGACCGGCGAAATGCACCAATAAAATGGCGCGTGTGCGTGGGGTGATGGCAGCTTCAATGGCGTTAGGATCGATGTTAAAGGTGTCAGGTTCTACATCAGCTAATACGGGGGTTAAACCCGCATGAATAATGGAATTGACGGTAGCGCAGAAGGTCATGGCGGTGGTGATGACTTCATCGCCGGGCTGCAAATTGGCGGCAATCATGCTGACGTGCAGGGCGGCGGTGCAGGAATTGACGGCGGCAGCGTGGCTGGCGGTTACGCCTTTGTAAGCAGCAAAATCGCTTTCAAAACGCGCTACTTTAGGACCTGTGCCGAGCCAGCCTGATTCAAGTGTTGCAACCACTTCGTCAATTTCTGCTTGCTCAATAGCGGGAGAGCCGAAGATTAAAAAATCATTGTCGTTTGACAAAATGAACCTCTACAAAATGCTTGAACCTACGGGTAAGCTTGTTGAACTTGACCTGCATGTTTCGAGATGCTTTAAGATTGCTTAGGAATGACCACAAAATCTGAAAACTCTGAAAAAGTCTGTAAATCATTGATTTTAGATAGAGCATATTTTCGTAAGTGATTGATTTTATTATAGACGAAAAAAGTTTTAATGCGCGGGCATAGATTATGAAACTGCACTTACCAACCACGGCTATGATGCACACCTTGTCGCGCATTATGCTACAAACTGAGGATCATTTCCATCGTAACCGTTCAGACCCCCATCTCCGAAATAGGGGCAGGCGGCGGCGGAGCATCTCTACCCGCACGTCTTTCTCGAATCACCTGTTCCAAATAGTGCAAGGAAGGTACACCGCGTTGGCGGCAGGTGTCAATCACCGATGCCAACAATGCAAACACGCGAGTGCCTTCGTCCGAACGGGTGCCGTTCCCCCGTCTTTCATGGGAAAACTATGGGGGAGCTGGGAGTGCTAATCTCCAGATTAGCACCGCCGCCGTAGGCGGCGCGAAACGGC
>CAYMCP010000104.1:0-8655 GCA_964388965.1 uncultured Thiotrichaceae bacterium | reverse complement strand
TCAAAGTTCAAAGCATTTTTTGACAAGCTTGTATCTGTTTTCATCAAACTTCCCCTTGAAAATACCCATACCTTAATTAGTTTAGTCTCTAAAAATGAGAATTGCTGCACCCACAAAACTAATTTTGCTATGATACGGGAATACAAGCTAAAACTGACTGGTTTTGCATTCCCGAACAGGTTGGGTAAACATTAATTATCTACGTTAAAAACGCTTAACTTAACCGTTCTTTAATTTGTTGACTAACGGCTTTCATATCAGCACGACCTTGTATTTTAGGCTTAATCATGCCCATAACTTTACCCAAATCTTTAACAGTTTCAGCACCTGTTTCAGCAATCATCGCTTCAATTATTTCGTTCAATTCAGCTTCGGCAAGCTGCTGTGGTAAATAGGTTTGAATAATACCCACTTCAAATTTTTCTTGATCTGCTAAATCTTGTCGCGCTGCCTTTTCATACTGCTCGATAGAATCACGGCGTTGCTTGAGCATTTTATCTAAAACAGCAATCACCTGCGCGTCGTCCAATTCAATGCGTTCATCAACTTCTCTTTGCTTAATCGCGGCTTGAATTAAACGAATCACTGCTAAACGGTCTTTTTCTTTCGCCCACATTGCAGTTTTCATATCTTCTTGAATACGTTGTTTTAATGACATAGCTTTTTACTGTATTTATTGACCAGCACGTTTGACTAATTAACGGCTGGTAAAACCGGGAGATATTAATAAGGACGTTCGCGGCGCACGGTTTCACGCGCAACTTTTTTCAGATGACGTTTGACGGCAGCGGCTGCTTTACGTTTACGCACAGAGGTGGGTTTTTCGTAAAATTCACGACGGTGAACTTCGGCAAGAATACCTGCTTTTTCACAAGAGCGTTTAAAACGGCGGATTGCTACTTCAAATGGTTCATTTTCTTTTACACGGACAGTTGGCATTGGAAAACTTATCCTCCCTAAATTTTGCGTGAAAAATAAATTGACTATCAGTCGTTACTTTTTTAGTAAGCCACTGATGTCGAGCTTAGTTAAACCTGAAATTATAATAGCTTAACTAGGTTTAAGTAAAGCAATTTTTCAAGATAATTAAAGCGTAATAACCATTGAGCGGCCCAGACTCAAAAAAATATATTTATTCGGTGAGTTGATATGAGGACGTAACAGAATCACCAAAAAAGTTCTGAATTGCCGCGTAGTAATCTTTGATAGAATAAGAGCTAGTGGTCTTTAACGCTCTCCATTATCTCTTATTTTTTAGGAGATACAAATACTTCTCTCTTCTCTTACCTCTAACTCACGTTAATTAATCGATAATTTTGTGCGCAATAATTTTGTGAAATACTTGCTTTTTTATTTTTCCCTTACTACAATTCATTAAGAGTATATTCCACTGACCACTAAAGGAAAATTAAAATGAGAATCTTTTTGCTTTTTCTAGCTTTAATGTCTTATCAAGTATCCGCAGAAATCAACACTTGTCAGCCTAATAAAACAATAAAAACTGTGTGTAATGCAGAAAGTCAAATATTTGCTGATATTACCATTGCCAATAATGCCAGCATAAGCCAAGCGATTTTAGAAGGAAATATTGAAAATCAAGGGTTTGTGTCAAATATTGAAATTTCAGAGAATGCGAATTTTTCAGGTGGACGTGTCTCTGGAACGGTTATAAACAAGGGTAAAATAGAGAATATTGTATTTGTAGGGGAAAAAATTCAAGGTGGAGAATTAGCAGGCATTATTGAGAATAAAAGCCAGATAAAAGGTGAAATTCAAGACGTTAAGCTTGCACCTAATACCATTTCCTGAAAAACTAAACCTTTAAATGTGGGTGTTATTTTAATAAGTTAAAAATTATTTCTAAATAAGGAAAATATGAAATGAATATTCTTAATGGCTTTGGCGATTTTTTGACAAATATTGGTAATGGTATAGCTACTGCCGCAAGTAATGTATTGGGATGGTTTTCTTATCCCAGTAATACTACGGCTTTGGTTAATGCAAAAAATAATATTGACAAAATTAATGCTGATTTCGAATTAGAACAAATGAAACAAGGTTTTCAATTTAAAGTTGAAAGCGCAAAATTACAAGTGAGTCGACAAAATACAATTGATACAATCAATGCTAGTTTTGAATTAGAACAGTATCGTCAACGATTCCAAGCTGAAGTCGAAAATGTAAAATTACAAGTGGGTCGGCAAAATACGATTGATAGAATTAATGCTGACTTTGAGTTAGAAATTGCACGACAACAGGCAGAAAAGCATAATATTGCTGTAAAAATTGAAGCTGATTTCCAATTAGAAGCAATGCGTGAACAGTTTCAACATCAAATGGAGAACCGTCGTCAAGAGTTTGAAGTAAAAAAGTTACAAGCACAATTTTTAAATCAATACAATCTTCAAAAAGATGAGCAAAATTTTCAAGTTAAACGTGACCAAACTAATTTTGAATATAATACTCAATTAGCTAAATTAGGGGCTGAATATGAGAAAAAACTACAAGAGTTTAGAGAGGAATGGGAGAATTTACGATTATCTAAAAAGCTGGAGTTTGAAACTCGCTTATTTGAAGAACGACGTAAGTTAGAGTGGGAATTAAAGCAATTTGACCGTGAAACAGAAGTCATATTAGCTAATGCAAAGCTAAAAAATACCTTGCAATCAAATGAATATACTAAAATAATAGAAAACCATCCGTTAATTATCCAAACGACTCCAACTTTAGATTTTTATAAACAGTATCAAGATAACCGTAACCCCGTACCACCTTTAATTATTATTTCACCTCCAATACTAGAATTTGATGAATATCCTGATGCTGCAAAAGGTTTTTTTCAACTAGAAACAAGATTAACTGATAAATTACGGGTTTTCTTGCATGAAAATTATCCATTGCATGATTCAGTACGTCCATCTAAATTTTTAGGTAATGCTTATAAAACTAAGCGGATAGGCGGAGAAGCTGCTATAGAAATTTTATTTTGGACGCATCGTTCTATTCCTGTTTTGTTAATTGAGTCAAAAGTTGATGCTGATATTATTCAACTGTATGTAGCAACGTGGAATGCGATGGACGAGCAACCATTTTATAGAAAAATTTTATCTTTTTCATGGAAAGAAATGTTGTATCCATTTGCAAAAAGAAACGCACAATCTTGGAAAAAAATACGAGAAGAATTAGCTGCGGAAGGCAAATCTCAACAGGAAATAGAACAAGAAGGTGGAGACGATGAATATAATTTAAATCAGTTACTTGCTGAAGAACGAGATAAAAAGCATGGTATCAATAGAATGCGTGACTATAAGGTTAATTCTGCTGAATATACGCAAGCGTTGGCTGAGTTTTTGGGTTTTTATCACTGTATATTATCTGGTTTACTCATGGATAGCTATTATATATCAAATTATTGTGTTCCTCCTAAGTTGCCTAAATTACTACCTCATTTGTTAGAAAAAATTCCTGCTGAAAAATTCAAAGAACAATTAGTTGAAATGCTTGTAGGTAATTACCGTCTCATTTATCAAACATTAGAAGTACAAATTCCCAGTTTAGTTCCAGAACTCGCTTTAGATTTAGCATTTAGTTTTGCTCAATTGACAAATAAAAAATTTGCGACCGAGCAAGTTTTGTACTCAGTTATTGCTTTTTTAAAAATGAAAGGTAGTAACAATTTAGAAGTAATCAATGATATTGAGCAATTAAAAGCTATTTTATTGTCAAGCGATGAAAACTATTTTGATAAATTAGAGTTTGTTTTAAGAATTGTTGATAAGACATCCATTCCAGAAGCAAACAAATTACTTGAAGCTTGGTTTCAGCTTGTACGCGAAGGTTATATTAAACGCAAAAGATATGGTAATACTCTTTACTAAAAAACTTAAGGGACAAAATTTATGAGTAATTTTAATATTGCGATTGCAATTGATTTTGGTACAACCTTTTCTGGTTATGCTTATTGTTTTTTAGCGCACACTGCGGCGGGGGATATTTATAAAAATACAGATTGGAATAAATTGGTTGGACAACAAAGCCCTTATGTGAAAACACCAACTTATTTACTTTATGAGGGCAAGAAATTTGATTCATGGGGTTATAAAGCTAAACAAAGACTTATTGAGTTACGTCAGGATAATGCAGCAAGTAATTATCACTTTTTTGAAAAGTTTAAAACCAAACTATTTCATCGTAATCAAGTAGATGAACAAGGTGAACCATATTTGGAAGATAACGGAGAACGATTTTTAATTATTGATTTAATTGCAGATTATTTACGCGAAATCAGATTAACTGCTCTACGAGATGTGAAAGATCATATTGGAAACGAGGTTGATGAAACAAGAATCCGTTGGTGTTTAACAATCCCCGCCATCTGGGACGACGCTGCTAAACAGCTTATGGAGCAAGCAGCAAAAAAAGCTGATATTTTCAAAGAAGGGGACTGGGATGCTGGACGATTCATGTTTGCTCTAGAACCAGAAGCGGCTTCTGTCTATTGTATGTATGTAGCAGATAGAGAGCTAGGTATTGTTGAAGATAAATCTACTATGCTCATTGTTGATTGTGGCGGTGGTACAGTTGATTTAACGGTACATGAAATTATTCGAGAAGGGCGTGATAAGGGGCTTAAAGAAGTCATACCTGGTTCGGGTGCAGCCGACGGACATGGTGGGAAAGACGTAGATAAAAACTTTTTAAATTACTTAGCCCAAGTATTAGGAGGAGGTGCAATAGATAAATTTGAAAGAGACTATCCAGAAGCTTATGTACACATGATGGATGATTGGGAAGTTTTTAAATATGGTTTTGACCCTGCTGATTATGAGCGCGGTAACTTTCGCATTCCAAGTGAGTTACGAGATTTGTTACAAACAGAATATCCTCAAGTTCTTGAAGAATTAGCAAATAAACAAGGTGGTAATACTTATAAGCTTCGATTAACTCGCCAAGTGATGGAAGAGGACATTTTTGGTTCGGTTGTCAATAATATTTTGGTACAGGTAGAAAATATATTTAAACGCATTGGTGATAAATGTGATTATCTGTATTTAGTTGGTGGTTTTGCAACATCTCGTTTCTTGCAGCAACAAATCAAAGATAAATTTGCTAGTAATGTAAGAAAGAAAATTTTGATTCCAGGTGAACCTGGTAAATCTATTATGATGGGGGCAGCTTCATTTGCACGTAATCCAGATATTATTAGAGCAAGACGGGCAAGATTAACCTATGGAGTTGCTATATCTTATACTTCCTCGGAATTATATTTATTAATTTCTGAATTTCTGAAAGACTTACCGCCTGAGCTAAAAGAGGCGATTGAAAATGCAGCTAAGGAGTACTCCGATATTAATAAAAGTTCTTTGCTAATGAGAGCCAGAACTAAAGCTCAAGAAATTGGCATAGATAAATTTAAAAGTTTGTTAGAACAAAATTTATATTTTCATGAAGAAAGGGAAGAAATATCTTTGAATAGTATGTTTAGCTCTTTTATTGCTGCTGGCGATAGCTTATTGAAAAATCATGAAGTTGCCAGCCTTTTTGGAGTAGGTAGTGCATATCAAAAAGACGTGCAAATTCAAATTTATGCAGCTCCACATAAAGATGTATTCTTCGTAGATGAACCTAGTGTAGAAAAAATAGGTGAAGTCAATTTACAAACTCCTTCTACCAAAGGTGGGTTAAACCGTAGTGTTGAAGTAACTATGGGCTTTGGAGACACAAAAATTACTGTTCATGCAAAAGATTGTACTGAAGGCTCAGATAGTGAAGTTACAGCAGAAGTTGACTTCTTAACAACCCATGCAAATCCAAGTTAGATTAGAGAGGATTGAAAATGTCTAAAACAGAAAAACCAACGCCAGATTCAAGAGTTGCTCAGATTATTGCGTGGTTAAATGAAAATACTGAACAATGTAATGGATGTTGGAATTTTAAAAGTAATGTTGATAGTTATTCTTTAAGTCGTCAAGAGTCTCTTCAATTACTGCATAGTGTTTGTGAGCAGTACATGGCAAAATACAAAGAGAGTCGTCCTGAGACACCAAGTAATATAGCTGACTCACCTGATAGGATAAAAGAACTTGAAACACAACTAGCTACTCAAAAAGCTGAGTTGGAAGCTAAAACAGAGCTTGAAGCTAACCTTAATCAACAACTATCTGAGAAGAAAAAGGAAATTAATAGCTTGCAAACAAAATTGCAAGAAATTGAACAAAACCTTAAAACAAGTGAAAATAAGTTAAATCTTCTTAAAAATGATCTCGAAAAGCCTGAAACTTTTTGGTCTAGTGCTATGAATTTTTTTCCAGATATTTTTAAGGATACTCAAGGACAGATTAGAAAATTAAAATCAGATTTTGAAAATGAAAAGCGGCATAAAACCAAATATTTTAATGAACACCAGAGTTTATCTGAAAAGTACGATCAATTGCATAGACAATTTGGAGAAATAAAGACAAAGTACCAAGAGACTCAACAGAAATTGAATGATGAAAGAATGTCTTTAACAGAGAAAATCAGTCAATTGAAAGTGGAACATGATGAACAAATGGCTGAAATTACGCGATTGAAGGGTAGAAAACAAGCAGAATCTATTGGTGATTACGAGAAACGAGAAGACTATCAAGTTGTGACTGATTACAAAGCTTTTTGCATGAGTAGTGGATTAGATACCACTACTGAAGATATTTATGGCTATCTTCGTCAACAAAAAGAAGAAATGAAAGATGAAAGTAAATTTATGTTTTTTAATGCAAAAATTAAAGCTACCTTGTCAAAGAGATTGCTGATTTATACTTATAGAATACAGCGTCAAATGTTAACTACTCAGCAAGAAATTTTTGATTTCGAGACATTTTTTACATCACATAAAGGATATTTATTATCTAAGTTGGACTTATCCGAAGATTTAAATTCAGAAGATTTAAGTTCAAAGGTAAAAAGTGCTGCAAAAAAAAGTTTTGAGTTAATAAAACAATTATTAGAATCAAATCCTCCTTGCTATCTTGTGAACGCAGATTCAGGAGATATTTTTGATGCCCATGAACATGAAATTGTGCAAGATTGCCCAAAAGATGGAATTATAAAGTTTACAGTAGTTCCTGGTATTCAATCAGGACATAAATTGCTAATGAAACCAGTTGTATTTACCGAAAATCAATAAATAGCTTTTTAAAACATCCGATTCAAACCAAGAAAGATTTAACATTCATCAAGGTGACAATGCACGGGTTAAAGATGTAATGCAAGTGTCGGGTTTGGTGGTGTATGACTTCTTGGGACGGGCGGTTGAGCAGTATTATCCGATTACGGAAAATTTTGGCAATCAAGGTAAATTCAATCCACAACGTGACAATATCGTACCGACAAAAACGACTTATTGATGTGATGGATAGCAAGCGTAGGGTGCATAAGTGAAACGCCATGCACCTTTTTAAGCGTTTATGGTGTATGGCACTGCGTTTATACACCTTACATTTTGAACAGGATGTAACCGATGATTTGGATTTATGGTTTATGTAGAGACAAGGCATGCCTTGTCTCTACGGGGTTCATAATGTTTATGGGATTTGTGGGGTTGATGGAATTTGTGATATTTACGATTGATACGGTGAATCTGATAAATCCAAACGGGTACAATATTTACGATTGACACGCTAAACCCAATAAATCTAAATGGATACGATGTTTATGCGATACGGGATTAATGACAACCCAATAACCAACAATGACCAAATCAACAAACCTAAATGAATGTTACAAAAACCGTTACAACCCAAAATCCCTACGACTACAAAATTGGGACTATGCCCAAAACGCTGCCTATTTCATCACCATCTGCACCCAACACCACATTCATTATTTTGGAAACATCGAAAACCCTACAAAATGGGAAAATGATAAATTAAACAAGGATGTTGTCTGAATCTGGGTTTGCAGGATTAAAGAATTTTCAAGATTAAATCCTGCCTAATCCATCAATCTTGAGAATCTTGATTCTGATATTTTTATCCTTCAATCTGTTTCATCTTGTTTTATCTTGCACATCTCATTGTACTAGCATAATATTTAGTTTAACCATTATTGACTAGAGGCTTGTAAAATGGACGTAACAGTAGAAGAAATCGAACACCTCATTACACAATTATCACAAGAACAATTACAAAAATTTCGAGCGTGGTATGAAAAATTTGATGCTGAATTATGGGATCAGCAAATTCAAAAGGATGCCATCAATGGAAACCTTGACGCATTAGCAGCTCAAGCAATTGCAGACCACAAAGCTGGAAAAACGAGAAAACTGTGAACCATTTTACCAGCCCCTCATTTTGGGAAATGTATGCAAAATTGCCTCTATCAGTACAAAAACTTGCTGATAGAAATTACGAACTGCTTAAAACCAACTCCAATCATCCATCGTTACACTTCAAACAAATTAAACGTTATCGTTCTGTGCGTGTTGGCATTCAATATCGTGCTTTAGCTGTAGAAATAGAAGATGGGCTGCTTTGGTTTTGGATTGGCACTCATGCAGAATACGATAAAATTATAAAGTCTTAATTTTTCTAAGTAAGATGTAACAAATGATTTGGATGACAAGCAAGCGTAGGGTCAATGCCATTAAGTTAAGGACTAAAAGCCATGTTTACGTTG
>CAYMCP010000103.1:0-9141 GCA_964388965.1 uncultured Thiotrichaceae bacterium | reverse complement strand
CCCCCTTGAAAATACCCATACCTTTTAGTTTAGTCTCTAAAATGAGAATTGCTGTCCACAAGTATAGATTTTTACAATTGCTGCTCAATGCGTTCTATCTCCTGTCAAATAAAGCTGGGAAACAAGTTAAGTTTGCACCAGTTCAAAATCAATATATTTTTGATAGTGAGTAAAGTCTTTATCCATTGTTAAAATTGGGTATTGGTTTAGGTAAGCAGCAGCACAAATCAAAAAGTCAATGTGAGAACCTTGTATGCCATGAGAACGACAGTGATTGAAAAATAGCGCGGCGGTTTCATAAGTTTCTGTGGTTAAAGGCACATCGGGGATAACGCTTAATCTTGAACGTACCATTTCAAATTGTTGTACATTTTTTATTCCAGACAACACTTCTTGTTTAATTGCACCTAACATCACTGCATTTTTTGTGATAAGTAGATTTTTTAGTGTATCAAGGTAAACGTGGTTCGGTTGGGTATTACGCCTTAATAGTAGTGACCATACGCAAGTATCAACAATAACAGCGTACAGCATTAGCGCATTCTCAATGATTTATAATCGTAGTCATCCTCATAATCTATTTGTCCAGCTAAATCTAATAAGCTCGTTTGTGTCAAATATGTTTGTGGCGTGGGTGCTTCTTGAGCGGTAATTGTCAATTTAAATGCGGTATTTTTTAGTTTCATTGGAATTTTTAAAATTAGATAGCCATCTGCATTTGTTTCGCCATTCATTGTAATTTGCATCGTAGTTCTCCTTAGTCCATTTAATTAGTAGTTTAGTCTATTTCGAGAAAATAAACGATTAGTCATAATCATCTCAGCAATTCTCATTTTTAGAGACTAAACTAAAAGGTATGGGTATTTTGACTCGCTGATGGTTCGCTTCCAGTTGCTCTCCACCCTGCCTCGCGGCGACGTGGTTACTTTCAGCTACGGAGTTATGACATACTCCGATACGGACTTGCACCGTATTGATAAAGCACCTTCGCAGGTGCCCATTCTACGCAGCGCGTAGAACGAGATTTTTCCTTGTGATGACGCGATGCCACGAGTTTAATATACGTTAAAAACAACGTCCTAATTGTTTAGCAATACGCATCCGCAAAGCGTTTAATTTAATGAAACCTTCAGCATCTTTTTGATTATACGCCCCTGCATCATCCTCAAAAGTAGCAATATTACTATCGAATAAACTATCTGTATCCGATTTACGCCCCGTTACAACGACATTGCCTTTATACAATTGCACCCGAATTAAACCATTTACATGCGCTTGCGATTCATCAATTAAGCTTTGTAATAATTTACGCTCCGGACTCCACCAATAGCCGTTATAAATTAGTGAGGCATAACGTGGCATAAATTCATCTTTCAAATGTGCTACTTCGCGGTCTAAAGTCAACGATTCGATAGCACGGTGCGCTTTTAACATAATCGTACCGCCTGGCGTTTCATAACATCCACGTGATTTCATACCAACATAACGATTCTCAACAATATCTAAACGTCCCACACCATTTTTACCACCCACTTCATTTAAATAAGTAAGCACCTGTGCTGGAGTCATGTTTTCGCCGTTAATTGCGACAATATCACCTTGTTTATACGTCAATTCCAAAACAGTAGGTATATCGGGTGCAGCCTCTGGGGATACCGACCAACGCCACATACTTTCTTCAGGTGCCGACCAAGGATCCTCCAAAATATCGCCTTCATAAGAAATATGTAATAAATTCGCATCCATCGAATACGGTGATTTTTTACCGCGTTTCATTTCGATGGGAATATGATTATCTTCTGCATACTTTAATAATTTTTCCCGTGAGTTTAATTGCCATTCACGCCAAGGGGCGATGACTTTAATATCTGGACGTAAAGCATACGCACCTAGCTCAAAACGTACTTGATCATTCCCCTTGCCCGTTGCACCATGAGAAATAGTATCAGCACCTGTTTTATTAGCAATTTCAATCAGATACTTGGCAATCAATGGGCGTGCAATTGAAGTACCTAATAAATATTCACCTTCATAAATCGTATTAGCACGAAACATCGGGTAAACATAATCACGCACAAATTCTTCGCGCAAATCTTCAATAAAAATTTCTTTAACCCCTAATGCCTCAGCCTTAGTGCGTGCGGGCTCTAATTCCTCACCCTGTCCAATATCCGCAGTAAAAGTGACAATTTCGCAATCATATTCATTCTGTAACCATTTCAAGATGACAGAAGTATCTAAACCGCCAGAATAAGCAAGTACAACTTTATTGATCATATTTTTTCCTAAAGAAAATCTAATTGTAACGGATTAAACGCCAAAATTTATCAAATAGCGTGTGCTACTACAATTTTCTGCGCGCTAATTTACAGCACTATCAAAAAATTCTAAATATAATCAGCTAAACCTTCATTATCGCCGATTCCTTTTAACTTAGGCGTATTGATTTTATCCAATTTTACTGTTTTCACCTGTCGTAAATGATCAGCAACCACATCCCAAATCGGGCGACCATCGGATTGTGCGCCAACGGTTGCCCAACCTGCCACTTTGTATTTCTTACCCATTTTAACCGGCGTACCGTCATCTAAAGTCATTTCTGAAATGCGTTGCCCCATACGCTGCATTGGCTCACATACATAGTCTAAACCGCCAACACGTACCATGTCGCCGCCTTGTTGACGATATGGATCAGTATTAAAAAGATTATCACATACATCTTCCAAAATTGTTTTAATTTCCTGACCTGTCATTTCTCGTCCATAAGTTTCTGGATAAGTGATACAAGTTTGATCTAACACATTTTCCATCGTAATCGGTTGCTCTGGCAGTACGCTCGTACCCCAACGAAAACCGGGTGATAATGAAATTTGTGCATCATGTTCTTCACGCAAAGCATTACAAATAACTTGATCAAATGTACCATTAAAATTACCACGACGATACAATACTTGATCAGCGATTGCTAATTGCTCATTCAGACGTGATAAATATGGCTTACGCACATTATCCACATAAGCTTGCATGTCTTTGTCCGCTTCGAGTAAGTTGCTAAATATGGGCAATAAGCGATAGCGATAATCTTTCACTTTGCCATTTTTAACTTCAAAATCTAACACACCAACAAATTTACTATTTGAACCTGCATTACAAACTAATGTCATACCTGCTGCATTTTTCACTTCAGTAGGTTGCGGCACACCGTCATGCGTATGACCACCTAAAATGACATCAATACCAGTAACAATTGAAGCCATTTTCAAATCTACATCCATACCATTATGCGAAATAACAGCTACGACATCCGGTTTTTCTTCGGCGCGTACTTTATTTACCAATTCTTGCATTTCCGCGTCACGAATGCCAAATGTCCAATCAGGAATAAAACGACTTGGATTAGCAATAGGCGTATAAGGAAAAGCTTGCCCAATAACCGCAACTCGCGCACCGTTTAACTCTTTTATCGTATAGGGTTTAAACGCATGACCAGTATCCTCATCAAAAGCAGGCGAACCCTCAAATAATGCTTCATCTTTGACTAGTACATTATGCGCAACAAAATCGCCTTGAAACTCACGGATATTAGATAAAATTTCATCTGCTAAATAAGTAAATTCCCAATGCCCTGTCATCACGTCTACGCCTAATTGATTACATGCACCAACCATATCTTTACCGCGTGTCCAGTAGGCGGTACCAGAGCCTTGCCATGTATCGCCACCATCGAGTAATAAAGTTTTATCTGCTCCATAACTTTGGCGTAATTGTTTAATCAAAGTTGCTAAATGGGCAAAACCGCCTACTTTCCCATACTTTTGTGCAGCACTAGCAAAATCGATATAAGTAAATGCGTGTGCTTCTAATGAGTTGGGAGGGATATTAAAATGTTTCAGCAAACTTTCACCAACCAAATGGGGCACTTTACCCTCCATGCTACCAAACCCTAAATTAACATTCGGTTCACGGAAATAGATTGGCTGTAATTGAGCGTGGGAGTCGGTAATATGTAGTAAGCGGACTTGACCAAATTGAGGTATATCATAGAAATGTTTAGCATTATTTGCGAATAAAGCTTTTGGAAACAAGCCTGCTGCACTAGCAATACCCATTACTTGTAAAAATTCGCGGCGTGTCATCGACATAAATTCATCCTCTTATGGTTATGGTCACAATTGAGCTTTATCAGTATAAGACAGTTGTAATTGAGAATGAAATTTTTTTATAACAATAATCATCCCCAAATAGATAAAATTATTTTATGATTGATACAGTTCATTACTTTCATTGTGAATAAAAAAGCTTAGTAAAGATTATCAATATTTAACGTTTATAAGCTTTTAAATAACGTTGTATCACACATAATTGTTGACGCAAGATATTTGCTTGGGTCGTAAATGGTAAACTTTGTAGCAGTTGCAATCCCTGATAATTTCCTTGTAACATTTTGTAAATCAAGCGTAATTGCAAATCTGGATATGCCAAACCTTGATATTGTGCATAACGTACAAATTCAGTTTCAGTGGGGGCAGGTAATTCAAACCCTATCCAACCGGGCGGAGGTTTATGGCGCGAAACAGCGAGCACCGGCAGCTCTGACGGTAAATTATTTGGCATTTCAACGTAGTAGATGGGTTTATGTAAAGCGATAAAATGTTGTTGTAATGCTTGTGCAAGTGCCGTTTTACCGATACCACCAACACCATATAACCATATTTTTTTATTTGCTAATAATAATTTTTCCAATTCATAAAATAGCTTACGTCGTCCGATTAATAATTTTACTGAATAGGTATGATTTTGGATTGATACTGGCTTTTTTATTAAAAATCTAGGCGTTTCTAATTGTGCGTAAAAACAAGGTATAAACCACTGCCCTGTTTCATTTTCCTGCCATTGCTCATTGGGTTTTAGTAAGTTTTGCATCGTACAACGAGCGATTTGAACAGCTTGAAATAATGTATTACCTTCTATAACAGCTTGACATAACTGACTGATAAATAAACTTGCAGCGCGATCTAATATATTAAATTGCATTCCAACAACGCAAGGTATACCTAATTGCTGTAATTTGTAAGCTAACTCAGCGGACTCGCAAGTAGCCAGTACCACGCACTGTACATTTGCATCACTAAAAGCTTGGATAATTGACTGATAACTCATTATTTCTGATTCAAATACTATTTTATTATCAATACTATGTGCGCTTAAAATTACTATATCCCAATATTGTTGTAATAAAATTTTAAATTGCGCAAAATTCCCATATCTAGTGCTATTTAATAAGACTTGTTGATTTTGAATTGGCGACCGCAGTGCCTGATACAGAAAATATTGCTCTTCCGCTAAATTTAAATAATGTGTTTGTGAAGCTTCGCTAGTGAAATGAAGAATTCTTAAAGGGTAATTAAAATGACTTGGGTTTTGAATCGCAACCGTTCGGCGAATAATTGGCGTATGTTGCGCGATAAAATAAGCTTGTGGATGATATAAACATTCCCATGCAAGTTCTTGATATTTTTCTATCATAACAATATTTAGCGTTATATCTACATTAAGATTGGAACAATCCCACAATGCTCGCCCAAATTGTCTCAATAAATCATAATTAACTATTTTACGCTGAAATGCAATTTTTAATTTTTGATTTAATTTATAAACATCGTTTGGGATCAGTGTTGGCGCAATAATAGACGGTTTAATGCTCAAAAAAAGTATTTTCCATATATTCAGGAATATCTATCATCATCAATCGCTTACCGCGCATAATTAAACTACCTTGCAAACGCACATCTTCACCTTGATGATGAAATTCAAAACGATAATTACGTTGTAAAACGAGTTGACCACGTTTATTACGTGCAAAGCTAATAGCAGTTAAAGAAATAGAATCATCCAATAATTGTAAATAATACTGTTCACAATAGCGTTTACAGTGAGTTCGGGCGACCTCTAATACATGTAAGGTGTCGAACCAAAACCAAGTCATCGCGCCAAGCATTAATAAAAAAAGAATAGATGTTAAATTCATTAGATTCAAATTGTTTCTGTATTGTAAAAACTTACCTTACGCAGCTTAATTGTGTTAAATTAGGGAGATAAAAGAAGCGTTATAGAACGACACACAGATTACTTGATAAGCTCATTTGATGCAACAACATAAGGAATATTTACTCAATCAATGAGTTATAAAAATATTACTTTTCCCTGTGACAATGCACTGCGTCATCACCCAACTAAACGCATCAGCATCCTACAATATCAATTCTCGACTTCGTTCCTACAAAGTTCAAAATAAGAATTGTTGCGCCTACCTGACAATGTTATAAATAACGATTTTTTTGTGCTAAGATGCCAGCCCAATTAGTTTGAGTATATGCACACTGCAACTATGATACTGTGCGCAGATTTGATGGATTGTCGTCGAGCTTTCAGATAAGATGATTTCAAGCTATGTGCTCTAAATGCACCAATGTCACAGCTAAAACGCATTGAAATTACGAAAAATAATAAAATTTTAACTCACCGTTAAATTATCACAAAATAGTCACTTTACCACCAACTAGGGCAAAATACTACAATCATGATGGATGTTGCAGCTATCCAACGCCTTATCAGTGATGATATGCAGGCAGTCAATGAATTAATCCGTACTCGTCTTCGTTCTGATGTTGTATTGGTCAATCAAATTAGCCACTATATTATTAATAGCGGCGGTAAGCGTTTGCGCCCAATTTTACATTTATTGTGTGCTAGAGCATTACACTACAGCGGAAAACATCATATTACCTTAGCTGCGGTGATTGAGTTTATTCACACCTCCACTTTGCTGCATGATGACGTGGTAGATGCTTCTGATATGCGTCGTGGCAAAGAAACAGCAAATAATATTTGGGGTAATGAAGCGAGTGTATTAGTCGGAGATTTTTTATATTCGCGTTCGTTTCAAATGATGGTAGATGTGCGCGATATGCGCGTGATGGAGATTTTAGCCAATGCGACTAATATTATTGCAGAAGGTGAAGTATTACAATTACTTAACTGTCATGAGCCAGATATTGTTGAAGCGGATTATTTACAAGTGATTCGTTCTAAAACAGCAAAATTGTTTGAAGCGGCTGCACAACTTAGTGCCGTAATTAGCAACCAAACAGCAGAAATTGAAACTGCGATTTCCAATTTTGGAATGCACTTAGGTACGGCGTTTCAAATTGTAGATGATGCGTTAGATTATGGTTCTAGTTCTGAGGATATTGGCAAGAATATAGGTGATGATTTAATGGAAGGCAAGCCTACTTTACCGCTAATTTACGCATTACGTTTGGGTACGCCCACGCAACAAAAAATATTACGGGAAGCCATCATTAATGGTGGTAAAGAATATATTGATGAAGTTATCACTGCAATTCGTGCCACGCCAGCCATTAAATTAACGATGGAAGCGGCACAAAAAGAAGTAGAATTAGCTATTAATGCGCTTACACCTGTAGCTGATTCTAAATATAAACAAGCTTTATTAGCACTTGCTCATTTTTCAGTAAACCGTACTCATTAAATTAATTTGATACAGTGTGCAATGCTTAAAGATAAAATCTAATACAAATTTTAGCTGAATGTTGTTGTTAATTTTGTCTGGATTGGGTTATGCTAAAACGCTTATAAACATAGGGATGATGGAATAATGACACAAGATGTTGTGAGTGCATTTCGGCTAGCAGTTTGCGATGATTTAAAAACCTTTGCCGTATTATTGGATAAAGAGCTTGAAGAAAAAACATTACAAGATTTACAAGCTATTAATTTTCCAGATAATTTAGGCTTTGAACTACAAACAGAAAAAGGTGGCTATGCGCGCGAATTAATGCAGAAAGCAATACAAACGCTTCCGAAAGAATTAGATAAGATGTTTTTAAATACTTTAGCTGCTGATTTTGCTGCAATTTTTCTCAATAGTAGTGTTGGCGTATCACCTTATGAATCGGTATGGATTTCAGAGGATCACATTACCCATCAGGAGTCTATGTTTGAAATACGCAATTGGTATCAGAAATATGAATTAGCGGCAAAAAATTGGCGAATTCGAGCGGATGACCATTTGGTATTGCAATTAGAATTTATTGCAAATTTAATGAAATTACGTGATAATCCACAAGCCTTGCCTGATGCTGCAAAATTTATGGATGAGCATATTTTGCTTTGGATAGGCGACTTTGCCAGCGAGGTGGTACAACGTTGTGATACACCTTTTTATGCGGGTTTAGTCATGTTGGTTGCGCAGTATTTAGATGAATTGCGTGATGTGATTGCAGGTATTTTAGAGCAGCCTCGTCCAACCTCTGAAGAAATCGCAGAACGTTTAAGACCTAAGCGAAATGCACCAGAGGAAGTGCCAATTAAATTTATGCAAGGCGTAGAACCAAGCTGGTAATTTTTTAGCGTGTTAAGTCTAACAATGGTTCGGACACTTTTTTAAAGCATATAATAAAATCAATAACTTACGAAAGAACGCTTATATTTGTAACTTATTGAAATATTTAATAATTCACAAAAACTGTCCGAAGTATTGGTCTAATAGTTTGGGTACTTTTTAGTATTTTGAATAAAATCAATAAGTTACCTACACATCGTTACTATGTGCTGAGGCTGTAAGAGAACTTCATTTTTAAAACTTTCGATGACGTAAAGTCAATAACTTACGAGCGAAAAAATGGTATTTTTAGCAGTTCTTTTGCAGTCTCGGCATCTGAGAATGAGAAAATGGTGATTCTCCTACGATCATTAAAAATATATTAGAAAATTTATTACGCTATAGGTAATTCTAAAATAAAATGCAAGATTTAAACATTATAAATAGTCTTGCGTAAGGTACGCTATATGGATGATCAAAACCTGTTCAATGAATTTAAACAAGAGTTATTTTTATGCTTTAAACCTGATATAAAAATCATATTTTGGTTTATTTTTACGTTCATTGTGAGTTTGATAGTAGCTATTCCATCTTACTACTGTAAAGCTACCATCATTGAAGGTGAACATTTTTTGTGCTGTTCTCTTAAGGGTGATTTTTTTGAGTGGCTCTTTGGCGGTGGTCTTATAGAACCGATTTGAAATCTAAGAAATATGTTAAACTTTGAAGTTGAGTCA
>CAYMCP010000102.1:0-9218 GCA_964388965.1 uncultured Thiotrichaceae bacterium | reverse complement strand
CGCACGGTTCGGAGGGAGGGGAATGCCGTAAGGCTTTTCTCTACCCCTATAGATATTCATCTGGTTACTACGCTCAGCCTAGTAACCCAGCCTTGACGCTCTGCGTCATGACTAACATTTCAAATCGTTATTTTTTTAAATGTCAAATGGGTTCTATAGCAACACATTAAATCACAATATAAACATCATATCGCGTATTTTTACTCTGAATGTAGGTATGGGGTTTAAACTGACTTGACAACGCGGCTGCATTTTTAGGTCGTTTTACTACAACACGTTGTTTTGTGCGCTGCAACGCTAAATCAAGCAATTCAACACTATCCTGATCATCCCCTACCACTTGCCGAATAAAACGCATTTCTTTCTTAACCAGTGCTGATTTTTGACGGTGCGGATACATAGGGTCTAAATAAATCACGTCGGGATAATCTTCTAAATATTGTAAATAATCTTGCGCAGATTGATGAATTAATTGCATATTACGCCAAATATCTATTAATTCTACATGCTGATTTAAACGCTGTAATCCATCCGATAACAACGCCGCTAACACAGGCGAACGCTCTAACATAATTACCCGGCAACCCAAAACTGCCAATATAAAAGCATCACATCCTAAACCTGCTGTTGCATCAATAACTTGTAAATATTTATGCTTTTTAAGTCCTATTGCTCTCGCCAAAGGCTGATTACGTCCACAACTGTGCTCACGACGATAAGCTAATCGACCTTGTACAAAATCAATGTATACGCCTTGAGTTTTTTGATTTGATGATTGTAATGCTAAATACTGCGTACTCAGATTAAGATAAAATGGCGTTGTAGGTACGGTATCGACAATAGACAGTTTGAATTGAGCAGCCAAACTACGTGCCTGTGCTAACAAACTAGCTTGACTGCAATAAAGTGGGATATGATTCACTGACTGGCTCGATATACCCGACTTCCTGAACCACTGTGCAATACGCGCACTCGATCATTAACCATAAATTCATTTTCATGTTCAAGTGCCTGTACTAAGGCGACAATTTTACCATTATCCAACTCAATAGTTAATTCAATACCATCTTGGCGCATCGTACCCTCCTCAAGTGCAGAGCCTGCGATACCACCAGCAATTGCACCTAATACCGTAGCAATAGCACTACCACGACCACCACCAACTGAACTACCAGCAATCCCACCTATCACACCACCACCAACTGTACCTACACCACTTTTTGTCCCTTCAATTTTCACTTTACGGATGTCAATAATTTTACCCATTTCAACGGTTTGTATTTTCTGTGATTGATTACGACTGTATACGCTACCTTGCTTGCTCGTCGCGCAGCCAATCAACGATAACAAGATTAAACTCATTAAAGTTAATTTACCAATATTCATAAACTTAACCTCTAAACAAATGGAATGAGAACAATTATAGAAGTTTTATACCATTTTATCCAATAGCGTAAAATGCCGTTGTTCAAAAGCGGGATATAAACGCGACAGGCGTTGCCTTCGATACAAAGTGAAATGCGTTTAATAATTGAATGAAGCACTTAGTTTTGATAAAGTACAACGCATGAAAATTACCATTTAGCTGAAACGCATAAGGTTAAAATGCCTGAGTGCTAAACCGCACTCTTGAACATCCCCGCCGTTTAAGGCAGCGAGGACGTTAAACGAGTAACGCATTTTAAAAATTAAAAAATCATACCAAATTCAGATTATGAAGATAGGAATATAAAGCGATGAATCAAAATACACCAAATGATAAAAAAGTATATGAAGTAACGGCAAGTGATTTACCGCTACATTGTCCTATGCCGAGTATGCGCCTATGGGATTCGCACCCAAAAGTCTTTATTCCACTAGAAAGCTCACCCAATGGTAGAGCGCGTTGTCCGTATTGTGGTGCTGAATACATATTAGTCGATAAGCAAGCCGCTTAAAAATTTAGACACACGGTACTTTTTGTTAATAAGCACCTGTGTGCAAAAAACAGCTTTCCAAAAGCTCCTTTGTTGATGGTGTAAATGAATATACTAAAAACGCATTAATTTTTATATATTTTTAGTAGTGGGGTATCCTATGTTTAAGCATTTTAAACAGCAAATAAATCGTAAACGTTTATACGATGAACGTTACGCTTTTTTGTTTGACCCACCACCGAATGATGAATGTGTTTGTTTTGACTGCGAAACCACGAGTATTAACCCTAGAAAAGCGGAAATTTTATCGATTGGCGCGGTTATTATTAAACAAAATCATATTTTGACCAGTCGTAAACTTGAGCTATTCATCAAACCTAGCAAAGGTATCAATGAGGAAAGTATTAAAGTACACCGTTTACGTCATTGTGATTTAGAGCATGGTTTAGAGCCAAATCATGCGGTATTGAAATTTTTACATTTTATTGGCTCGCGTCCATTAGTTGGTTATTATTTGGAATTTGACGTAGCCATGATTAATAAGTATTTACGCCCGTTATTAGGTATTAAACTACCAAACGCGCAAATTGATGTTTCTGGAATTTATTACGATAAGAAAATCAGTGCGATACCACAAGGATATATTGATTTACGCTTTGACGTTATTATGCAAGATTTAGATTTACCTTCATTAGGACAACATGATGCGTTTAACGATGCGTTGATGACTGCGATGATGTATGTAAAATTACAAAATGTAAAAAAACTATAAAATGATAGATTAAAATTCAAGCGGAATAAAATAATGACAACAATCCATCCTATTACAGGCATTAAAGTTGGGACAACGTGTGCAGGCATTAAACAAACCCAACGCGATGATTTAACCTTATTTCAATTACACCCTCAAGCAACTTGCGCCGCAGTATTTACACGCAATGCTTTTTGTGCCGCGCCTATCGTCATTGCAAAACGCCATTTAGACCAGCAAACTCCACGTTATTTATTAATTAATTCCGGTAATGCTAACGCAGGCACAGGTAAGCAAGGTATCCAAGACGCGCTAACATGTTGCCAAGCTGTCAGTGAAAATACTGATTGTGAATTATCACAAGTATTACCCTTTTCAACTGGGGTGATTGGTCAAGCGTTGCCAGTTAATAAAATACAAGCTGCTATTCCTTCAGCCCTTGCTAATCTCGGTGAAACAACTGAGCATTGGCAACGTGCGGCAACAGCTATCATGACGACAGATACTAAACTTAAACTTTTTTCTAAACAGATTAATATTGCTGAACAAATAATTACCATAACAGGTATTGCTAAGGGAGCTGGCATGATTAAACCAGATATGGCAACGATGCTTGCCTACGTGGCGACTGATGCTAATGTGAGTCAAGATGTGCTACAAATTTGTCTAAATGACGCGGTAAATCAATCATTTAATCGGATTACTATAGATGGTGATACTTCTACTAATGATGCTTGTATATTGGTAGCAACAGGGCAAACTTCTCTAACCTGTATCAATGAAATAAAACATCCATATTACAGATACTTACGTGATGCCATAACTGATATTTGTATTCAATTAGCGCAGGCAATTGTAAAAGATGGAGAAGGTGCAACGAAATTTATTACCATTAAAATATCGCAAGGTTTAAATCAACAAGAATGTTTAGATGTTGCTTATGCTATTGCGCATTCACCATTGGTTAAAACTGCATTTTATGCCAGTGATGCAAATTGGGGGCGAATTTTAGCGGCTGTGGGTCGGGCGGGATTGGCAGAATTTGAGATTGAAAAAGTAAAAATTTATCTGGATACGGTATGTATCGTTGAAAATGGTGGCGTGGCAGCCAATTATACCGAACAGCAAGGACATAACATCATGTCCCAAACTGACATTACTATAGAGATTAAATTAGGACGCGGACTAGCACAAGAAACAATTTGGACTTGTGATTTATCTTATGATTATGTGCGAATTAATGCCGAATATCGAACTTGAAAATAATTTAATAATAAAAGAACAAGTAGAATGAAATATCAAAACAATTAAGTTGTATTTTTAGGTTTTTTTGCTCTCAATTGCATTTTTTTGATTTCTTTTGGATCAACTTTATCTTTTAATACTGGCAATGAAGCGCGTTGTTGTTGATGTTTTGCCTTTTGCATTGCTTTTTTTGCGGCTAAACGTTTTGCTTCCAACACTTCTTTTCTAGTTTTGGGCTTAGGTTTGAGTTCTTCTACTACTTTTACCACTTTTTCTACTTCTTCCAAAATTTCACCTTCACCTTGCAATAGTCTTACTGCCTCTTTTGGTGCGCCTTTTAATTTAAAATGCCCCGTCTTTTCTTTCTGAATGTAATGTAAACAAGCACGTAACATTGGGTGTTCCAAACGAATGAGCTCAGAAATATAACTGCCCTCATCTATGCGCAAATTTTCCCCAAATAAAGCAACATGAATCCGATTAATTGCTTGAATATCCGAAATTTTCTCATCAAAATAGCGCAATACTCGCCCTGCTAAATATTTTTCGCCCGCATTTGATAAGACTTCTAACGCATTACCTTGATTAGCTCGACTGTTAGACAACAAACCACGACTGACTCGTTGAAAGAATTCTAAATTTTGTTCCGACGCATAAGTAATAACCGTTAATACATTTAATAGATAATTTTCTGCAATTTCGTATAAAATTTTACAAATTAAATCATAGGTTTTTGTTTTCCAATTGATCATCAAATGTAATTTAAGCAAACCGTTGACTCGTACAAATTTTTTTAGTGATTCATCAGCCATGTCGCGTAATTTTTTTTGCTGACCGTCCGTAAGTTTGTTGTAAACTAGGGACAAACATTCAAAACGTTCTTGTACGGTAGCATTTTGTGAAAAAATGTGGCTAATCAAAGCATTTTTGCAATCTTGTAAATTTAAACGCAATAACTCCTTACTTTCACTAACAATGGTACGATCCTTCACACCTAATAAATGAATAATTGGCGACCAATTTTCTAATGGCTGACATTCTTTCAATGCACGTAAGGCAGTAATTTTCATATCTTTCGATGCTGAAGATAAGGCTTTGATAAGCATGTCTTTATGGCTTTCTAAATTACCTTCTAGCATCCGAATATAAGCGGTAAAAGCGGCGGCACTGATTTCTGAATTTTCATGCTCAATAAAAGGTAAAACGCTGTTACCATAAGCTGATTTTTTCAACTCGCCAACTGCATATAAATACAGGGGAAAATCTGCTTGTTCTTCTGCTGTCAGCGGTTTTTTAATACGCGCCAAAATTTTGCGCTCAATTTCTTGCTTACGCGGATACATAGGATGTTTATACAAACACAAACAGGCTTCAACAAAAATTGCTGAATTTTTACTAGATAGTAATTTTTCAATATGTACGTTTAAATTAACATTTTTAAATAAAGAGAGATTTTTTAAAATTTGCGGAATAACAGTCTCATCTTTTTCTGTTTTTAAAGCTTCGATTAAATAAGTGATATTTGTATTAGATTGTGGCAACGCGGCTAAGGTATTGATACAGTGTTTTTTAATTTCGTTATTTGAAGTTTTTAACAATAAATTGCCTACTTGGGTAGCAAAATAACCTAAGCGCAGCACGCGAATCATTTCTAGGGCGGCAATGACATGGTAATGATCAGCACTGGATAATTTTTCTTCAATTACTTGGCGTAAACTATTGCTTCTGGAACTCGCTTTAATTTCACCGCTGCGTCCATCAAACAATTCACGGTTTAATAAGCCAAATACGCCTTGATTGTAAGCCGCCCATTGTGGCAATGATAGTAATATGCCCAAAATCGCAACTATAACGACAATGATGGGTAAAATGTAAGTAATGGGATATTCTGCATGTAAATGCTCAGATAATAATTCACTGTTTTCAATACCGCCAACAGCAGTACCTGTTGCTAATACAAGTGTTGTTGTGGCTGTGATAACGGTTGAAATAGGGAAAACAATACCATTTAGAAATGCTTTGTTTGTACCCCATTGATTAGGTGGAATCGCATTGAATAACATGTTATGTGCAGGTGCACGTAGGGCGTTACGCATTTCCTGATTAATAAATTGACTAAATACAGCTAAACCAAGCATGATGGCAGATGCAGGATAAGCAACAGGTAATGCTTCAGGAACAGTATAAAATTGGGTGAAATAAATCGTTAAACCTAGCCCTGCTAAACCAGATAAAATAGGGTATAGCATGTTGCTTGCGCCTACGCCTAATGTGACAATTAAGCGTGATGTGATGAATAGTTGTACGAATAATAACATTAGATTAGCGAAAACTTCGTAAGTCGCAAAAAATGCGGCACGCTCATTTTCAGAAGGATAAACTTTAGGGTAAATAATGACTTGATATTGATATTCTAATAATTTGCTGCCAATCACGAAACACATTAAACCTAATGACATAAAAATCATTAATTTAGAGCCTGCAACATATTTAAATGCGCCAACTAGTTCGCGGAATGGACTTTTAGTAGAACGATTATCAACACTGGCACGTACGGGTGTGAGACGAGATTTGACTAAATACAACATGCCGAATGAAATTAAGCTGGCAAAGCCTAATACGAATACTAAGCGTTGTGGCTGAAATTGAAAAATATTGAGTAATAACATGAACATTGCACCGCCCAAAGCCCCACCAATTGGCATACCTGCGCTGATAACAGGCATCACACGTTTAACTTGTACTGCTGTAAAATAAGAGGCGATCACACTGCTAATGTGGATATTAATCAGGATATAAAAAAAGTAGAAGCCAACAAAGAATAGTCCGTACACCCATTTTAATGAGAAGGTGTAATGACTAATGACAATACCTTGCTCAAATTGTTCATGTAGAAAGAACAAGCCTTGAATAATGATAGAAAACATTGTGTTAGCGAGAAAAAAAAAGCCTAAGATCGAAAGTCCCGTAACTTTTTTGGTGTAATGAGCATAAGCCAATGAACCAACCATAACGAGTAGGTCAACGATGATAAATGCAATAAGAAGTTTATCACCACCTAAGTGGCTGACCAGTAGGGTTGTGCCAATTGTACGTGAGAAGCTAGCCCCGACAGAGTAGATCATCATAATAAAAAAAAAGTAGATCACCCCATCCCATTCGTTGGGCTTGACGGGAAACAACGTGCTGAAAAAACGGGCTAAACGCATTAACATTGCTAATTCTTTTTATCTAAGACCATACCACGCATACGACTAATTAAAACTTTAATAAAGCCAAACGCAATTGCTGGATATTCGTGGGCGAGCTGTTCCATATCGTTGCGTTCAATCACTAAAAACGTACATGGACCAACACAACGTGCGGTTGCGGTTCTGGTTTCAGCATCGAACAATGCCAATTCACCTAAAAAATTATTTTCTTTTAGCGTCACAATTGGTTTTTCGACTCCGTCCTGATTTTTTAAAATCTGCACGTTTCCAGACACTACAATAAATAATTTATCACCCACATCACCCTCATAGAACAGAGTATGACCATCTTCATACGCCTCTTCGGACGAGATAGTAGATATCATGTGAATGTCCTCAGTTTTTAGTGCGGAGAATAAAGGTACTTTGTTGAGGACTATGATTTTCTCTAACGGAATCATTACTGAAACATTTTATCAGTTAAGCGTTTTATCACAACGAGGTCTCATTTTACGTGTTTTCTTAACAGACTAATAGTACAAAAACCATGTTTTATTTGGTTTGCGAAGAATAAGACCATGGGCTTTAAATTCAACTTGCTGATAAATTTTCTTGCAAGCCATAACAATTGTAGCAAAATTATTGACATGAATTGTATTTTTAATAAATAACACGTGATGTTTTTTATAACATATTGATATATAAAAGATTTTATTCTTATGCTAATTAGTATGCAGTTGAAACCAGTCGTTTAGACAAGTTTGTAATTCTGTTATACCCGTACGTTTCAGTGCTGAAAAAAGCTGAATACTCGTATTGTCTAATTTTTTTATTTTAGTTTTAACTTGTTGTAAACTATTATTTGCTTTATTGCTACCTAATTTATCTGATTTAGTCAGTAAAATATGCGTTGGTACATCAACATACTGACACCACTCTAGCATTTGTGTATCAAATTCTGTGAGTGGGTGACGAATGTCCATTAATAAAATTAATCCTTTCAAACAGTGTCGTTCATTTAGATAGCGTTCTAGCACTTTTTGCCAATGTAGTTTAATTGCTTGAGGTGCTTTAGCAAAGCCATATCCGGGCAAATCTACTAAACGACGCTCTGTGTCTAGTTGAAAGAAATTGATAAGTTGAGTACGTCCGGGGGTTTTGCTGGTACGCGCCAAATTTTTCTGATTGGTTAATACATTGATTGCACTAGATTTTCCAGAATTGGAACGCCCGGCAAACGCAACCTCATACCCTTCATCATTGGGTAGTTGTTTTATTTGATTAGCACTGGTTAAGAATGCCGCTTGTTGATATAGGGACATGGATTTTAGAGAGTCGTGTAATAGATGTTGATATTATATAGTGAATTTTTAATTTTTGATGAGTGATTTTTGTTTGATAAGGATTGTTATTGCCTAGTCGAGCTTTACCAATGATTTTAATAAAAACTTTTTATGGTATATCTTCTGCTAAGGTCTAAAATATATTGTATATTTCAAAATTGAGTATTGGAGAAAAATGATGCACCAACGCGGTTTTTCGATTGTAGAACTTATGATTGTTGTCGGTATTGTAGGCGTGATTGCCGCTTTTGCATTACCGCTCTACAACAATTACATGACACGCTCAAAAATTTCCGAACCATTGACATTGATGACAGGACTTAGGCAGCCTATGGCTGAGTTTTATTTAACTTGGGGACGTTGGCCTGCTATTAATAGCGTCGGCGGTAAAACATTGGGGCGCTATACAACACTTGTTGAATCCGGCGGACCAGAAAATTTTACATACAATGGTTCAAGTGCTGAGGGTTACTATTTGCAGGCAACCTTGAAACCTAAAGAACCTGATATTGGAGGTAAACAAATTCGTTTAGCGTACATTATTGAAGAACGTGCGTGGGTTTGTACTTTAGAAGGGGTAGCTGACCCCGTTCCGGATGAATATTTACCCGGCTCCTGTCGCTAGTGAAAAATAGTAACTACCCTAGTCTAATAGTAACTACCCTAGTCTAAGTGTATAGGTTAGCTGGGTAGTTACGATAAATTGTTATAAAGTTGAATATCGGCAAAAATCCCACGCCTAGCCACAATCAATATTTTATTTTGCGTTTAG
>CAYMCP010000101.1:0-9279 GCA_964388965.1 uncultured Thiotrichaceae bacterium | reverse complement strand
CTGCTAACGTTAAGCCAAAAGTCCTATGCCAGTTAATTTTGCTTACTTTTTCCATAGCGTTTTAATACTTCGTCAGAGGAAAATACGTATCAGTATATCGTATTTTACGGAATTGACTATAACAACGAGCAGTATGTTGGACGGACTTGATGCTCAGTATCCGTTCTTACACAAAATTCAACATGAGAATTGCTGAGCTATGACGAGCCACATTCATAACAAAAATTACGCTAAAATCATCTTACGCAAAGTGAGAAAATAAGTCTTTCATCAGCTATTTTCGCACGAATATTTATTTGATTATACATTTCAGCACCCGCACCTATTAGAATCCATACCGAAACAGTCATTTTACAAATAGTAATATTATATCTGTAAATGCTTTTGTGAATTATCCAAATATAATATTAACTTTTATAAGTAGGCTGCTATAGCCACGAATTAGCACTATCCGATTTTGTGCTGATAACAAGGTAGTTAAATAATTTTTTTAAATTCAGAAAGTTATTTTTTGCCTTTTGACGATTCACGATGTCCTTTTGTCACACAGCAAAGTGACTTTCATGTTTAAGATTGCTACAACAATACTATGAATAGACAAGACGCTTTTAGCATTACAGAATTAATGATAGCTTTGGCTATAGTAGGCATTTTGGTTTCTATCGCTCTGCCGAACTTGCGCCACTCGCTGTTAAATAACCGTATTACGACAAAAACGAATCAGTTTGTTAGTGTACTTAATTATGCACGCAGTGAATCTATTATTGGTCGTAGTATTCGCGTTACACCGCTTGCGCCTGAAGGTAAGAAAAATGAGTGGGGGGCAGGTTGGGTAGTTTGGGACGACGCAAATGACAATGGTAAACTAGACTGTAGTAATGACTGGGATGCCAATTGTGAAAAATTGCGAGAGTTCAATTTTACTGACAATATACAAGTTGATGGTCCTGACGATCTCAAGATGATTATTTACGATTCTCGCGGTCGCCTAGCGGGTTTGACGAAAACCATCCCAAATTTTCCATTCGTATTATGTTTAGAAAATGCAACCGAACGTGATCCAAATGGTCGAGAAATCACGATCCAAGCAACAGGGCGTACATCGCTAACCAATGCTGATTATCCTTGTGTTCAACCTTGATAAACTTGATAAAGAGGACAGTCATGCAAAAAAAATTAAAGCAAAATCAAGGTTTTTCCATGTTGGAAATGATGATTGCGTTACTTGTATTGTCTATAGGCTTGATCGGTCTTGCTAGCTTACAAGCGCGAGGTCAGCAATTTAACCACGCCGCCTACGTTCGTACTCAAGCCGCTTTTCTCGCCTACGATATTATGGATAGAATGCGCTCGAACAGTGATAGTCTAAGTGATAATGGTAACGCTGACGATGGTGGGTATGTACTCAAAAAAGGTGAGTGTCCAGATACGTTGGATTGTGGTGGAGAGAGTTGTACACCCACTGATATGGTAAGATATGATTTGGCTCAATGGTGTAATTCTTTAGCTTCTACTTTGCCACTAGGTCAAGGTGAAATCAAGTGGAATAAAACTGATGGTTTGTATACAGTTGATATTTACTGGGTAGAAGATCGTGACGAAGACGCTAAAATGAAGCAGCAAAGCTGGAATATGGCATTATGAAAATACAACAAGGTTTGAGTCTAATTGAATTGCTCGTTGCCCTAACTATTAGTTTATTGTTGATGTCTGGGGTGTTGGCGGTGATGTCTTCTACGAAAAAAACCGCAGCATTACAAGATGAGCTTTCTCGTTTACAAGAAGATGCCCGTTTTTTAATGGAAGATTTAGCTTACAATGTGCGTATGGCTGGCTATTTTGGCTGTTCTGGGATTGTATCTGGATTTACCAGACCTAACAGTCTCCTAGTTGAAAATAATGCAGTATTACGGGATATGAATGATAAAGTTGTCTCTAAGTCGTCACCACCCTCTGACATGTTGACCATAGCCCACCTCGCAGTAAACGGGAAATTACGCTTAAATTACCCCACTGCATCAGGGATTTTTAACACCAAGACATCTCTAGCAGGTGTGGAGTGTGATAATTTAGGGGGGGCACCCGTCGGAGAAGATGAAACGTCTCAGTCAGGTGGTGAGCTTCTGCCGGCTTGGTGTTTAAGTGCAGATGTCAAAAATATTAACTTATGCCAAAAAACTATAGCGGAAAAAAATTACGTTATCACACAACAGTGTGCAGGGTCTGGTTTTACAACTGCTAACGCACACATTGAATTACATCCAGAAAGTAGCATACCCACAGCCGGAGACAGTTTAGTTATTAGCGATTGTTCTGGCGCAGACCCCTACCAAGTTGCTAGCGTATCTGGTACGCCGCCGTTAGTTATCCTATCCAGTACTTTATCTAAAAATTATTTCTGGCCAGTGGATGTATTTTATGTACCTCTTTTGGATAGCAATCCAAGTGCAAGTATCGGCGAACGATTACAAGTAACTTATCAGGTTAAGGCAATTGATAAAGATGGTAACGGTAAAGCAACCGATCCGGCGGACGGCTTCGCACTATTTAGGAATGACCAATTATTTATCGAAGGCGTACAATCTTTACAAATACGTTATGGTATTGATACCAACTCAGATGAGGTGGTTGACCGTTACATTGAAGCGACACCAACACCAACAGGCAAAATCCTCAGTGTGCGAATTAATATTTTAATGCGTACCGCCAATAAGCGTTTTGATTTAACCGGTGCAACTGATCGTGATTTTGAGTTAGACCCTGATATACCTGTTTTCAATCCAAATGATGATAGCAATTTGAAAAATGAAGAAGGTTATCGGCATCGCTTGTTTACAATGACAATACAAGTAAGGAATAGTTAAAATGCGGACGTACAACACTTTGTCGCGTCAACAAGGCGCAGTATTGATTGTTTCACTGATGTTATTGATTATTTTAACTATGTTAGGCATTAGCACCATCGAAAGCACTAAGTTACAAACGCGGATGGCGGCTAATATGGTTGAGTATAATTATGCGTTTCAAGTCGGTGAAGTGGGCATTGGCGTATCACGCGGTTACACCTATTTGAACATTCAACAAATGGTTGATGATGGCAATATACCAACGGCACTACTTGCGAAACAAAATATTAATCGTAAAACCATCGGTGGCAAACAAGTTACTTCGCGAGTGGAACATCTCACCACAGTAGCTGATTTACCTAGTGGTATACAAGATATATCAGGTCAAGGTGACTGCGGCTCAAATAGCGGTTGTAAAATCATGTTTTTTGTTACTAACAGTGTTGGTACAAGTGACAGCAAACGTGATAATGCACCAACTGTCACCTTATATGGTGGTTTGCGTGCAAAAGTAGTTGACGAAGTTGCTGGTGGTATATTCCGCGAACCGTAATACCAACGACAGATTTCTATTATATTTCACAACTTTTCCCAACTTTCAAAGGAATGCAGTATGAATCGTTTTTACATTCTGCTTAGCGCATTCATCTTTACGTTGCTAGGTGGTTTACCCACGATGCTGACGGCTGATGATACTGAAATTTATTTACGACAAATCCCAAGTCTCAATGAGGATAGTGTCGGACGACCCAACATCTTGTTTATTTTAGACCGTTCCGCTTCAATGGATTGGAAAGATAGAGATAAAAGTGGCAACTTGATGTACGAAGGTACGGATCGTTTGACGCGATTAAAAGAAGCTTTACTGCAAATGCTGACCGAAATCCAAAATGTAAATGTTGGTTTTATGGGATTCAGCGGATTTGCAGGCACATCGTCGAAATCTGTCACGGGTGGTAATGCTGCGGTTTTATTCCCCATCACCTACATTGACGAAGAAGCTAAAAATGTTCCGGGCGAATTGGATGATTCAGCGCGGTTAAGTATTCCGATCATGGATTACGCTGATGATGCTGAAGAAGGTACTATTTCCAACAAGGTGTATTTAGATGATAAAACTTTGGAAATGGTTTATTCAGGTGAAACCCAAGCAAGTTTAACTTCCAGTGCAATTACCAACTTTAACAATACATTCGTCGAATACAAGGAAGGTGATAAAGCGGGTCAAATGGAGTCTACTTATCGATTTTACTTGGGTACACATATTGGCGTTAATCCACCACAACCCATTATTACAGGTATACGCTTTCTGAATATCGGTATTCCGCAAGGGGCTGTGATCAAAAATGCCAGTGTTCGTTTTACCGCGCATAACGCATCAAACCACAAAAAGGAATTAAAACTTAAAGTGCGTACTGTATTGATGGACAATGCTACTGATTTAGGCGCGAGTGAGAATTACACGATCACTAAAAATTGGAATAATACCTCATCAGATAGTGTCACTTGGGACGCGGGTGACTGGACTGGCGATAATGGAAATGAACATGATACAGCTAATTTAGCTCCTATTGTGCAAGAAGTTGTGGATCGTTCGGGTTGGAAAGAAGGTAATTCATTAGCATTCGTATTTGAGGCGGAAGATGGCTATTCTACGGGGCGTTTATTTGATCATAAAATTAACACACCTGTATTAAATATTTCCTACATGTTGGAAGGCGGTGGCACAATCGTCAATAGCAGCGTGTCATACGAAAATGATAATGGTTACGAGTATAAAGAGCCAAGATATAGCAAGGTAAAAGTGATTAATAATGACAAACTGTACTTAGGTTATAACCCAACTACATTAATCAACACAATTGTTGGTTTACGGTTTAGAAACCTTTTAATTCCACCAAAAGCTAAGATTAAATCCGCCAAAATTGAAATGCTCCGACTCGATGGCGAGCAAGACACGATTGAAGGCTTAAAACTAGTTATCAATGCTCAAGATGCTGATGATACCAACGAGTTTGAAGCGGGTACTAACAATTATAATTTATCAGAGCGTCCCAAAACATCAGGTACGGTGGTTTGGACTGTACCCAATGTGAAAAAAGGTGAGGCATTTTCAACACCGGATATAAGTAAAGTTTTGCAAGAAATTGTTGATAGAGATGGCTGGTTGCCCGGTAATTCAGTTGCATTTTTCCTCAAACATTCGGAAGGTGAAAAAAAGGCAAGACGGCAAATTGCAACATTCTCTGGTGACAGTGGCGATTCGCGGGGTGCGAGATTAACAGTTTTATATTCAGAAGAGGGAGAAGATGGCGAACCTGTCGAAGCACGCGAACCTGAAATACAAAAAATAGGTTTACGTTTTCAAAATGTAGGTATTCCACAAGGTGCGACGATTACCAGTGCACGTATTGATTTTACCAGTGGTTTTGCGACAACCGATGAAGCAATTATTGATATTCATGGTGAATCAGCAGGCAATTCAGAACCCTTTTCTAATTCAGAACCCATTTCAGAACGTACCAAAACGACTAGTAAAGTACGTTGGGAAGCCGAACCTTGGGAATGGACTGATAGCGAATACTCTAGTCCAGAAATCAAAAATATTTTACAAGAAATTATCAATAAATCTGATTGGTGTGGCAACAACGCCTTATCTCTTATTCTATCAGCTTCATCAGGTTCTCCACTGCGTAATGCAGTTGCCTTTGATGCTGACCCTGAAAAAGCACCTATATTAAAAATCAGTTACGATATTAAAACAGTCAAAGACAGTGCATGTATGCGTTACTTGTTTACTAAGCAAGTCTCCGATACCAATGATGACATGGAAGAAACGACTGATAAAATCGTTTATGCGGACAGTCGTACACTTGATATGACAACAAAAAGTGGCGGTAGTCGGATTGTTGGTTTACGCTTTCAAAACATCCCCATGTCAAGCAGCACCAAGGTACTCAGCGCGAAATTGATTTTTAGTGCATTGAAAGAAGTGGCCTCCGATAGCTCGGATGAAAAATCCTTGTCACAATCAGCATCGCTCAGGATTTATGGTGAAGCTGCTGGTAATTCAGAACCGTTTGAAACGAATAATGGCAACTTGAGTAGCCGTAGAAAAACCAGTACTGTTAGTTGGAGTATTGATGCAAAAGACTTTTGGCAAACAGGACGGCGTTATTCCAGTGTAGACATCGCTCCTGTGATTCAAAATATTGTGGGTCAAGGCGGTTGGAAAGCTGGCAATGCACTCAGTTTATTCATTGAAGGGACTGGATTAAGACAAGCAGCCTCATTTGATCGTAATTTAACTGATGCACCAATGCTACAAGTTGAAGTAAAAGGTTCTTTGGCACAGAGTGCCTCAACCGTGCGCGAACGCATGAAGCTTATGGTTGAAAATATTGAGACTGATAGTACCACACCTTTAGTCGATGCTATCTACGAAGCAGCTATGTATTTGGAAGGTAACGCGGTTAGATTTGGTAAAGACCGAAAATTTAAACGTACAAATCGGGTTAGCCATCGGGGTAGTTGGGATCAAGTCAAGGATTCAGCAACACTATACAGACCAGAGGGATGTACTGCATCTGCGCCTTGGGTTGCCGAATGTAAAGATGAAAAAATTGAAGGTGACGCAATTTACGATCCACCAGAATTTGATCAATGCCAAAAAACTTACGTCGTATTCTTAACCGACGGTGGTGCAACGGCGAACTCATCACACAAACTCGTACCAGAATTGGTTGGTGGTGCATGTGAAACCCATCGCTCTGATGGTGAGCCTTATGAATATCGCCGTACTAAAGATGATGGCAGTAAAGAAAGTGACTCAAACATTGATGAATTATGTGGCGTTGATGTCGTCAAATACTTGCATGAGAAAGACCTTGATCCTAGCCAAGAAGGTAAGCAAAACGTAGTTGTACATGCGGTTGGTTTTAATTTAGGTCCCTACTACAATTCAAAGGGTGAAGAGGAACCATTTGAATCAGACTTGAATAGACGTGCCGTACCTTACCTAAAAGAATGGGCAAAAGCGGGTGGTGGTAGTTTTTATGAAGCTTCCTCTGCGTCGGAATTGACAGAAATTTTCCGCAGTATTGTTTCATCTGCGATGAGTGAAAGCACTTCATTTGCAGCACCTACCTTATCGGTCAATACTTTTAACCGCATGTTCCATCGTGATGAGGTATATTTCTCTTTGTTTAAACCCGGTCATACACAACGCTGGGACGGCAATATCAAGAAATACAAAATATGCGTTAGCAGTAATTGTGAAAGTGGAGATATTATGGACGCAACGGGCAAATCTGCTGTTGCCGGTAAATATATCAGCGAAAATGCAAAAAGTTTTTGGAGTTCTGAAGTAGACGGAGCGGACGTATTAGTGGGTGGTGCAGGTGAACGTTTATTGAAAAGGTCACGTAATATTTACACATTTATCGGAGAAACCCCACCGGGTAGTAATCACAAAATAGATATTACCACTACACCTGTTACCACTGAGTTTGTAACTAAAGAATTGCTCGGTGATGAAAATATGGAAGATGAGCAACAGCAGAAAATCATTGATTGGATTCAAGGTATAGATGTCAATGGTGAATATGAAGATGCTGATCCATTTAAAAATAGACGTTGGTTACTAACTGATTTATTGCACAGCAGTCCAGTTAGTGTGACCTACGGCGGGACAGCAAAGAAACCAATCAGCAAATTATTTGTTGGTACGAATGACGGTTTAATCCGTATGTTTGACGCTGAGAAAGGTGATGAAGAATGGGCATTTTTACCACAAGAAATGCTTGGTATTCAAGAAGCACTGATGAACAACGCTAAGGGTGCGCGAATTTATGGCATTGATGGTACTGCTTCATTTCGGATTAAAGATGCGGATGAAAATGGTGCGGTTAATGGTGACGATTATGTACAGATGTTCATTGGTATGCGGCGCGGTGGACGTAATTTATATGCTTTGGATGTAACGGATTATAAAAATCCTAAATTGATGTGGGTCATCAAGGGCGGCATTGAAGGCGATGATTACGAATACTTAGGACAAACTTGGTCGCGTCCTAAACTGGCTCGGATTTACTACAAGAGTGAACCTAAAACAGTATTAATTTTTGGTGGTGGCTATCACGGTGACGACGAAAGTAATGCAGGTAATATGGGTAATGGCATTTACATCGTTGATCCAGACACGGGTAAATTACTATGGAGAGCAGGTTCTGACCGAGACGCAGACCTCATGCTGAAAAAAATGATTTATCCCATTCCATCTGACATTGCCCTTATTGATAGCAATGCTGACGCAATCACTGATCGTTTATACGTGGGTGATATTGGTGGGCAACTATGGCGGGTTGACTTGCCAATTGATTTTGGACGGACTAGTAATGGTGTTGCTGGACGTTTGGCAATGGTGTCTGATTTAGAAAGCAGTAGTAGCCAAGTTATGAGCCGTCGTCGTTTCTTTTATCCACCAGAAATTGTACGTTTGAGTGATTTAACTTATTCGGATGTATCAGATCATTACATTGTTACCATTACGACTGGTACACGACCTTCTCCGTTGAATATTGAAACCCATGATCGTTTTTATGCGTTTCGTGATCGTGCGGTGGACGGACTGATCGATAAAGGTGATGGTGAAGCTAAAATGGATAGACGTGGTGGTGCGGTTGATACTGCGTTTTACACTTTGGAAGAACAAGATTTGTACGACGTTACGCCAAATTTAATCCAAGAAGGCGATCAAGGTACGGTCGAAGCTGAAATTAAAGAGCTAAAAGAATCAATGGGTTGGTTCTTGTGCTTGACTGAATCTGACGTATGCGACGATGGTGCAGTTGTTGGTTCAACGCCTGAAGAGGGAGCATGGATTGGTGAAAAAGGCTTAGCCAGCCCAGTTATTTTAGATGGCAAAGTATTTTTTACCACTTACTTACCTGCTGTTGACATGGCGGAAGACCCTGATGATGTATGTGGTTTATTGGTACCTGAAGGTGAAAGCCGTTTGTATGCGTTAGATTTATTCACAGGTGGTGCGGCTTATGATTTTAATTCCAGTAATAACGATCCAGAAGAAGGCGGCGATTTAAAAGCAGGTGATCGTCACACTTCGCTACGCACTGGTGTTGTTTCTGACTTAGTAACCGTTTTTACCGAAGATGGTCAAATTGGTTTTGTCACCACAGATTTTAGTACCTTGAAAAACGGACCTAGAATCCAATCTGAAATAAAATCTACATTCTGGATGCAGGAATAATAAAACTCATTACTTGCCATGCCTAAAACTCCGTCCTTCGTGGTCGGAGTAGTAGGGCAACTTGGAATCAGCTTATTTTAAAGAGTGCGACAGTGGTGGTGTAAATAAAGTACGCACTCCTTACTTTTCAACTAATTTCCCGCCACACCAATCTCTCAAAGCCCA
>CAYMCP010000100.1:0-9462 GCA_964388965.1 uncultured Thiotrichaceae bacterium | reverse complement strand
GCACGGTTCGGAGGGAGGGGAATGCCGTAAGGCTTTTCTCTACCCCTATAGGAAACGAGACAAATTTTTATTTGAACTGCGTAACTCCTACAGGGGTTGCTCAATGTGAGTTTTAAGGATTGATTCTTGATATTTTAACGCACTTTGCTAGAACAACCAGCTAGCAGTGTCTATCAAAACGTTTAAGAATAAAGTATTTGATCAATTAAATCGCATAAACAGTGAATAATTAAAATATGGACTTCTTGAATCCGTGCCGTTACATCGTGTGCAACACGCAATTCCATATCGCTATCGCTTAATATACGTCCTATTTCGCCACCATCACGTCCAGTTAATGCAATCACAATCAATTGTTTTTGTTGCGCGACTTTGATAGCTTGTACAATATTTTCTGAATATCCACTGGTACTAATCGCTAACAATACGTCATCCTTTTGACCTAAACCTTGTATCTGCTTAGCAAAAATTTGTTTATAATCGTAGTCATTTGCAATTGAAGTTAAAGTTGAAACATTGGTTGTCAAGGCAATTGCGGCAAGACTAGGTCGCTCGATTTCAAATCGGTTGACAAGTTCAGCGGTAAAATGTTGTACATCACTCGCCGACCCTCCGTTACCACAACTTAATATTTTTCCCTTTTGCGCCAGACAGGTCGCCATACATTGCGCAGCTTGGACAATAGACCGGGATAACAATTGCATGGCTTGCGTTTTGGCTGCAATACTGTCAGTAAAATGTCGTTGAACACGTTGAGAAAAATCCATGATAAGCCCTATTGTGTGAATCAGCTATTAAATTATTTAGTATCGATCATCAAATAGCAATGGCTTAATGTCCATAATTGTGATTTATTGGTAAGACAAACGCAGTTATAATATTTTTAACCTCAATAATGTGGAAACTTTTTTATGAAAGCAATTTTATTCGCTAACCGTGACGGGAAAGTGCTAACACCACTGACACACAAAACTTGTGTTGCTATGTTGCCTATCGCTACCAAACCATTAATTGAATATGCGTTAGAAAATCTCATTATGACTCATGTCCGTGATGTGATACTCGTCATTGCTGACCACGCTGACCAAGTGGAACAACACGTTAAGTCAGGCGAACGCTGGGGACATAATGTCGAATACATACTAGCGCAACCTAATGAAAATCCAGCACAAATATTAAAACGCAATATACTCACAGATGATACATATTTGCTCATGCGTGCGGATATGTTACAAAATGTCAATTTGAAATATTTTCTCGAACAAGCGCAACGACTCAATACACCAGAGATTATAGCAACGATCAATGATAAACCTATAGGTGTAGCTTTGCTCAACCAGCAGAAGATTTGTAAAAGTAGTCAATTACTAAATTATGAAGTTATTCTGCAACAACAATCAGATCATGCTGTAAAAATAGAGCTTGAAGGTGAATACGCCTTATTAGATAGTTTACAAAATTATTTTGATACTAATCTGGCTGTTGCACAATCGCAATATAAATACCTTGTGGTAAATGGTCGTCAAATTACTGAAACGTTACGTGCGGGTCGTCGCAGCAAAATTGCTGATACGCATTGTGGCTTAGTCGGCGATTACTGTAATATTCATCCGAAAGCAGTATTAGATAATGTGGTACTGGGACATGAAGTCATTGTTGATCGTTATGCAACAATCCAAAACAGCCTCGTATTAAATAACACCTACATTGCTGAAGGTGTCGAAGTAAAAAACGCGATTGTATCGGGCAATCAAATTATTCGACTCGATTTAAATGCACAAGTGACATTAACAGACACTCTACTGGTCGCAGATTTAAAACAAATTCATATTGGCCAATTTTTTTCTAAATTATTTAGTCGCACAGTTGGTGTCATATTGTTACTATTTTCACTGCCATTGTGGCTATTGGCATTGCTATTTTCATTACTTAGCACAAAACAACTATTGCGCAAAGTAGAATTGATTAGCAATCGGCAGCACATCACAGATAAAGGTGAATACCAATTACAACCATTTAGCAGTTGGGAATGGTCAACACAGATTCCAATTTTTCGCTATTTACCACGCTTATTTGCCGTTATTACAGGACATATTCACATTGTTGGCGTGAGACCTTCACTAGGACAAATTTATCATAATCAACCTATTTCAGTTGGTTTGATTGGACCAAGCCAAGTTGCGATACCCAATACTGCACCGCAAGAAGAACATCATTTAGCAGAAATATATTATTTACATACTCGTGATTTTTGGGCTGATATGATGTGGTTGATACGTGGTTTTATAGCCCTGTTTACCGCTAAAGCGTGGATGCCAATTGTTGAAGAAGACTAAGGTTTGTAGCCAGTATGATAAAAACCATTTTTATTAATATACTCAAACCGTTAGCATGGTTGGTAGAGAAATTTAGTCGTTTCAGTCGCTTATGGGCACACGCACGTTTATCAATTAAACTCAATCAAACTATAGATCGCAATATTGTTGTCTTTGCTTGTCCAGAGATTAATGGGACTGCGCAAATTCAACTAGGAAAAAATCTATATTTAAGCAGAGAATTGTATTGGGAAACACAAGAGCATGGTTTGATAAAAATTGATGACGATGTTGTCATATCGCGTGGCGTGCATGTTGTTGCATTTGAACGAGTTAGCATTGGCAAAGGCACGATGATTGGTGAATACACCAGTATTCGTGACGCTAATCATCGCATTAACCCTTTAAAAGCAATACGCTATTCAGGTCATGACAGTGCACCGATTGAAATAGGGCAAAATGTGTGGATTGGACGTGGTGTAACTGTTTTATCTGGTGTAAAAATTGGTGATAATGCTGTAATTGGTGCAAATGCGGTGGTGACAAAAAACATTCCAGCGAATAGTATTGCGCTAGGCATTCCAGCTCGAGTGATGAAAACTTTATGACGACCTTGAATCAAGAGATACCCTTGTGTGTTGATTTGGACGATACACTGGTTGCAACGGACACATTATGGGAAAGTATTTTTGTTTTACTGCGCTCCAATCCATTTTATGGTTTTTTATTGCCGTTTTGGATGTTAAAAGGTAAAGCTTATTTTAAACATCAAATTGCGCAACGAGTGCATTTAAACGTTGCCATTTTACCTTATCGCAATGATATTCTTACTTTTCTCCGCCAACAAAAACAACAAGGTCGCACTTTAATCTTAACTACTGCTGCACATGAAACCATTGCTAATGCTGTCGCCGAGCATACCAACTTATTTGACGATGTAATTGCAAATAATGCAAGAGTCAATTTAAGAGGTGTGACAAAACGCAATGAATTAGAAAAACGTTTCGGTTATCGCGGATTTGATTATATTGGGGATTCAAAATCAGACATACCCATTTTTCAGGCGGCACGAACGCCGTATGTTGTAACCTCTTCTAAAATTTTACTCAAAAAACTCGACTTTTTTGCTCCAGAGCAAATTTTTCATACTCAACCTGTGAGCACAATAACATGGTTAAAAGTGTTACGCGCCCACCAATGGGTTAAAAACCTCTTAATTTTCGTACCGTTAATTGTTTCGCATCAATTATTTGTTACTGATAAAGTGTTTACGAGTGTACTAGCATTTTTAGCGTTTAGTTTAACCGCATCGGCTGGCTATATTTTTAATGATTTAATGGATTTAGAGGCAGATCGTCAACATCCAAGCAAATGTAATCGTCCTTTTGCGGCTGGAAAGATTCCTATTCAGCGCAGTATTTTATTTTTCTTTGCGCTACTGATTTTGAGTAGCCTAATTAGTTTTTTATGGCTGCCCTCCGGTTTTTTTGGTATGGTGCTGTTATATTTATTATTAACGCTAACCTATTCTTTTTATTTGAAACGCAAAATGATTTTAGATGTTATTGTTTTAGCAGGCTTATTTACTCATCGGATTTTATCGGGCGGTATTGCAGCAAGCATTTACATTTCAGATTGGTTGTTATTATTTTCAGTTTTCTTTTTCACCAGCCTAGCATTTTTAAAACGTTATATTGAATTATTGCATCTAAAAGACAAAAATGATATGACTGGCATCAAAAATCGAGATTATTATGTTTATGATATTGATTTTGTAGCAAATTTTGGTACAACGAGTGCCTATTTATCAGTATTAGTATTTGCGATGTACATTTACAGTAGTGAGGCTGAAAAATATGCTTCTCCTTTCATTTTATGGATGATTTGTCCTGCATTGTTGTATTGGATAACACGAGTATGGTTTTTAGCGAATCGGCGCAAGTTGCAAGATGATCCCGTTTTATTTTCATTAAAAGATGAAACAACTTGGGTAACATTAGGTTTCATCTTTTCGATGATGTTACTAGCAAAATTTGTTTAAGAGAGCTTTGACATTCTCTCGATATCACTTAAAATCTATATTTAAAAAAAAATCACAAGAAATTTAAAGTGTACTGGAAAGCAGTTGAGTCAAATGACGCTTGCGGACGTATTTATTCACGAACATGATGCAATAACAATACTTCGGACAGTTTTTGTGAATTATTAAATATTTCAATAAGTTACAAATATAAGTGTTCTTTCGTAAGTTATTGATTTTATTATATGCTTTAAAAAAGTGTCCGAACCATTGATAATTAAAATATAAAAAAAATACAAAGCGACCTCAAAAAATAACTCTATTGCCTTCTAAGCAAAAACTTAGATGCTTTTGCAAGAGTCTCAAGTTTCATTACTATCTGGGACTAAACACTTTAAATTTAATAATGAATGCATATCCAGAGAGGGTACTAATGGCGAATTTTATAAAAAAGGTGCTAATCACCACTTTTATGGCAACCCATACAGGCGTTACGTTGGGCGACATTGATTTGACAGAATTGTCACTAGAAGAGCTTTTAGAGATCAGGATAGTCACAATTGCGACGGGTGCAGAACAAACTGTAGCTGAGGCAGCTGCCGTGACCAGTGTGATTACGGCGAGTGATATTGAAGCAATGGGGGCAACAGATTTGGACGAGGTTTTGGAAAGCGTACCAGGGTTGCATGTGGCGAGAAATAATCTCGCTTACAACCCTATCTATACCATACGGGGCATCTACTCAGGATATAATCCTGAAGTGCTGATTCTTATCAATGGTTTACCGATTAATACCGTGCAGACAGGTAATCGTGGACTTTTTTGGGGGGGGATGCCAATCAAAGGAATTGCTCGTATTGAGGTAATTCGTGGTCCGGGTTCTGCGGTATATGGTGCGGATGCGTTTGCTGGTGTGATTAATATCATTACTAAAAATGCTGATGATATTGACGGTACGGAG
Source organism: uncultured Thiotrichaceae bacterium (assembly GCA_964388965.1). Classification (GTDB taxonomy): domain Bacteria; phylum Pseudomonadota; class Gammaproteobacteria; order Beggiatoales; family Beggiatoaceae; genus Albibeggiatoa. The sequence goes on along the minus strand of CAYMCP010000100.1, from coordinate 4,166 downwards.
GTTGGTGTACGTGCTGGTAAATTTAATACCAAAGATGGTTGGGTTTTGCACGGTAAAAAATATGGTGATATTAATGTTGGTGTGATGTTGGAGTACCACGATACGGATGGTCATGACTCCATTGTACAGGAAGATGCTCAAACTCAGCTAGATAAAGCTTTTGGGACGGATGTTTCTTTGGCTCCAGGTCCTGTTGAATTATCGCGTCGTAATATCGACGCACGCTTGGATTTAGGTTATAAACATTGGAAACTCAGAGCAGGTTATCAAGGTCGTTATGATATCGGAACTGGAACAGGTTTAGCGGAAGCGTTAGATAGTGTGGGACGTTATTCTAGTGAGCGCGTCAATGCTGATTTGAATTATCACAATGATGATGCTGTCGAAAATTGGGTTTTTGATGCACAACTTGCTCTTTTGGATATGAATTATAAACCCGAGAATAATCAAATTTTATTTCCGCCAGGTGTATCCTTTGGTGGCGAAGTTTATGATGTTGGATACATTGGAACTCCAGGCGTTTCAGAGAGACATACTCGTTTTAATCTATCAGCAACTTACAAAGGATTTGATAATCATTCGGTTCGTTTGGGGACGGGTTATCATTACGCTGATATGTATGAAATCACCGAGACACGAAATTTTGGTATTGACCCTACAACAAACCAACCCCTTACTACTACGGATGTCATTGTTGATCTAACTGATACCCATTATGCCTTTTTGCCAGAAAATAGCCGTAGTAGTCGATATGTCTTTGTTCAAGATACTTGGGATATTTCTGAAAAATGGCAGCTTACAACAGGCTTACGTTATGACCATTATTCTGATTTTGGCAATACGGTGAATCCACGCCTTGCGTTAATCTGGAAACCCACTAAAGATTGGATTGCCAAACTTCTGTATGGTCGCGCTTTTCGTGCTCCTGCTTTTACTCAGCTATATGCTGAAAATAATCCCGTTACGTTAGGAAATCCTGATTTAAAACCTGAAAAAATTGAGACCTATGAATTTGCTCTGAATTATAATGTTACTAAAGATTTTAATGTTGGCTTCAACTTATTTTCTTATGATATTACCAATGCCATCCGTTATATTGGTTCAAGTGCTGAGGCTTTTGCTCAAAATGCGGGCACTCAAAAAGGTAAAGGTTTTGAATTAGAAGCTGAATGGAAATTAAGCAACAGACTGCGTATTATCAGTAATTACGCTTTTCAGGATTCCACTGACGACACAAGTTTGAATGTGGCAAACGCGCCAAAGCAACAATTTTATGTTCGTGGTGATTGGCGATTTTATCAGGATTGGCATTTAAGTACACAGCTAAACAAAGTTGGTAGTAGAAGCCGTGCTCTAGGTGATACAAGACCTTCTTTGGACGGTTATGCTACTATGGATTTAACTTTGTATGGCAATATTTATAAAAACACTAAACTTAGAGCTTCAATTCACAACGTCCTTGACGAAGCAGCTTATGAGCCTAGCTTAGGACCTAATTACAAAATAAGTTATGATTTACCCTTAGCAGGTCGAAATTACTATTTAGAATTGAATTACCAGTTTTAGTTGAACATTATCTTATCTAAATCAGGATTACAAAACTTTAGAATTAATTTGGGGTATTCCAAAGATTTTTGAATTTGTAAACTCTGATTTAGAAGTGTGTCTCTAGCTTATTAATAATCACTTCTACATTCGGCGCGTAATTCATAGTAGTATGATTACCCGATATAGGATAAATTTCTATACCGTCTAATGCAACATCAATCCAGCCATATTCAGGGTGATCTAAATCACAACTTGTTGAGTTCTTTTTTTCTGTTGCTTTGAAATAAGTAATTTTTCCTTGATATGGCTTTAATTTATAATTTTGCATCGCTTGTACATTATTTTTAAAAATCTGTAATGAGGTTTGTATGTTATCTATCTGACTTGTTTCAATTATGTAGTTCATTTGCTTAGATTGAGGTAACTGATACCAATTTTCAGGTAACTCAATTGACCTACCTTCTAGCTCTAAAAAATTACATAATACATTTACATCATCATCTAACTTAAAAAATTTGATTGTTGGTAAAGTTGACAAATCTGGCGTATCAAACATAGTCATTAATTGGATTTTCTCGCCTGCTCGCCATAGTTGCTGCGCCATTTCATAGGCGACTACGCCACCAAATGATGCCCCCCCTAATAAATAAGGACCCCTCGCCTGAACAGTTTGGATTGCTTGAACATAATGAACCGCCATTTGTTCAATAGTTTCTGGTGCAGTACTTTTTCCATCTAATGCAATGGATTGTAAGCCGTAAACAGGTTGTTCTGTCCCCAAACTTTTGGCTAAATCTCTATAAATATAAACATGACCGCCAACCGGATGTACCAGAAATAACGGTAATTTATCTGGATTACCTTTTTGAATTTCAACTAAGCAAAATGGTCGCTGTTGTTTCTCCTTGACATTCAAGTGCTGTGATAATTGGAAAATGGTTGGCGCATCTAGCAATGTGTGTGGTAACAATTTTTGCTGTAATTCACCGTTAATACGATTAATTAATTGCACTGCAATCAAAGAATCTCCACCAAGCGCGAAAAAATCATCATCCAAACCTATTTGATTTATACCAAGTACTTGCCGCCAAATATTCACTAATTTCTTCTGCTCAGCAGTATATGACGTATGTTGCTCATGTATATCAGACTGATGAGCCTCAGCCGCTTGATCCTCAAAGTGTTTATGCAAATCAAATTGTAAATTTTTATTTACATTCGTAGGCATGTTTACCCAATATTTTTTGCGCTCAAATGGGTAAGTTGGCAACGGAATTCGCAAACGCTGTTCATGGGCATAAAGCTGTTCCCAATTGATTGATACATTCGTTAACCACAATTCTCCCAATGTTTGTTGCATTAAAAAACTATCAAAAATATTCGCTTTAACATGACGTAACGACGTTAAATAAAAATCAGCTTGTAGAATAGGATGACGCTTGGCAAATTGTATTAAAGTGTGTCCAGGACCAACCTCAATTAACGATATATTATCAAAATCATCAGATAGTTGACTTAATCCCTTTGCAAAATATACCGGATGTCGTAAATGTTGCGCCCAATACTCAGGATCGACTGCCTCATCTTTGCTAATCCAATCACCTGTCAAGTTTGATATAAATAAAGTTTTTGGTGGATTAAGCGGTACGCTTCGTAATACCCGCGTAAACTCAGATAAAATGCCCGACATCATGGCTGAATGAAACGCATGAGATGTATGTAATATTTGTGTTTCAATATTCAGAGCTTTTAGCCGTCGCGCGAAACTCTGAATTGCCTCATCAGTACCTGATACAACTGTTTGATTAAACAAATTAACTGCTGCAACATCTAATGATTCATCAATCAATAGTGGTTCTAACTCAGATTCTGATAACGATACTGCTAACATGCTACCTTCTGCAACTGATTGCATTAAACGTCCACGTTCAGCAACAACTGATAACGCATCTTCTAAATTAAATACACCCGCAACACAAGCCGCAACATATTCGCCAATGCTGTGTCCTATCATAGCCTGCGGCTGAATGCCCCACGACATCCATAATTGGCTTAAAGCATATTCCACCACGAACAACGCAGGTTGCGTAATAGCGGTTTGTGTTAATTGAGTAGTTGCATATTCTGCTTGTTCTGGTGAGGGATATAAAATGTGACGTAAATCTAAACCAAGACGCGATTGTAAAAATTGACTACAATAATTGACATTTTCTCGGAATATCGACTCAGTTTGATACAAATCTAGTCCCATATTGACGTACTGCGCACCTTGCCCCGGAAACATAAAAACAACATTTTGTCGGCTTTCTGTTTCAAAATGATGTTGAATTTTAGGGTGAGCTAACTGAGTTATTGCATCCTGCACCGAATCACATACCACAATACTACGATACGCAAACGCTTGCCTACCAATTTGTAGAGTGTAAGCGACATCATTTAAATTAATATCTGGATGAGTTTTTAAATAATTTGCAAGTTGCTGATGTTGTGCTTGTAGTGCGGATTCAGTTCGAGCGGATAACACAAACAACTTATAAGGTCTTGAACTCGATGAAGAAACTAAATCGGGAGCTTCCTGTAATATGACATGCGCATTTGTACCTCCAATACCGAAAGAA
>CAYMCP010000099.1:0-9647 GCA_964388965.1 uncultured Thiotrichaceae bacterium | reverse complement strand
ATGGACTTAACTCTCGCCATCCTCCTCCTGCTTAACCCTAAAATGAGAATTGCTGCTTAAAATACAAAAAAAGCACAACCACAGCAATTTTCAATTTAAAACCATAGTATAATAGTGGATACTATAAAAACTGAGTAAATTAATATGTCAATGCCATTTGGACAAGAAAACAAGCCTCTATCATTCAATGTGTTAATAGAAAAGATAAGTAGTCAATTCAGTGATTTGCCAGATAGTCGTAAAAAAGGGACAGCAAACAACCTAAAATATAGCATGAGGAATGCGGTGTTGAGTGCATTTTCAGTGTTTTTCACTCAAAGTCCTTCGTTTTTAGATTATCAAGAACGGATGCAGAAAAAACATGGGAAAAATAATGCGACAAGTCTATTTGGAGTACACAAAATCAGCGATTATAAATTTAAAACCATGATGTAAAAATGGTCTTTTCAACTTATTGAAAATAAATAATATTAAAAATTAACCTTTAGCTTAATAGATAAAAATTATTTGTTTATGTATAAAAGTTTTTTATTGCAAAAACCGTATACTTTTGAATTTACTTAATTAATAAAATTAACTATATTTATGAAATGGTTTTAAATTGAAAATTGCCGCTATTTTTATCTAAATCGTGACAATCTGTCATTCGTCATTCATAATCCGTGAATTTATTTTAATTGGGATGTAGTTATGCTTGACCCTCAACTTATTCGTAATCATTTAGATGATGTTGCTCAACGTTTGGCTGTGCGTGGCTTTGAATTGGATCGGGATAAATTAATAACATTAGAGCAGCAACGTAAGCAGTGCCAAGTAAATACACAAAATTTGCAGAATGAACGAAATACATTATCCAAATCTATCGGCAATGCTAAAAAGCGGGGTGAGGATGTGACAGAATTAATGGCAAAAGTTGCTAATTTGAACAATGAACTTGGTGCAAGTGAAGAGCAATTACAACAAATTCAAACTGAATTAGATGATATTCTGATGAGTATTCCAAATTTGCCGCATCAATCTGTACCCGTCGGCAAAGGTGAAGAGGATAATGTGGAAATTCGCCGTTGGGGTGTGCCAAAACAGTTTGAATTTACAGCAAAAGATCATGTAGATTTGGGCGCGGTGGGTAATTTGTTAGATTTTGAAACCGCAGTAAAATTAACAGGTTCTCGATTTAGCGTAATGCGTGGTAGTATGGCGCGTTTGCATCGAGCATTAACTCAATTTATGTTAGATTTACATGCAGATGAACATGGTTACACGGAAGTTAATGTGCCGTTTTTAGTTAATAGTGATAGCTTGTTGGGAACAGGACAATTACCGAAATTTAAACAAGATTTATTTTATATTGCAGAACAAGATTTTTATTTAATTCCAACCGCAGAAGTGCCTGTAACAAATATTGCGCGTGATGTGATTTTTAATGCTAAAGCATTACCATTAAAGTTTGTGGCACATACGCCATGTTTTCGCAGTGAGGCGGGAGCTTATGGCAAAGATACACGCGGGATGATTCGTCAACATCAGTTTGAAAAAGTAGAGTTAGTGCAATTGGTACAACCAGAACAGTCCTACACTGCATTAGAAGAATTAACCAATCATGCGGAAACAGTCTTACAACGCTTAAATTTACCCTATCGGGTTATGATTTTGTGTGGTGGTGATATTGGTTTTTCTGCAGCGAAAACTTATGATTTAGAGGTATGGCTGCCCGGTCAGCAGTGTTATCGAGAAATTTCCTCTTGTAGTAATTTTGAAGCATTCCAAGCTCGACGTATGAAAGCACGGTGGCGAGACCCTGATCAGAAAAAACCTGAATTAATTCATACTTTAAACGGTTCTGGTCTGGCTGTTGGACGTACTTTAGTGGCGATATTGGAAAATTATCAGGATGAGAATGGTAACATTGCGATTCCTGATGTATTGCAGAAATATATGGCTGGTAAAACGCATTTGTTCTAATCAGTTTTGTTTTTCTATTCGATTTGAACTCGTAGCGACGCATTGCGTTCCGTCTAAACTTGAGGCAGTGCGTAGAACGAGTCAGTAGCTCGATACGACTAAGCACGATGTGTCTTCACAAGCTTAGTCGATATTAAGATTGGCAGGTTGTAGATAAATCTAATGATTTTCAACAGGTTGTTTCTTACCAAAAATATCAGTCATAGATTTGATAATTTCCTTACGCACATAACGTAAACGTGGCTTATTTTCTTCGGTAAATGGCATTGGGCGACAAGCTTGCATTGCTTGCAAACCTACTCGCGCTGTCATAACGCCACTACCTAAGCCTTGTGCCATTTGCGCAGACATCACCGATAATACTGAACCGCCTAAAATTTCTGCCATACCGTCGGCTGCTGCCTCACTCACATCCGCATAAATTAAATTTTGTATCACCGTACCGAATAGTACAAACGATCCGATAAAACCGGGACGACCACTATATAAAGTCGCAATATCTTTTATTAACGCGGTATTGCGCCATAAAGTAAAAATGACATCGAGTAAACCAATCTGGCTTAACATGGTAAGCAATGCCGTTTCTTTGGAACGTTGCACCACAATTTGATAAGCTTGTTTGTCTAAATCCGCCATTACTTTTTGATTAAATAATTCATACACTTCTTTATCACGATGTGTATCTGTGACTGTTGCGTAAAATTTATTTAAATTATTTTTCAAATCAGGACGTTCTAAGTATAAACTGGCAACGCGATTAATATAAGGCATTGCTAAACCATACTCTTTAGAATCAAATAGTTGTACACCTTCTTGTTGCAATTTGGTCACAGTTTTGAGTTGTAAAATCTTTTTGTAGGAATAATAAGCTAAACTGAGCACAGTTACGCTGATGACAGTGATTAAAACTAGGAAAATTGTACCTAAAATAAAGCTGTTATCATACTGTGCATCTAAAAATAAAACGGTATCTACGATTAATACCAACAATAAAAACGTACCTAAAGAAGCACTTAACCAAATCCATAAACCAGTATTATTTAACTGATTTGATGTATTTAAAACTGCGGCTCCACCTGCATGATTGACATCAATACTATCCCATTCATCATAATCATCAGGCTCGTGCGCCATTAATAAAGCATTCGTTTTCAAGGTTGCGTCGGCGGGAATAATGATCGGTTGGGTGTAATTTAGTTCAACTTTTTGTTCTTCCTCAACATTTTCTACTGTATGTAGATCAAAAAATTGTGGTCTTGTCCAAGTTGTTGTTGTCATTAGAATTTATCTCCTAGTAAAAACTCCAATGCACGGTCAAGACGAATATGTGGAATCCGATTACCGTTGCTATTGGTCAAACGTGGGGGTTTGAATTCAACGAAATTAAAGCGATCTTCAACCCATTCTTCAGGTAAAGGAATATCTATAGGCACCTCGCCTGGAAACAATGCAATTGGTTGATTATTGTTTAATGGTACACCTTTGATGCAAGATATTTTTTGCCCTTGAAATTGTGTATATGCGGCTTGGGTACACTTGACAGAGGACAAAGCTAAAGTTTCAGTTTTAACACCTTCAAATACGACATTATTATACGATTGTGTCAGCATTTGTTGTAAAAAACGTTCTAAATTTGCTAATTGGTTAGGTGTCACATGGTCTGCTTTGGTTGCAGCGAATAGTAAGCGGTCAATTTTCAAACCAAATAATTTATTAAGAAAACCAGATTTACCATATTCAAAACTACGTAACACCATGTTTAATGCTTCACGCATATCGTTAAAACTGGCGTAACCAATATTAAATGCCCGTAACATATCAACTAATACAATTTGGCGATCAAAACTAGAGAAATGCTCAGTATAAAACTTTTTCACCACATGCTCTTTGTAAGACTCATAGCGTTTTTTCATAATTAAAAAGAAACTTTCCGCCGCCTGAGTTGTACTGCTCGGTAATTCTAATACTGGGCAAAATTCTAATAGTGGCGCACCTTTTAAATCGCCGGGCATGGTAAAACGTCCGGGTTGTAACAAACTCATATTATATTGTCTATCTTTGCAACGGTGTAAAAATTCTGTATATAATTCAGAGGCTTTACGCAAAATATCATCAGTCACTTGCCCTGATACATCTTGTTGAGCTATAAATTCACGCCAATCTTTGGACAGACTTAAACGTGGTTCACGTTGACACATTTGGGCAATTTGCATTGACCAGTCTTCATAGCTTAATTCTAGCAAAGGCAAATCTAATAGCCATTCGCCGGGGTAATCTACAATATCGACGAATAAGGTACTAATTGGATTGATTTTCTGAATTAATAAATTATCAGTTTTGTAACGAATTGCAATGCGAATTTGACTTAATCCATTTGTCGGTTCTGGCCAAATTGGATTTTCTTGGCATAATTGCTCAATCGCTTGGTCATAACGGAATGCAGGAATGTGCATATCTGGGTGGTGCATGAGCTTTGTACCCTGTAAACGCCCACTGCTGACAATATGAAAAAAAGGTAAGTGAGAACCTTCTAAACCATGCAAAAGTTGATGTACTAGGGAGGTAATAAAAACCGTTTTTCCACTCCGGCTCAAACCCGTCACCGCTAATTTCACTTGACGGTCAAGGCTACGATTTAGGCGTTCTTTTAGGTTTGCTTTTGTTAATTGAGACAACCACTTATTGGTCTGCTCTGGCACTTCCACAAATTTTCTCCATAAAAATATCTTGATTATGGCTATTATATACTACTGAAGTGAGGAATTTAGGGATTTTGTCTGAATTAGAATTTTCAGTTTAGGGTAAGCAATTAGAAGCTTTCTAAAAGCAGGGAATTATACAAAAAATAGTCACAGTGCAAAAGTGTGGATCACACTACCGGCAATTCTCAGTCCCAGCGGTCTTCGTTCGGATGAGGAAAATTCTTTTTGGATGGACTTAATTCTCGGCATCCATTCCTGCATAAAGTTCAAAATGAGAATTGCTGTTTTTACAATTTTTTTCTTGTCTAAATTATCTATCTATAATTATAATTACAAGTTTTTACGCAGATAAGCTATGGCAAAAGCAACACACTCCTATCCTGTCTCACGTATTGGTATTATTGGCGGTGGGCAACTCGGTAAAATGACAGCCCAAATGGCAAAACGGATGGGCTTTTACGTCACAGTGCTTGATCCGCAATCACGTTGTCCTGCAGAACATATTGCAGATGCGCAAATTGTGGGCGACTTGTATGATGCAAATAAATTGGCAGCACTGGCACATTTGAGTGATGTTGTTACTTTTGATGTTGAGCACATAGATACTGAAACTTTAAAATCTTTGTATGAACAAGGTCATACCATTTATCCATCGCCTTACCTATTAGAAATTATCCAAGATAAATTAAAACAAAAACAAGTACTTGAACAACATGGCGTGCCTATCGTGCCTTACCAAGCTGTAGACAAGTTGGATGCCGCTTATTTGCAACAAGCAACATTTCCGTTAGTGCAGAAAGCACGTAAAGGTGGTTATGATGGTAAAGGTGTTGTGATACTGAGAAGTGTTGATGATCAGGAATTGGTATTACAAACTGCTTCGATTGTTGAGCAATATATTGATTTTGAAAAAGAATTAGCCGTAATGGTTGCGCGGGATATACATGGTAATGTAGCGTGTTATCCCGTTGTAGAAATGATTTTTGATGATCGTACCAATATTTGTGACATCGTCACCGCGCCTGCCCGCATAACGGAAGAAATTACTCAACAAACATTAAAAGTCGCTGCTCATGCAGTTGAATCATTAGACGGTGTTGGTATATTCGGTGTAGAAATGTTTTTAACTAAAAAAGGTAAAGTGCTTGTCAATGAAATTGCGCCCCGTCCACACAATTCTGGACATTATACGATTGAAGGTTGTATGACTTGTCAATTTGAGCAGCTCGTGCGTATTATCACAAATTTACCATTAGGTTCGACTCAATTACTCAAGCCTGTTGCGATGCTAAACCTATTAGGTGAGCCGCATTATCAAGGGACACCCATTATTGAAGGCTTATCAGAGGCTTTAGCTATTCAGGGGTTGTATTTTCATCTCTATGGCAAAGAAGTTACTAAACCATTTAGAAAAATGGGACATATCACGGTAATTGATGATGATTTAGATCAAGTAATTGCTAAATTGTATAAAGCTAAAAATCTGTTGAAAATTAAGGGACAAAAGTCATGTTAGATAAAGCAATTGTTGGTATTGTTATGGGTAGCGATTCCGATTTACCCGTTATGCAAGAAGCTGCAAAAATTTTAGATGAATTACAGGTACGTTATGAATTAACGATTATTTCTGCGCATCGTACACCACAACGTTTATTTGATTATGCCCAGCAGGTAGAACATCGTGGTTTAGAAGTTGTTATTGCTGGCGCAGGTGGTGCAGCCCATCTTCCCGGTATGATTGCCGCAATTACACCATTACCCGTGATTGGTGTACCGATTAAAACCTCTAGTCTTAATGGGTTGGATTCATTATTGTCTATTGTGCAAATGCCGCCAGGTGTGCCCGTTGCCAGTGTTGCAATAAATAATGCTAACAATGCAGGTTTATTAGCAGCACAAATTGTCAGTGTACACTATCCGTCACTCCGACAAGCTGTGAAGCAGTATAGACAAAATTTAGAAGATACCACACTAGCAAAAGCTCAACGTTTAGAACAACAAGGCTATCAAGCTTATTTAAGTACTTATTCGTAATTGTAAGATAATACTCTGGAGTTTGACAAGAAATATGTACTTAGGTATATTTCGTCGGTCTGTACCATTTAATTAATGCAATATGTCTATCCCAGAATTTTTTGCGCCTTGGCATGTCCATCTAGGTGAAGGTGAAATTAGCCCACGCCGTCTACGTCTACTGCAAGCAATCGGCATGACTGGCAGTGTTGCGCAAGCAGCCAAGCAAATTGGCATGACTTACAAAGCTGCTTGGGATGCGGTTGAAATCATGAATAATTTGGCAGGTACACCTCTAGTTACTCGTCAACATGGTGGCAAAGGCGGTGGTGGTTCAAATTTAACTGAAACCGGATTACAAATTGTATACACGTATGAACACTTATCTGCACTACAAGCCAAATGGGTTTCATCATTAAAACAGGTTGATGCCGATATTTTACCGATGATAAGAAGATTAACGATGAAAACGAGTGCACGCAATATATTTCATGGCACAATTGAAAAAATTACTCAAGGGACGGTAAACGTTGAGGTAACATTAAAACTACAAGGTGATGTACGCATCATTTCAAACATTACGCTTGATAGCTTGGAGCGGATGCAATTAAAAGAAGGTAGTCCTGCTTTAGCACTCATTAAAGCCAGTTGGGTTTTATTGGCTAGTGTTGATATGCAAGGTAAAACGAGTGCGCGTAATTGTCTATGTGGTCAAGTGACTCGCATTACAGATGACCCAGTTAATGTTGAGGTGGTCGTAGAGCTTGACGGCGGCAATACCGTTGCGGCGGTAATTACCCGCGATAGCGTGCATCAGTTGGAATTAGTGACAGGCAAAGCTATTTGCGCATTAATTAAGTCATCTCATGTTTTATTGGGCATAGATGATTAATAAATAATATTTTTAATTATGAAAAAATAGTAATTTATATAAATTAAGAACATTCCTAAAATAACAAACAATGGCGTAAAATGTCAATGAATACGCATACCAGCACTCAATAAAAATTGCAAATCACATTGTTTGACAATATCTTTTTTTCTATACATATCAAGCTGATTTAATTTCTCGTTCTCAATAAGTTGTCTAAAATCAAGCTTTGTAAAAATTTCATGGCATTCAGCTAATTTTTGTTGCAATATAGATTGAATTAACTGTTTAACTTTTTGATTCCATAAAGGTTGTTTCAATATATCTGCATACATTTCTGACGAATTATTTTTATAATATGCCATAGCACTCTCGTACAATTGCCGCTTTCTTTCGGCAAGCAACAAATCAAATAATGCTGAATCGTCGCCCCATATCAAACCAACATCGAAAAATAGTCGAACTACAAAATATTTAATTGGTAATTTTAAATTAAAATAACTTGAAAAACCATTTCGATTTGCAAATTGCACATTTGGATAGTGAGTATTAATAAAATAAAAATAATCTAAAATATCGCTGTGCTGGTTAGCAAATTGTATATTTATTTTCCAATTAACATGAGTATTCCACATCTTGTAATGCTGATAATTAAAAATATTTTTTTCACTATCTATACCTGTTTCAAAATCTGTACTAATTTGTTCAAAATAACCATTTTCATCCATTTTTAACCACTGTTGCCCAAAATAATAACTTAACGTTGATTTTTTGCCTTGCAACATATCTGAAATTAAATTAAACGCCTTTTGCCCAATATTAGTCTCTAAAAACTGATTTTTAAGCTGTACATTGAGCCATAACTCCTCTTTTGTACGACCTTGCGTAATTTCTGAATTATATTTCTGATAAACCGGATGTTTTAAAATGATTTTTTGTAAATAGTTATGTATATCAACTGCCAAACCACCAGTCTGTTCACGCTTTTCAGTGGCAGTAAAACCTTCTAGCGTCGTATTTAAATGATTAATTGGTAAATTTTGATACCATTGCCGCACATTTTTAGAAATAACTTGATAACCATGATCGTTGCGACCGAGTTGATTATGATATTCAATTTTATTACTTTTCTGTATTAGATTGAAAATTTCCGGTTTTAAATAAATATAAAGAATTTTCTCAAAAGCCTGCTTACCTGTTTGCAAACGTGCAGTAAATTGCTTAATCGTGCCTTTCTGCAACATTTTTTGCAAATTATAATGTAATTTTTGTGTTCTAAAGATGCGTTCTGTATTCAAATGTGATTTAATAAAACCTGTATCGAAAGATATTTGACCATTAATAAATCGAATATCTGCAAGCCGTTCTGCCGCAATTTGGATATTAACAACACCATCATCAATAGACTGATTTGGTATAGCCACCGTATTGTGGGCACTATAAATTTGACCTTGCTCATATCCATCAATCACTTCATTATAATAATCATTAAAAATCGTTTGAATTTGATCTTGAATATGCAATAAATCATAAAATTCAAATCTTCTTGGCAACTCTATTCGCTTAATAATACAGTATATTTTTTTATACAAATCATCTGTTTTATAATTTTTTGATAAACTACAATCAACATCTTTATAAAGTGCCCTATTTATAAAAAAATCTTTTTCGAGTTCTGTTAGCAATTTAATTTCATTAATAACAAAAACCCCCCTTTGTTTATACAAACTATTTGCTGTACTAAATTGAGGAGTAGATAATTTAACTAATTGTTTTTCATCATTATTTTTATCCATCTCCAATGCCTCAAAAATTTCCACAAAGCTATTTGCAGTAAAAGGGTGCGAATTTAATGGCTCATCCTCAAGGATCAATAAAGTATTAGTGTCTTGTTTCTCACAAGCTCGAAATTTAGTAGGTTGCGGCGGGTCGATAATATTCAACTTTGATAACCATTGCTGTTTAAACTGTGGTTTTTTCTCATCAATATATTCTTTACCATCAATACCTTTTTTTGAAGATGCGTTAATTAAACTTTCAGAAGATTCCAAAATAATATCTGCTGCAATATTAATATTGCCACCTCTACCGTCCTTATA
>CAYMCP010000098.1:0-10019 GCA_964388965.1 uncultured Thiotrichaceae bacterium | reverse complement strand
AGCAAGCTTTTTATTTTGCTGGACTTTATTTTTACGCTCATGGTTAGGTTCTATATAAATATCCTCTACTGTAGGGAAATAAATACCGTCAGGAAACGTTTGCAACTTTAAAGCGGGTTTAAAATTATTGCCCGGAATCTCTGGAATACCAAGCCCTTGCACATCAGTACACTGCTCACCACCCTTAACCTCAACACCTGCAATCATCGCATCTTGTGCCGCAGTACCAACGTAACAACGGGTACTAATCGAAGCTAAAATAGCCCCTGTATCATCAACCTCATTCACATACACAATGCCAATGCCGTCTTGAGCAACAGGACTGATTGTGACCGTATACCAACCTTCTGTTAAAGTTAAAGTGGTTGAAATAGAAGGTTTTGCACTAGGATTATTGTCTGAATAAATGAGCGTTGCATCAGGAAAAGTTTTAACTTCAAGACGTGGTAAAAAGTTATTACCTGCAATTTGACTGATGGTATAAGCACCTAAAGTCACAGTTTTAGCACCGCCGCTAATTTGAAAATCTGCATACATATAATCTTCTGCATTAGTTTTCACCAAACAACGGGTACTAATCCCGCCATATCGCGCATCTGCATACGCTTTGATACCTAGACTACACAAACCCAGTGTAATCAATAGTAAGTACAGCCATTTCTTAAACATACCAAACTCCCAACTTAAAAATAGCATTAAAAGTTTAGCATAAAAATAAATTTATACAATTAAATTAGATACAAATTAATAGGGTTAGATTATATAAGTTTTAAATTTGAGGCAAATATTTGAGATTAATAGAGATATAATCTTGAAAATGACAGCAGATTATTTGAATTTTAGAGACAAACTTCCCTGTCTGCCTCTTTAATTAAAAATTAAGTGCGTTGCGCACCGTAGTACAAATTCACAACATGACGTGCTTCAGTAAAAAACAACCAACGTTCAACTAAAATACCTACATACGCGCTAATCATAGCGATATAAATCAACATCACGTTTTTTTCACCCATCATGACTAACACAAATGGCACAATAAAGCCTAAAATAAATACTACACTGCGTAACATGAATGATTTAGAAGGCATGATTGTATGACCAAACTCATGATTTAAAAACGTATCCGCAGTATGCCCTGCTTCTAAAATCCGTACTTTATCATTGGTAAAACCAGTTGCACTATTAATACTAGGACCTGTTGGCTCACCAATCCAAGCGTAATACATTAATTTCATCACGCCTGCAAATGCAATTAATGCCATTGCTAAAGTTAATGTTTCAGGAGTTTTATGTACTGCTGTCAAAAATAACGCGCCTAACATTAAACCTAAAGTCATGTAATTAGCTGGTGTTAATGCTGTATTCCATTGGCGAATAGTTTTCAAACAAGCGTAAATCATCCCAGTTGAAAATACTGTAATCATGGCTAATACTGCTGCAATCACACCCGCAATTACACCACCCATACCCATTATTTCTTGTTCCCCAGAACTGACTTTCCAAATGCAGAATAAAAACATTAATGCAAATGGATAAAACAATACGGCAAATACCCCTTCACGTGACAACCACGAAGTACGAAAACGGCTAAAAGCACGAATCGCATTTTTTGGATTGGCTAAATGGAAAGTTGAAGATAACAAGCCTAAAGTGACAAAGACTAAAGCAGCAACGCCTGCAATTAAGGCATTTTGCTCGCTAATAGCACCAAAGCCGGTTAAATAAGCAATAACTAATAAAGTCATTAAGCCGTAGCCTAAACCCGATGTGACGGTAAAAAAGATAACTGAAAATGCTGCGTGCATAATGACACTCCTTATTTGCTAATCGCTTTGTTGACCCAATTTTTAACTTTTGATACCAAATTCATTTTGACATCATGAGTCGGAATCGGACGTGCCACACGCGGCGGTAAATATTTATTAGTCGGGTTGTAACCTAATTCTGGCATTAAGGCACGACCTCCACGCTCCCGTACTAATTGACTAACATTAGAATTCGGGTCTTCCAAATCACCAAAGTGACGCGCATGTGCTGGACAAGTAATGACGCAAGACGGTTGACGGTCTTCTGCTGCAAGTTCTTGGTCATAAATGCGGTCAATACATAATGTACATTTTTTCATTGTACCTGTGACCTTATCCAATTCACGCGCACCATAAGGACATGCCCATGAGCAGTAGTTACAACCCATACATTTGTCTTGGTCAACTAATACAATGCCATCTTCAACTCGTTTGTATGACGCACCCGTTGGGCAAACCGTCACACATGCCGCATCATCACAGTGCATACATGACATAGGAAAGTTGATAGTTTTATTATTTGGATAATCGCCTACTTCATAGTTGCGTACTCGATTAAACCATACCCCACTAGGCTCTTTACCGTAGGGTTCATAATCGGATAATGCACCTGTTGTACCCGATGTATTCCATTGTTTACAAGCGACGGCGCAGGCATGACACCCAACGCAAACGTCTAAATCTATGACTAAACCTAATTTCATTTGTGTTAACCTCAGAAATGGCTTTTCACCAAAAATTTTAAATTTTCCAAGGGTTTTCAAAACGTATATCTAAACTTATAAAATCTTTTTCGTTGCGTGTTAATAATGGACAATCGGCAATTTTGGCACAAGCTGCAACTAACAAATCCGGTAACTTGGTTTTAACGCCTTGTCGCCGCCATGCAACTGCCAAATTTAAATGCACCTGTTGCAAAAACAATATTTCTAAATCTTCAAAATAATCAATAAAAAATTGTTCTTGTTGAGGTGTAATTTTGGCATAACCTAAAGTCTCAATATAAGTAATCGGTGTTAATACGGGTTCAATTTCTTGGTTTATGACTCGATATTGTAATTCAGCTAATTCTGGATGATTTTCCGCTAAATAAATCCAGATATTTGTATCAAAAACATAACGCTGCATTACCAAGCCTCTTCACGTATCTTACGTTGATATTCCAATCCATCTATACCTGTATTCATACAACCAATCAGCTTTTTAAAAGCCTCAATCGTTTCTGGTTTCATTCCCGGTAATTTCGGCTCTGGTTTTCTCACCGATTCAGGAAAATGCAACCAACCTATTACTTGTATTGCGATGCCAATATCTTGTTTAACAGTTTGCTCATCTTTGCCAGTTTGAGCTGCTAATTGCATAATGGTTTGCTCATCCATATCTGCAACCAGCTTAATGCCCATTTCGTCCATTTCATGGGGATGACGTGATTTTGCTTTGTAATCCAATACTAAAGGTTCTAATTCATCACCCAATTGCACTAACACATATCCCACACGCTGCGCTAAAGACGGTTGAGTTTCTTCATTAACATTTTTTTGTTCAAGTACAGCACTCATGTTAAAAATCCTATTCGTTGTCCACTCAACCTATAAGTCTAGCTTGGTTTTGAATGCCCTCCAATTAAACCGTGTTCCAAGGATTTTCAAAACGTATGTCTAAACTTATAAAATCTTTCTCGTTACGTGTTAATAATGGAATATCAGCAATTTTGGCACAAGCTGCAACAAATAAGTCTGGCAACTTAGTTTTAACACCTTGCTGCCGCCATGTAATTACTTGTTCTAAATGAGCTTGCTCCAAATACAACATTTTTGATTTTGCAAAAGCATTACGAAAATACTGTTCTTGTTGTGATGTAATTTGTGCATAACCCAATGTTTCTACATAAGTCACTGGTGTTAGCACAGGTATAATGTCTCGGTCTATGATTTTGGTGCGCAATTCAGTCAATTCTGGACATTGTTCGACTAAATAAATCCAGATATTTGTATCTAAAATACAAGCCTGCATTACCAAACCTCTTCACGCATTTTACGTTCAAATTCCAATCCATCTATACCTGTTTTCTTAGCATTATCAATAAGTTGCTTGAATGCCTCTATGAAATCATCATGATTTCTTTTTTCCCAATCAGGCTTTTTAACCCAACCAGAAAAGTGCATCCAAGCCAGCATTCTGATCGTAAAATCAATATCTTGTTTAACAGTTTCTACATCGTTACCAGTCAGTAAAGCGAGTCGCGTAATATCTCGTTTATCTATATCCGCGATTAAATCGCTACCGACATTATCCATGTTATCAAGATGTTGCTTTCTATAATCAAATATACGGGCTTCTAAATCATCACCCATTTGTACTAACACATATCCCATACGCTGCGATAAAGACGGTTGAGTTTCATTAACATTTTTTTGTTCAAGTACAGCACTCATGTTAAAAATCCTATTTTGTGTCCACTCAACCTATAAGTTTAACTTTGTTTTGAATTCCCTCAACTAAATTGTTTTCCAAGGGTTTTCAAAACGTATGTCTAAACTTATAAAATCTTTCTCGTTGCGTGTTAATAATGGAATATCAGCAATTTTGCCACAAGCTGCAACTAGCAAGTCAGGTAACTTGGTTTTAATGCCTTGTCGCCGCCATGCAATCACTTGTTCTAAATGGTCACGTTCTAGCTCTAGCATTTCTAACTCGTCAAAGAATTCACGCATTTCTATGTCTAGCTTAGGCGAGATGCGAGAAAATCCTAATGCTTCAACAAGTGTAATTGGTGTCAAAACAGGTGTGATGATGCCAGATTGGATTTGTTTGGTTAATGCCGCAACTTCCGTGCGTTCATCAAATACATAAATCCAAATATTAGTATCTAGCACATATCGCACTACCACCACTCCCTGCGTACCATTTCCTGATATTCTAAACCATCCATTCCAAAATCAATTTTAGGAATTTTTAACGGCGTTTTAGTTTTTTCCTCAGCTTTAACATCAAACTGTGGTTTTTTCACTAAATCAGGAAAATGCAGCCAACCTAATACTTGTATTGCTAAAGCTATATCTTGCTGGACAACTTGCTTATTTTTGCTGTTTTTAGCTGCTAATTGCTCAATGATTTGTTTATCCATTTCTGCAATTAATCGAGCCGCCATTTTATCCATTACATGAGAATAACGTGATTTATAGTCTAATACTAAAGGTTCTAATTCATCACCCATTTGCACTAACACATATCCCACACGCTGCGATAAAGTCGGTTGAGTTTCATTAACGGTTTTTTCTTCAAATACTGCACTCATGTTAAAAATCCTATTCGTTGTCCACTCAACCTATAAGTTTAGCTTGGTTTTGAATGCCCTCCAATTAAACCGTGTTCCAAGGATTTTCAAAACGTATATCTAAACTTATAAAATCTTTCTCGTTGCGTGTTAATAATGGAATATCAGCAATTTTGGCACAAGCTGCAATCAGCAAATCAGGTAACTTGGTTTTAATTCCCTGTCTACGCCACTAGATAATTTGCTCCCAATGTTTCATTTCAATTGTCAGCATTTTTGCCTTATTAAAATAATGACTGATAGCTTGTTTTTCCAATAACGTATGATTCGGATAACCTAAAACTTCTGCGTAAGTAACGGGTGTTAATACTGGCTTTACTAAACCTTG
This sequence comes from uncultured Thiotrichaceae bacterium, assembly GCA_964388965.1. Taxonomy (GTDB): domain Bacteria; phylum Pseudomonadota; class Gammaproteobacteria; order Beggiatoales; family Beggiatoaceae; genus Albibeggiatoa. Next base: position 4,549 of record CAYMCP010000098.1, on the reverse strand, counting down.
TGCAATATGCTGTTTTAATAACTGGATTTCCTCATCATTTTTAAACAAGTAAATCCAAATATTAGTGTCTAACACATACTGCATATTTACCACCACTCTCTACGCACCATTTCCTGATATTCCAAACCATCCATACCAAAATCAATATATGGAATTTTTCTCAAATCAGTATCAACAGGCTTATCAACATCAATATACCAATTCGGCTCATCCATTTGTTTGCCAAAATACATCCATGCAAGCATTTGAATTGCTAAGGCAATATCAATTTTAACCGCTTTGATAGTTTTACTTTCCTGTTGTGCTAATTGTTCAATCATTTGCGTATCCACTTTTGCCAATACTCTCTCTACCATTAACTGCATGGCATGAGAGAAATTTCTACCATATTGCAAAACTTGCGTTTCTAATTCATCACCTAATTGCACTAATACATATCCCACACGCTGCGATAAAGTCGGCTGAGTTTTTACATCTTCATTAACATTTTTTTCTTCAAGTACAGCACTCATGTTAAAAATCCTATTTTGTGTCCACTCAACCTATAAGTTTAGCTTGGTTTTGAATTCCCTCCAATTCTTTACATAGGAGTGCAAAACTTGTTTTGCTTGTGCAGAATAAATTCCGCACTCCTGAACGTTACTTCTTACCCCGTGTCAAAATATCACCTAAAGGACGTTTTAAATTTACCGCCTCATGAGCCTGATAACGACCCACATCTTGCCCTTTGTGTGTTTGAACATGGTCTGGTTTAGTCGCATTTGGAATTGGTTTAATCGTCTCAAATTGTGGCGCACTACCTTCTTCACCTTCATGCGCTGGATAAATTTTCACTTTCAAATCATACCAAGCTGCTTGACCAGTAATCGGGTCTGAATTAGTGATTTCTATTTCGCCATTTTTCGGTGGTAACAATTCAGAAATCAAATGATTCATTAAAAAGCCTTTTTGCGATTCATCCGCATCAGGTTTCAAACCCCACGCACCAGATTGCTTACCAATCGCATTCCACGTCCAAACCGTATTAGGTTCAACGCCTTCCATCAATTTCACTTGTACGCGAATTTTGCCATTGTGCGATTCAACCCAAACCCATGACATATCTTCAATGCCCATTTCTTCAGCTTTTTGGCGATTCATGAATAAATAATTTTGCGCAGTGATTTGACGTAACCACGCATTTTGTGAATCCCAAGAATGATACATATACATTGGGCGTTGATTGACCGCGTGGAATGGATATTCATTAGAATCAATACGTTGTTCTTCTAATGGTGTGTAATGGAATGGCAATGGATCGAAATACGTTTTTAAACGTTCTTTGTGTTCTTCCCTAGTTGGCATAGGTCCATCGTACAAGCCCTGACCTGCTAAACGGAAACGTTGCAAAGTTTCAGAATACAATTCCATCACAATTTGGTCAGTTGAACCATTCCAACCGACTTCTTTCGCCATTTCCAAATAATCTTTATTAGCAAAACGATAAAAGTGCATGTTTTCTGGCAATTCAAATTTGAAAAACGCACCATTTTCAATATACGCTTCCCATTGATTTGGATTTGGCTCACCGCGTAAATGACTCTTGCCATCTTTACCGCGCCAACCTGCTAAAAATCCAATTCCCGGTGCTTTTTCGTAATTTACGATGAAATCCTTATAATCTTTAAATTTACGTGTACCGTCTTCATTCGTAAACGCGGGGAATTTCAAACGGCTGGCTAATTCAACTTGCACTTCCTGCCATGAACGCACGTCACGATCTGGAATCAGTACCGCATGACGAATCGAATCACAAGCTGCATGAGGTTCAGAAATCGGACGGTCAAGCATCGAAACGGTATCGAAACGCTCTAAATAAGTCGTATCTGGCAACACCAAATCTGCATAGTTGACAATTTCAGAATGGAACGCATCCGCAATCACCAAAAATGGAATTTTATATTCGCCATCCGCGTTTTTATCTTCCAACATCTTCATGATTTGCGATGTATTCATAGTCGAGTTCCACGACATATTAGCCATAAACATCATTAAAGTATCAACAGGGTACGGGTCGCCTTTCCACGCATTGGTAATCACCATGTGCATCAAGCCATGACTAGACATCGGTGCATCCCAAGAATAAGCCTTGTCAATCCGTTTTGGACTGCCGTCTTCGTTGATAACTAAATCTTCTGGACAAGTTGGGAAACCTAAAGGTGGTGAACTAAGTGGTTTATTAGGCTCACAATTTTGTGCTGGTTTGATGCCCGGTGGGATGTGTTTAGGATAAGGTGGTTTGGCTAAATGACCACCCGGCACATCTACTGTACCAAGTAAAATTTGTAAAATGTGTAACGCACGACAAGCTTGGAAACCGTTAGAATGTGCAGAAATTCCGCGCATGGCGTGCATGGAAACCGGGCGACCAATAAATTTATCATGTTTACGACCTGCCCAATCTGTCCATTCAACATCAACCGTAATGCTTTCTTTGAATGCAACATGTGCCATTTCTAAGGCTAAACGCTCGATTTGTTCAGCAGGTACACCGCAAACTTTTTCAGCATTTTCAGGCGAATATTCATTATCTAAATATTTTTCTGCCAAAATACTCATTGAAGTGCGAACAGGTGTACCATCAGCCGTTTTACCTTCCCAGAATAATGCTGGTTTAATGTCTGTTTGGGTTGCATCAACAAAGTCTTCTTTTTCCAAATCCCACGCTAAAGGTTGACCATCTGCATTGCGTAAAATTAAACCGTCACCTTTTTGATTTGGAGTATTAACGACTAAATACGGCGCGTTGGTGTAACGGATTAAAAATTCCCAGTCAAATTGTTCATTTTGCAATAAAACATGAATCATGGACAAAGCAAGCATTGTATCGGTACCGGGTCGAATTCCAACCCATTCATCAGCGACTGCTTGATAACCTGTACGCACGGGATTGACTGCGACGAATTTACCACCATTACGTTTTAATTTTTCGATACCGATTTTAATGGGATTAGATGAGTGGTCTTCAGCCACGCCCCACATCATGAAATATTTAGTTCTATCCCAATCGGGGTCGCCGAATTCCCAGAACGCATGACCCATAGTGTATAAGCCGCCTGCTGCCATGTTCACGGAACAGAAGCCACCATGAGCCGCCCAGTTAATCGTACCGAATTGGCTTGACCATAAACCAGTCAGGGCTTGCATTTGGTCACGACCAGTAAAATAGGCGAGTTTTTTAGGATCGGTTTCACGAATTTTTTGTAAACGTTCAGTTAAAATGTCTAAGGCTTTATCCCAAGAGATTTCTTCAAACTCACCTTTACCGCGTTCTGAATTTTGCTTTCTTAATAAAGGTTTACGCAATTTAGCGGGTGATTGTTGTTTCATAATGCCCGCATTACCCTTAGCACACAAAACACCTTGATTAATGGGGTGTTCACGATTGCCTTGAATGAAACGAACTTTATTATCCTCTATCGTCACTTTGATGCCACAACGACAAGCACACATATAGCAGGTGGTGTACTTGATTTCTTGATTGCTGTGATCTTCAAATTTCGGTAGAGGTTTTGTGGCTTGATTGCTTTTTGCCATAGGATGCAACCTCTTGTTGTTGAGTAAAAAGATAAGAAAAAGTTTTATTATTTAACATAAGTTAATAATAGTGTATAAAACATAAAAAATGTCACTGCTTTGTCACATTTAACAAGGGTTAAGCACAAAACACAATTTGAATAATTCTAATAGTCTATAGATTTTGTTTATGGTTTATAAAAGGAGGGATTTATGGTGTTTTTGAATTGGGTTAGATATAATGTATCATAATGTTTCAAAAGGGAAATAAAAATGAGTACATTATCTATACATGACAAAATTAATCAGTTACCACCTGAATTGTTGACTGAAATAGAGGATTATGTGGATTTTATTTTGTTTAAGTATGCTAAGCGGGAAAATAATAAAAGTGGATTTGAAGAAACACAATATTTGTCATCTATTCCCAATATGAAAGAATCTATTATTGAGGGGATGAATACGCCAGTTGAGGAATGTGATAAGGAGTTGGATAACCAGCAAACGTTATCAAAACAGGAGCAAGCAAAGCAATTTTTAGCAGATATGAGAAAAGATAGCTTTGTTGGTGATGTGATTTCGCCAATAGATGTTGAATGGGATGCGATGTCATGATAATGCTGGATACGTGTATTTTATCTATAGGGGTAGAGAAAAGCCTTACGGCATTCCCCTCCCTCCGAACCGTGCGTGCGGTTCTCCCGCACACGGCTCTCCAGTCGTTCGTTTCCTCATCGGGATTGGCATAAACTCAATCGGACTTCATACATAGTGAAAAGCCCCATCTTTGCAAAGTAGGCATTTCGCCATCGCTTATGTGCCTGTATACTTATACCTGAGAACTCCGAAAAACTTTTTTTGCCTATAATAAAATCAATCACTTATGCAAATACGCTCCACCTAAAATCAATGACTTACAAACTTTTTCAGAGTTTTCAGTTATACCCAAACCTTTACGCTTGTTACGGCGCAATAGTATTGCCCGCAAACGACG
>CAYMCP010000097.1:0-10393 GCA_964388965.1 uncultured Thiotrichaceae bacterium | reverse complement strand
GGCTTCTTATCAAAAGATTGGCTACTTAACCTAGATTTCAAATCGGTTCTATATCATCCGATTTAGACAGGACTGCATTTAAAATATGTTGCTGAAGTTGTGGGCTTGGTGTATTCACTGTCGCCATATCCAACAAATTATCTAAAATGTTGGCTTCTTGCACTAATTGTTGCGCTCTAGTTGAGGTAGCAAGAAAAGCTAAGGCAGTTTGGCGTTCAGACTCAGGCCAATGGTTTGAATTGCCACCGTAAGCATCAATAATTTGGTTAAAGCGTTGAATGTTCATGATAAGCCTTGCTCTAATAATAGTGTTTTTAAGCTGCGACGACCTCGCGCTAATAAGGATTCCAATGCTGTAATGCTAATATTTAGCACTTGCGCTGCATCATGGTTACTCATGCCCTGATAATAACAAAGTACAATTGCACTACGCTGTCTGTCTGGTAATTGTTGTAATGCTTGTTCTACAATTTTTGCTGTTTCTTCTCGTCGTAGACTGTCGGTTGTATGTTCTGTATCTTGCTCAATGTCCTGTTCTAGGGTAACAGTTTGGATTTTTGTTCTACGCTGTAAATCTACACATAAATTGTGCGCGATACGGTGTAACCAAGTGGATAATTTAGCTTTATCTGCTTTCCAAGTATGCGCCTTGTTCCATGCGCGTAAAAATACTTCCTGTACAACATCTTCGGCATCACTACGATTACCTAACATGCGTTGCGCAAACCCGTGTAGACTCGCAAGATTTTGATTAACCAAGTACTGAAAGGCTTGTTGATTTCCTGATTGAATATCTTTCATCAACATATCATCTGTGCGTGATTCCACATGGGTCTCCTGTTATAGTAAATTAAATTTAATTAAAATACTACGATAAATCAATGTTAATTAAAAGCGTTCATAACTATTCTGTTGACCACGACTACCGTGTTGTCCATGAGCACCACGTTGTCCATGAGCACCGCGTTGTCCATGACAAGGTGCTGCATCCATTTCAGCCTCAGTAATGATACCGTCTTCGTTAGTGTCCATAAAACTGAATAAACGGACATTTTTAACAAATTCATCTTGAGAAATTTCGCCATTACCATCGTAGTCAAAACGATAAGTATGTTTACGATGCGATGCTAAAACTTGTGATTCAGCCGAACTGATATAGCCATTACTATCGCTATCTAATCTATTAAACATAAACTGTTTTTTACTTGTGTCGGCAATTGGGAATGCTACGCCTTCTGGCCAATTAGGTGGTGTTGCTTGTAAAAATTCTGCCAAACTGACTTGTCCATCACCGTCTGTGTCCGATGTCGCAAAATGTGCTGCACGTTGCGCATTACGATAATCTGTCCGTTCTTGCTCAGTAAGGCTACCATTTCCATCGGCATCCATCGCTTGGAATTTTGCCAAACGCACAGCCTGCACTTCGTCTAGCGTAATTGATCCAATCGGCTCAACAGTGTCGTATTTTGCTAATAAAATTTGTTTACGAACGTCTGAATCACAACTACCGGCAAATGGCATCCCAACAGCATAACCAGTAATGACAAGACCTAATGTTAAAGTAGATAAGGTTGCAATAGTTTTCATAACTATCTCCGCAATTTAAGTTGTTTGAAAAAGTAGAGAGCTTGACGCTTTCCTAATCTGTTATACGCAAATTTAGTAATAACCTGTTGCAATAAAATAATGTTGCTGATATTTTTTATAACCGATTGTTTTTTTAATATTTCCTCGTCCAAACGGTCTCCGTTGGAATGCAGTATGGACGCTCTGCGTCCCCCAAGCAAAAAAGTTTGAAAACAGAAATCACGAAATAAAACCTTAAAATACACGACATTCACTATTTGCAACTCACAATAAATCAGGACGCAGAGCGTCCTTGCTGCATCCCAACGGAGATCGTCGGGACGAGGAAATTTTATAAATTTTTACTTTATTTTTTAATGATATATAAATATAAGATTTGTTTTTTTATCGCGTATCTTATTATTTTTAAAGAGAAAGTGTATTTTTAAAATAGAAATTCTGCTGTAAAAATTATGTTCTTGCATTTTTAAAATATAAGCGATAGAATCAAAATTTATTTTAAGGCAGTCCTTCGTGGCTGCTTTTTCATTTTGGGCTTATGGTGTGTAGAGATGTCACAACCCAACCAAACGTACATTAAGAGATTTACTAAATGTAATGCTTTATTTCTTAGTTGACGACGGTGTGAATAGATTGGATTTTTAGTAATGGATAGATCATGGCAACTTTAATGTCAAATTACGCACGTTTGCCAGTGACGTTTACCAAAGGCGAAGGTGCATTGTTATGGGATACTCAAGGGCAGACTTATTTGGATGCACTGTCGGGTATTGCCGTGTGCAGTTTGGGGCACGCGCACCCTAATATTACCACCGCGATTTGTGAACAAGCTCAGACATTAATTCATACCTCCAACCTTTACGGTGTCGAATATCAACAGCAACTTGCGGACAAATTAATCGCATTGACAGATATGAGTAGTGCTTTTTTTTGTAATTCCGGCGCAGAAGCTAATGAAGCTATGATTAAATTGGCACGGCTTTATGCGCGACGCAAAAATATTCCCAATCCAGCCATTATTGTCACTCATCGTTCATTTCATGGTCGTACACTAGCAACACTAAGCGCGACAGGTAATCCTAAAATTCAGCAAGGTTTTGAACCTTTAGTTACAGATTTTATTCATGTACCTTATAATGATATTTTTGCAATTCAAAAACTTAGTGAACAAGATAATGTTGTCGCAATTATGGTCGAGCCTGTACAAGGTGAGGGAGGTATCAATATACCTGCTGATGATTATTTAAATCAATTGCGTATATTGTGCGACCAACAGCAATGGTTATTAATGCTTGATGAAATTCAAACCGGTATCGGTCGCACTGGAAAATGGGTTGCGTATCAGCACAATCAAATTTTGCCTGATATACTCAGTTTAGCAAAAGGATTGGGTAATGGTGTACCGATTGGTGCGTGTTTGGCGCGTGGTGTTGCGGCTGAATTGTTTGCACCCGGTTCGCATGGTACCACTTTTGGTGGTAATCCATTGGTTTGTCGAGCTGCTTTAGCGGTATTGGATACCATAGAGCAAGACAATTTGTTACAGCGAGTAAATGAATTAAGTTTGCGTTTTAAACAGGGTTTTGAAATAGCATTAAATGGGTTGCAAGGCGTTCAGTCCATTCGACTAAAAGGGCTATTGATTGGTATTGAGCTTGACCGACCTTGTGCCGAATTAGTACAACAAGCCTTATCACAACATGTATTAATTAACGTTACTGCTGGGAATGTAATCCGACTATTGCCCCCATTTATTTTGACTGATAGTCAAGCAGATAAAATAATTCTAACAGTTACTGGCTTGATTAAAAATTTTCTTGCCATGCACTGAAGGAGATCAACATGGCCAGTCCTCGCCATTTTTTAACTATATCTGATTTTTCGTCAGAGGAATTAAATCATATCATTAGACGTGCAATTAAACTCAAGGCTATGCACCAGCAGGGTGAAATTTATGAGCCGTTGAAAAATCGTGTATTGGGGATGATTTTTGAAAAATCTTCGACACGTACCCGCGTTTCATTCGAGGCTGCTATGTTGCAGTTTGGTGGAGGTGCTATTTTTCTATCACCACGCGATACGCAACTTGGTCGTGGTGAGCCAATAGCAGACACAGCTAAAGTATTATCACAGATGGTTGATTGTGTAATAATTCGCACTTTTTCACAGGAAATGATTGAAACATTTGCAGAAAATGCGAGCGTACCTGTTATTAATGCGCTATCTGATATGTATCATCCTTGTCAAATTTTAGCGGATATACAAACTTTTGTGGAAAAACATGGCAGCATTCAGGGTAAAAAAATCGCTTGGGTTGGAGATGGGAATAATGTGTGTCATTCCTACATTACGGCTGCAAAACTGTTTGATTTTACCCTGCACATCGCTTGTCCACCAAATTACTGTCCAAATGAGGCTTTAGTCGTTGCGGCTGCTGAACATGTAACTGTTTGTCACGATCCTGCGCAAGCTGTTGCGGACGCGGATATGGTGACAACGGATGTATGGGCGAGTATGGGACAAGAAGGAGAACAAGATAAACGTGCTACAGCATTTGAACCTTATCAAGTCAATAGCATGTTGATGTCACTAGCGAAATCGGATGCTTTATTTATGCACTGTTTACCTGCACATCGTGGTGAGGAGGTATCGGGTACGGTGATTGATGGTCAGCAAAGTGTGGTATGGGAACAAGCAGGTAATCGCTTACACTCGCAAAAAGCGTTATTGGAATTTTTATTAATCGGTAAAGTTTATTGAGAAATTAACAATTATTTTTAATTTAAAACGCCATCTTCCTAATGCTCTCTGTTGGACGGGGAAGTAGATGTTAAATTAGTATAACTACCTAGCCACAACGCATGATTGTAGCAACTATAGAGATATTGAAAGCGCAATTGAAAATGCTATTGAAAGAAGTAAAACAGCTAAGGGAAAAAAATGCTCAATCAAGTCAAAATGACCATGAATACACAAATGCAGCATTATCAGCATAACTTTCTAAAATTTGTCATTCAACAACAAGTGCTACGTTTTGGCGAATTTACCCTTAAATCTGGACGAAAAAGCCCTTATTTTTTTAATACCGGTCTATTTAATAGCGGCGATACAATGGCTCAACTAGGCAGATTTTACGCTGATGCAATCGTAGACTCAGGAATTGAATTTGATATGTTATTTGGTCCTGCGTACAAAGGTATTCCACTTGTCACCGCTACCGCAATTGCTTTAGCAGAACATCATAATCAAGATTATCCATTATGTTTTAATCGCAAAGAGACCAAAGATCATGGAGAAGGTGGCGTAATCGTTGGTGCTGCATTAACTGGACGTGTTTTACTAATTGACGACGTAATCAGTGCCGGCACCGCAATTCGAGAATCTATACAAATAATTCAGACTGCGGGTGCAAATTTAGTTGGCGTAATGATTTCGTTGGATCGTCAGGAAAAGGGTCAAGGCGAAATTTCTGCCATTTCTGAGATAGAGCAAACTTACCGTATTAAAGTCATGAGCATTATCTGCTTACAAAATATCATGGATTACTTAACAGAACATGATGATAATGATACCATTTTACAAGCGATGACAACTTATCGTGCACAATATGGTGTCTCATAAATTGTCCATTAAAATTCATTTTATGCTATATTAGGCAATGATTTTCCCTAATTAGTTTAAATAAAAAGTCTGTGAAACAAATGCGCGCATTCATTAAATCATTACTCGGTAGTATTCGAGATTTAACTCCTATTATTATCGTTATCAGCTTTTTTCAATTGGTAATTTTACGCCAGCCCATTCCTGATTTAGCCAATATTCTTGTAGGTGTCGCATTAGTTGTACTGGGATTGACTTTATTCATACAAGGTTTAGAAATGGGTTTATTTCCCTTAGGGGAAAATATGGCGTATGCCTTTGCACGCAAAGGTAGTGTAATATGGTTACTGGTATTTGCTTTTTTACTCGGATTCGGGACAACTATTGCAGAACCAGCCCTAATTGCTGTTTCAAATGAAGCGGCAGAAGTTGCTTCAACTGGTGGTGTAATTGGAAACAGTGAGCAAGATAAAAAAAATTATGCCAATGGATTACGTTTTACGGTCGCCCTATCGGTTGGATTTGCGATTTTAATCGGCGTTGTCAGAATTATTAAAGGTTGGCCTATCCATTATTTAATTATTATGGGATACATTAGCATCGTAATCATGACCAGTTTTGCCCCACAATGGATTATTGGTATTGCTTATGATTCAGGCGGCGTGACCACTTCGACCATTACAGTACCATTAGTCGCCGCTTTAGGAGTGGGTTTAGCCTCAAGTATCAAAGGACGTAACCCAATGATAGATGGTTTTGGTTTAATTGCGTTTGCCTCACTAACCCCCATGATTTTCGTAATGCTATACGGAGTCATTACAAGTTTATGATATTATTTAATGAATTTCTAACACATTTTTTTTACAACATCTTGAGCACACTAAAAGATGTCATGCCGATTATTATAATTATTTTAGGATTCCAATTTTTCCTAATTCGCAAACCGATTCCGAATTTTTGGCGTGTCGTCGTCGGTTTTATCTATGTTATTCTAGGACTTGCCCTATTTTTACAAGGATTAGAGCAAGCTTTATTTCCTCTAGGTCGCTTAATGGCAGAACAATTAACTGATCTTTCATTCATTATTCCAAATTTCGTTGAAGGTCAACAATATACCGTATATTGGGCGGATTATTTTTGGATTTATATTTTTGCAGCAGCAATCGGCTTTTCCACCGCTATTGCTGAACCGTCGCTACTTGCCGTTGCAATGAAAGCCTCTGAAGTATCGGGTGGAACAATTAGTATATGGGGTTTACGCATTGCGGTTGCACTTGGCGTTGCAATTGGACTTGCATTAGGTACATTTCGCATCGTAACGGGCACACCTTTACATTATTACATTATTGCAAGTTATATTATCGTTATAATACAAACTTATTACGCGCCGCGCTCCATTATCCCTATTGCCTATGACTCAGGTGGAGTGACAACATCAACCGTTACCGTACCATTAGTCGCTGCTTTAGGCTTGGGCTTGGCGGAAACGGTACCCGGACGTAGTGCATTACTAGATGGATTTGGATTAATTGCTTTTGCATGTTTATTTCCTATCATAACGGTTATGGCTTACGCACAAATCGGAATTGCTATTGTAAAATATCGTAATAAATTATCGGAAGATGAAACGATAAAATAGCTATTCTTATTAAAATTGATAAATTGATAAGCAAACCTTAACTAACTATTCTTTCTAAGGTTCTATTAAAAAATTAGAGATGAGACTATGCGTTTTAAATTAATTATTGCATTCCTATCCGACGATAAAACAGATAAAGTATTAAAATCAGCCCGTGATTGTGGTGCGACGGGCGCGACAGTGATTAATCATGCGCGTGGCGAAGGTTTAAAACCAAGTAAGACTTTTTTTGGTTTAAGCTTAGAAACCCAGCGCGATGTTGTCTTGTTTCTAGTTGAAGAGCATTTATCACGTAAAATTTTAGAAAATATCGCTAAAACAGGTGGTTTTGAGGATGATCCTGGGGCGGGTATTGCTTTTCAAATAGACGTGGAAGATGCTATTGGAGTGTCACACCAAATGCGTAAATTGACTCAAATTGTAGAGGATGAATTATGAGTGACAAAAAAATTGTGCATGTACGCGACGTAATGAAAACAGAGTTTGATCGCGTAGATGGCATTATGACTGTTGCAGATGCGCTGTCTTCAATGCAGCACCCTGAAGTACGTTTATTCGTCGTGAATAAGCGACATGAAAGTGATGAATTTGGTATGTTGTTACTGTCACAAATTGCGCGAGAAGTATTAGCAAAAGATCGTGCACCTGAACGAGTGAATGTATATGAAATCATGGTAAAACCAGTGATTGCTGTTTCGCCTAAGATGGACATTCGTTACTGCGCACGCTTATTCGACAGATTTAAAGTATCGCGCAGTTTAGTAGTAGAAAATGATGAGGTAATTGGCGTGGTGAGTTTTACCGATATTGTATTACGCGGCATGTGTAATTTGCACAACGTATGCCCAATTGGCTAATTTATTTAATGCGAGATTGTACGTTTTTTCTCGTTCCTACAACTAGATACTACATAGAAACCTGTAAAAATAATATTTTTATCATTATAAATTATTGATTTTAAATCAGCCTAAATCGAAAAAATATTTTTACATACTCTATAGCGTAGAAACATCTCCAGCGTCGTGTGAGCGGCGCGAAACTTGGTACTGCTAAATAGAATTTTATTGCTAGCTATTTTTTTACAGAACACGCAAAATTTAGCTGAGTATTTCAGCTTCAATATTTTCTAATGCTTGCAATGGATTTGCTGCTGCAATCACAGGTCGCCCAATCACCAAATAATTTGCACCTGCTTCCAAAGCTTGTTTTGGAGTCATCGTGCGCTTTTGATCGTCTTTGACACTGAATGTTGGACGAATACCGGGAGTCACAAGTATCAATTCATTATCTACATTTTGTCGAATGAATTGGATTTCCTGCGCTGAACACACTAAACCGTCTAAACCGGCAGCTTTCGCCATTCGCGCCAAACGCAACACATTATCCTGCAAAGAGCCATGTAACCCTATGTCAGACAAATCATTTTCATCTAAACTGGTCAGTAGCGTCACGGCAATCAATAAGGGACGATTTTGATAATGTTCTAAACTTTCCCGCGCAGCCAACAACATACTACGCCCGCCTAAAGCATGAACATTTAACATCCATATTCCCAAATCTGCCGCCGCCTGACAAGCCTTAGCAACTGTGTGTGGAATGTCATGATATTTCAAATCTAAAAATACTTTAAAACCTAAATCCACCAATTGCCTAACGAAAGACGCTCCACTACGTGTAAATAATTCCTTGCCAATTTTAATATAACAACGCTCTGCACCCAATTGTTGAGCCAACATTAATGCTTGTTCAGGTTGCGCAAAATCCAGTGCGATAATTAAAGGAGAACGCATTTTATTCACCCTCGATACCTTGTATTGGTTTAATGGTATTCCATTGTTTACAGCTTGGACATTGCCAATGCAACGTTTTGCCCATAAAACCACAATGATTACATTTATAAATGGGTTTATTTTTAAGTAATTGATTTGTCATATCTTTTAATAATAATAAATGTTCATAAGTAATATTAGCACTGCGAGATAACGCCAAATCTAACAAATGGTCTAAACCACGCACAGAAGGACGTTTATGCAATTGCTTAACAATGAAATCTGCGGCTTGTTGCCCATTAGTTTCATTTTGCAACATATTCGCTAATACCAACATGGGTGTAATTCCACCATAACACTCTAAGATATAATGCAAAAATTTTTTAAATTCACTTTCCTGCCCAATATCTTGATAACACTGTTTTAATGGCGCAATCACTTCTGATAAATAAGTCGCATCTTGTTGCTCGATACGTTGAAATGCCCGGATAGCTGCTTGTTTATCACAGGCATCTAATGCTAATTTACCCTCTAATAAACTTGCACGTACACTATGACTATCAACAGCTAGCGCATTTTTTATAGCTTTTAATGCAGTATCACGTAAACTTTGGTGCCGTGCAGTCTCGGCAATTTCACAATAATAGTGTGCAATCAATGGATTAACATTTTCTCCAGACACTTTATTTAATGCCTTAGCTGTTTCTATCGCTTTTTCCCATTCATGTTCTTGCTGATAAATATCTAACAATTGTCGATAAGCATAAACCTGATGGTCTGATGACCGCGTTAATTCAATAAATAAGATTTCGGCGCGATCTAATAATCCAGAACGTTGATAATCTTGTGCTAATTCAACCGCTGCTAAAGCACGTTGCTGTGCGCTCAACGTTGTTCTAGCAATTAAATTTTGATGGATGCGAATGGCGCGATCCACTTCGCCACGTCGTCTAAACAATGCACCTAACGCAAGATGTGTTTCAACTGTATCGCTATCTACATCAATTAATTTTACAAAAACGTCAATTGCTTTATCGGGTTGTTCATTAAGCAAGTAATTCAGACCCTTAAAATAATCTGACGATAAATTAAAGTTAGAAGATGTAGGTTTAAAGCGAACGTTACGTTGTGCGGCAAACCATCCAGAGGCTGCTGCAACAGGTAACAGCAACCATAAAAGTTCTATCATTGTGTGCTCGTATCCTGCGTGCGGGCGATTAGGGCATTTTTTTCATGTAAAGCATGGTAATACTGTTTTTTCAGACGTTGATTATCACGGCGCAACCTCCACAACCACAAAAAATTAGCCAGCAGACCCAATAGTATGCCAAAACTCAATACTGAAAATAATAATACAGTTAAACGTAATTCAATTTGATTAACGTAATAATAAATTGTAATAGTTTGTGTATTGGGTATTGCAAACGCAATTACGAGCAAAAAAACGAATATAAAACCAAACCATGTAAATAATTTTATCATTGCTATGCTCTAAGAGTTTTTTAGTCAAACCTAGTTTCATTATAACATGGAGAATCTTATCTGCTTAATGAATGATATTTTTTCCAACGATTCTCAATTTAGTTTGCTATAAAATTCTGAATTAAGTTTGATATATCGAAAAAGGGAAAGTCTTAGTAAAAAATAGAAAAAACATTAGATTTGATTAAGATAAATTTAAATAAGCGTAGTCGTTTCAATCCAACGCAAAATATACAATTTTATTAATTTTCTATATTAATTAACAATACTTCGGACAGTTTTTGTGAATTATTAAATATTTCAATAAGTTACAAAT
>CAYMCP010000096.1:0-10735 GCA_964388965.1 uncultured Thiotrichaceae bacterium | reverse complement strand
CCCCCTTGAAAATACCCATACCTTTTAGTTTAGTCTCTAAAATGAGAATTGCTGTGCGTTTTTAGTGATTCATTTCAAAAACTCGCCACGACTCAGTTATTACTACATCTAAATAGGATGAGATCAGTAAAAATTAATTATATTTTATTTAAAGAAAAACTCGTAAATTATCAATTAAACGTGTTTGTCCCAAAAATGCAGCAACTAAAATGATCAAATCTGTATCTATTTCAGTGACTGGTTGCAAATCCACAGCGCGACGAATTTCCACATAATCAGGCTTAAAACCTAATGCAATCAATTGTCTATATGCCTCAGTTGTCAAACGTTGCAAATCTCTAGCATCTGCTTGTAATTGGGTTTGAATATTTTGCAATGTAGCAAATAATTGTGGTGCAAGCTGTCGTTGTTCAGCAGTTAAGTATTGATTACGAGAACTCATTGCTAAATTATCAACTTCTCGATAAATTGGTGCAGAAATAATCTCCACAGGTAAGCATAAATCAGCAACCATGCGCCGAATGACCAATAATTGTTGATAGTCTTTTTCACCAAATACCGCAAAATCAGGTTGTACAAGATTCAACAATTTTGTTACTACCGTCGCAACACCAGTAAAATGTCCAGGACGCGACACACCACATAGTAAATTTGTCAATTCGGCTGGCACTTTAACGATAGTTTGCTTATCCATACCGTATGGATACATCGTATCAATACTAGGAAAAAATACCGCATTTGCTTCAATCAATTTTGCACAATCAGCCTCAAATGTGCGTGGATAACGACTAAAGTCCTCATTTATACCAAATTGTAGCGGATTAACAAAAATACTGACGATCACTTTATCTGCAATTTTTGCTGCTTGTTCAACGAGTTGTAGATGACCTTGATGCAGATTTCCCATTGTTGGTACAAAACCAATATGTAAATTTTTCTCACGCCAAGTTTGTACTGTTTTGCGTAGCGTATCAACTTGCTCAATAATTTCTATCATTGAAAACTGTGCTCTAATGCTGGGAATTCTTCTGCCTTCACTGCTTTCATATAAGCGACTAATGCAGCAGAAATAGAATCAGTTTGTTGTAAAAAATTCTTTACAAATGATGGTGGCTTATCAAACATGCCCAACATATCATATAAAACCAATACTTGCCCGTCACAGTATGATCCAGCTCCGATGCCGATAGTTGGAATCGTTAATTCTTGACTGATTTGACGAGCCAAATCGCGCGGAATGCATTCCAAAACAACGAGAGAAACACCCGCTTCTTGTAAATCATGCGCCTCTTTACGAACACGTTGCGCGTCGGAAATTTCTCGCCCTTGTACTTTATATCCGCCTAATTGATGCACTGACTGTGGCGTTAAACCAACGTGTCCACACACAGGAATCCCGCGCTCTACTAGTAATCTAACCGTCTCGGTCAACCATGACCCCCCTTCTAATTTAATCATTTGCGCTTGTCCTTCACGCATGAGAAAGGCGGCAGATTCTAAAGCTTGCTCTGGCGTGGCATAAGTCATAAATGGTAAATCTACGATGATAAATGCGCGTTTTGTACCGCGATAGACCATTTTGCAATGATAAGCCATATTTTGCAAATTAACAGGTAATGTCGTTTCGTGACCCTGTACCACCATACCCAATGAATCACCAACAAGAATGATTTCTATACCTGCCTGTTCTACAAGCCTCGCAAATGTTGCATCATAAGCAGTTAAACAAGTAATTTTTTCTTTATTACGTTTTAATTTTTGCAGATATGTTAAGGTGATTCGATCCATGCAATGCCTCTTCTGATGAATGTTAAATTTTATAATTGGTTACTCGGAAAATAAACTTTTATATTGCTATTCGCACGCTTGCTATAGAACTCATTTAATATCTGCTGTTTTAATCTTTTTGTGGTTAAGACGCAGAGCATCTTGATTGCATTACAACGGAGACCGTTGTAACGAGATGTTAGTAAAAATTAATAATTTTCATCTGGTTACTATGCTCAGCGTAGTAACCCAGCCTTGACGCTCTGCGTCATGACTAACATTTCAAATCGTTATTTTTTAAATATCAAATGCGTTCTATAACTGCCATTTGTTAATTACAATTTTTAACCGATAATCATTATTATACAAAAAAATCTTATCTGGAATTGCCAAGCTACTCACATAGGCATAACGTTTAAAATCTACGGTCCAGCCTTGCTGTTCTAACAATTGTAATTGTCCTTTCTCATTAAGCACATAATATAACTTTTTATGGCTTGGTGCGGGCATTCCACGAATCCAATAGTATAAATTTTGCACAGGTATTTCCATATTAAGCACATCGCGTACTAATTGCTCTGCGGTTTCCGCGCTAAATGTTTCATTATCAGCGGTTTGCATAATAACTTGTTGTTGTGAACCAATTAAACGCATCGCGCCTCCCAACGGCGAATTAAATACCAATTGATAATCAGTTGCTTGTTGCAACCAAGTTACGCGCGCATTCCAAGCATTTTTTTCATCATTAATTACGATACGTCCATTTAATTTCCATTTATCAATGTGTTGCATCGTTTTTTGATGCGTTTCCCAAAGTGGCTGTAATACTTTCTGTGATGGTAAATTAGCGCAACTGGCAATTAAAAAATTAATGATTAAAATTATTAAAATCTGGATAAATTTCATGATTATATCTTTGTTTTTAAACGACTGGTCAAATTTAAAGTATCAAGGGATATTTTAGAATATAGGGCACATAGTAGCAAATTTGCGGTGTATCGATCATTTTTTAATTTTAGGCTGATAAAAAATCATATTTAAGTAGGAGTTATACAGTTCAACTAAAAATTTGTCTCGTTTCCTCGTCCCAATAGTCTCCGTTGGGATGCTGCATGGACGCTCTGCGTCCTGATTTATTGTGATAGGATGCTGGCGCGTCCCACTGGGTGACGACGCGGTGCATCGTCACGAGTCAATAAAAAATCATATTTAAGCTCACTACAAAATCATCTCTTCGTTTGATTCTAGGTTGAATTATAGTAAGATGCCGCTCTTATTGAAAGGAACAAGTCAACCGATGGAATTAAATTTAATTTTTCAACAGATCAAAGAGATGCAAAATCGTGTGACAGCACTCAGGGGGTATCTTTGACTACGAAGTTAAATCTGAACGTTTAATTGAAGTCAACCGAGAGCTGGAGCAACCCGATGTGTGGAATCAGCCAGAGCGGGCACAAGCATTAGGTCAAGAGCGTTCAAGTTTGGAAAAAGTAGTCAAAACAATTGATGATTTGGTAATCGCTTTGGATGAAAATCATGAATTGTTGGACATGGCTCAACAGGAACAAGATGCTAATATCGTTGAAGAAGTTATACAAGATTTAGCTGATTTAGAAACGCGATTGCATAAATTAGAATTTCAGCGCATGTTTTCAGGAAAAGTAGACCCAAATCCTGCATTTTTAGATATTCAAGCAGGTTCAGGCGGAACAGAAGCACAAGATTGGGCAGACATGCTGTTGCGAATGTATTTGCGTTGGATTGAGCAACATGGTTTTGAATCGGAAATTATTGAGTTATCGCCCGGTGAAGTTGCAGGGATTAAAAGTGCAACATTAAGCGTTAAAGGTGATTATGCGTTTGGTTGGTTACGCACTGAAACGGGAGTGCATCGCTTGGTGCGTAAGTCGCCATTTGATTCGGGTAATCGTCGTCATACTTCGTTTGCTGCGGTGTTTGTCTCCCCAGAAATTGATGACAGTATTGAAGTGGAGATCAATCCAGCCGATTTGCGCATTGATGTATATCGCGCTAGTGGCGCAGGTGGTCAGCATGTGAATAGAACAGAGTCGGCGGTAAGAATTACACATTTACCAACCAATATTGTGGTGCAGTGTCAAAATGATCGTTCACAGCATAAAAATAAAGCGACTGCAATGAAACAATTACAATCTAAATTATATGAATTAGAGGTACAAAAGCGCAATGCAGATCAGCAAACGCTAGAAGAAAATAAATCAGATATTGGCTGGGGTAGTCAAATTCGTTCGTATGTACTTGATCAATCTCGAATTAAAGACTTACGCACCGGGGTCGAAAATACGAATACGCAAGCTGTATTAAACGGTGATTTAGATGCGTTTATCGAGGCAAGTCTAAAAAGCGGGTTGTAAAATTAACGTTAATCTTACAATTTAATTATTGCAAAATAAATCAGAACGCAGCGCATCTTGGTTGTGTTCTGACGGGGAGTCTTAGAATTAGGAGTCATGCAGTTGATGCGTTTCCTCGTTTCAGCGGAGACCATTGGGACGAGGAAGTAATTTATTCCATAGACAATTCAATAGGATAACTTATATTAAACTGCACACCTTGTCCAAATTGACTGTCACAACTAATTGTCCCTTTCAACTGATTTGTGACTAAATTGTAACAAATATAACCACCTAAACCACTTCCGCCATGCGAACGATGAGTTGTAAAAAATGGCTCAAATATTTTTTCTACATGTTCTGTTTCGATACCTTTGCCATTATCTTGATATTGTAAGAATAATTGCGCATCTTTTAATTGCACTTTAATTTTTATTTCACCAGCTTGTTGACCTTCATTAAAACCATGAATTAAGCTATTTATCAATAAATTAGTGAGGATTTGCTCTAATGCACCGGGTAGACTTACTATTTTAATATCAGTTGCACAATCTAGGTGAATTTGAATAGCTGTCTTTTTAAAGCGGCTACTAAGTGTATTAATCGTATCTTGAATTACCTCACGCACATCAAAATAACGCTTTTCACCAGAAGTTTGGTCTACCGCAGTACGTTTAAAACTACTGATTAAATTACCAGCACGTTCTAAATTAGACAACGTTAAATCAAAACCTTGTTCAATGGAGGTAATTGAAGAAATCAAATCATCTACATCCACTTCCTCTTGATCCAACATCGAAACAACTTTTTTTGTCTCTTTTTGCAATGCGGAAGCACTTCCCACAGCAACACCAATTGGCGTGTTTAATTCATGCGCAAAACCAGACACTAAACGACCTAATGAAGCCATTTTTTCACTTTGTACTAATTCATGCCGCGTTTTTTGTAATTCTTCAATCGTATGGGATAATCTGGAATTTAATTGCTTCAACTCTTTGCGTTGATTTTCTAACTGCATGTTTTTCTTGGTTAATTCGCGTTGAGTATTAGCTAATTCATTATTGAGTTGTGATAATTCTTCATATAAACGTGCATCTTGGTTTGATCCAATTTGTTGCGATACTTGAACTTGTGCTTTCATCGTTTCACGCAATGCGTTAGTTTGTTCATTATTGATTTTCATTAATTCATCAAAAAATTGATTTATGCTAGGAGGGGTTAAATTACCAATAATAAATAAATCATCTCCATTTAAGCCCCCAGTAAAATGGAGTAAGTGCAATTTATCATTCGCGTAGAGCGTTAAAGGCCAATCAAATGCAACACCTTTAGCTTTTAATTCAATTAGAAAATTATTTGCTTTTTCCATATTTTCTGCATCAAACGCACTAATAAAAAACTGTCCTTGCTGTAGACAACCAGCTAGCCCAAGCTCGTCACATAATACGTCAATGATGCGCCCATGCGTGTCGCACAATAGCGAAATACCTAATGTTGGTTCAAATGTATTCATAATTTAGACGATTAACTGATTTGAAATTTCAATGGCTTCTTGAGCATTGCGTGCATAACCATCCGCCCCTATTTGCTTCCACAAACTAGGTTCTATATTGAATGGGTGTCCGCCTACCATAATTTTAACGGTATCATAATTTGAATTATTGCGAATAGCTTTAATTAAGGATTCAGCCGCACGTAAGTGAAATGTCATCGTAACAGAAATTGCTAATAAATTCGCCTTTCGTGATTGAATTTCTTGCATAATGCTGATAGCGGGTGTATTTGCTCCTAGATAGTAGGTATCCCATCCGTCCATTTCAAAAAAATCTGCAACCATGCGTACACCTAGCTCGTGTAAATCACCACCGACACAGGCTGCTACCATCGTTTTTCCTTGTTTTTCAGTAGCAAAGATATATTTGTACAATTGAGACATGATTAATTGCGTTGCCGCAGTACAATAGTGCTCTTGAGCAACTGTAATTTTATTCATTTGCCACAAGCGACCGATTTCATACTGCGCATATTGAAACACGTCTAAATAAATTTCTTTAACATTAATACCTTTATTTTCAACCGCATCTAAGATTAAACGGCTGGCAATTTGGCGTTCACCACGTAATAGATATTGTAGGTATTCATCCGCTAATTTGGCGTGAGGGTGGTTGTCATCAATAAAAGAGGGTAATTGTGCAGGTAAGGCGGGGAGTTGTTGTAAACCATGTGAGATATATTCTTCAACGATTTTTATATCATTATTGGATAACATTAAATTTTTGTTTAACGTAGCTTGCATGACCTGCAAATGCTTCACTAAATCCTCTGAGGGAATATTCATGCCACTGAGTAATACTTTCGCCCAAGCAATGTAATTTTCAAAAAAGGAATGATGTCCAGCAGCGATAGCTTCCGATAAATACGTTAAGTGATATTCAGCATCTTGTATACAAGCGATTCTGCCTTTTGCCCCATAACGCTGTTCCAAATCTGGATATAGTTGATAATATTCATCCGTAATTACTCTTGCTAAATCAGCCCGTTGAGCATCCAACTGTTGGCTGATGATCTGATTGGGATTAGTCATTTTTTCCAACACCTCTTGAGCTATTGATAGTGGTGTAAACGTCGTGTAGGAGTGCGTGTTATTTTGTCAGTAACCACTTTCACATCTAAGGAGTGCGTATTATTTTGCCAATTAGCACCATTTTTCATAGGACTATCCTAATAATTATTTATGGAACTGAAAATTAAAAATTTTTTTATTATACAGAATTTTAATTATTCGCACCCTAATCCATTTTAAGCTTTTTGTAGCATCTGGAGTGATGAGCATTTAAAAAAAATTATTCTGATATTTCTCTTAGTATCAGCATTCGTGTTAAATTTGGATTTGAAGACTTCGCCGATGATCATAAAGAAAGATTAACGCATTACTGTGCTGTTTTCAATAACACATTTACGCGAGATTGCTGTGTAATCCGTAGCTGAAAGAATAGCAACAGCTCTTAATTTAAAGTTTTAGTATAATTTTTAGCTTTTTTTGCCTAATGTAGATAAAATTGCCTAAGCGATGAAATTGAATCAGAAATGCCTAGATGGAAGCTGGTAATAGCAATTAATCTGTATTAATTATTACTGTTATACGCTAACATTAAAACCGGCTTATAAGATAATTTTTTATTGCTGGGTTGGTGACGGTGTGAAATCAATGCTGATTGAGTAAGATCAGTGTAGATTTTCTATGTTGGTGCGTTACTATCCATTAACGAAAACGAGTTAAATCATCTATGAAAAAACTAAATTTTATTTCGATATTTTTGATTATTTTTATATTCTCAGGTTGTGCGACCTCTAAGAAAACACAAGTTGTACAAGCAGGCGATAATAACTTATCCTGTACTGAGTTAAAAAGAGAGCTTGCACGCTTGGACGAAGCTGAAGAAGAAGTCAATTCAAAAAAAGGCGTTACTGGTACTAACGTTGCGGCAGCTTTATTTTGGTTGCCCGGATTGGCTTATACTTATTACGACGCAGGGCAAGCGATGGAAGCAATTAACGGTAGACGTTCGCACTTAACACAGGTATACAATCAGAAAAATTGTCCGTAAATCGTAGCTAGTAGAAAAGGATTTGAAAGTGCCACCTCGTTCTTACGCGGCATGTCTTGAAGCTTGTGAGAACGAGATAACGCATACTTAGAAAATAAATTTTACACACTCGTTAATGAATTGTATGCACCTCTTCGCTGTACACCAAATCTTCCATCCACACAAAAGCCTCTTCTTGTCCGGGTTGATTAAACAATACCATTAAAATCACCCATTTCAACTGATCTAAATTGAAATCATCATTTTCTAATGCTATTGCACGATCAATCACCAATTCACGATTAAAACTATCCAATACGCCTATTTGCTCTAAAAATAATAGAAAACCTCGACATTCAACATCCAAATGACCACACTCTACAGTCGAATAAACACGAATCGCATTACTACTCGGTATGATACTATTGGGCGATAAAAATTGTTGTCGGGCTAAACCTTCTAACCATTCAAATGCTTTATTCACTTCATAACGAGGAAATCCAGACTCAATTAATTCAATTGTTAAAATATCTTGATCTTGCTCAAAAGGCATCTCGTCATCCATATAGTTCTCAAATAAAAACATCAGTACATCTATAGCATTTTCTTTCATAAGATTGCTCCTCAGTTTCTGACATAGAGACCACCCGCTTGGGATGATACTAAGCCTTTTAGCTCTAAAATCAACAACATAGAAGACACAACTTCTACATTTAATTGACTTGCATCTACTAAATTATCAATTGAAAT
Organism: uncultured Thiotrichaceae bacterium; assembly: GCA_964388965.1. Classification (GTDB taxonomy): domain Bacteria; phylum Pseudomonadota; class Gammaproteobacteria; order Beggiatoales; family Beggiatoaceae; genus Albibeggiatoa. The sequence goes on along the minus strand of CAYMCP010000096.1, from coordinate 2,259 downwards.
CGGATTTATTCCCATAGAATCGTATAAGATTTTATACTGTGGGTCTAGTTCATCTAATTTATTGTTATTAGACGAATTAAATACTTCATTTATAATAGGTATTGCATTATTAATTGGCAAATGAATTAACAATTCCTCAATTACTTCATTTGCTGATTCAACTAATTTTGCACCTTCCCTAATCAGCGCATGACATCCACGTGCTAGTTTATTATGTATTGAACCCGGTATTGCAAATACTTCACGTCCTTGTTCCGCCGCTAAACGCGCTGTAATCAACGAACCACTATATAAATTCGCCTCGACAACCAATGTGCCCAAAGTCATACCGCTAATAATTCGATTACGACGCGGGAAATTTTCTGAATGGGCGGGGGTTTTTAATGGAAATTCGGATAATAATAAACCATGTTGAGCAATAGTATGCGCCAATTGATAATTTTTTGCTGGATAAACACGGTCTAAACCTGTACCCGTAATGGCAATTGTTTTTCCATTCATATCCATCGCGCCCCAATGTGCAGCCTCGTCAATCCCCATTGCCAAACCACTTGTGACACAAAAACCAGCCTGAGCAATATGATAGGCAAACTCTCTTGCTAAATCATAACCTTGTTGACTGGGACGGCGTGTGCCAACAATCGCCACTTGAGGCATTTGTATGACATCTAATTGACCATGCGCGTACAAAATGGGTGGAGCGTTATGAATATCACGCAAATAAGCTGGATATTGCGGGTGGTCTAGGGTCAGCAGATAATTATTTGGCTGTTGCAACCAAGTTAAGTCTACTTCTATCGTTTGCCAATCTGGATTTTGCAGATAATCAATGGCTTTTTTCTTCAAACCCGCATTTAACCAATCTTTTTGAGTCGCCAAAAACACCATTTCAGGACTACCAAAACGTTGTAATAATTGTTTAAAAGTGACAGCACCGACAGAAGGTGTTCGATTTAATGCTAACCAATATTTTAAGGATTCAAAAGATTTTGTAGACATTAAATTTAGTACGATTTATACCAATAAATAAAGTAAATTATGCAAGATATTTTGGAGTGTGCGAAAAATATCAAGGAATGGTTACTTCATCGAATAAATTAATTGCACGTTTTGCTTTCATTACTAAGGCGTAACTGATGCGGTCAAATGCTTTAAAAATCATCAATGTACCTGCCTGTTGACTAGGCAATCTTACCATTTGTTTGCTCACAGGGTCTTGCACTAATTGACCACCTTTATTGGCGACTAATACATGGCTGCGTTCTAAACCGTCATCAAATCCTTTGTTTAATACGACAATTTGATGTTGTCCAATTTGTGATATACCGTTGACCACTGCAATGATTTTTGCAACATCACCTTCTAAGTAGTCTGGTTTACGCGGATAAAAATCTTGAGTTAATTGATTATCGTCTTCGCTATCTAAGGGGACGATTAAGTCACCATCGTAAATGCCTTGCGTGAATGATAATACGCGCAAAGTCGCTGGATCGCCCATTTTTTCTAATTTTGCAGTCCCAAGATAAATTGTTTCCTGCGCGAGCATCTCACCTGTGTCGGGATCGGTAAATCGCTGCCCCAAACGCACAATTGCATAACGATCTTGGTAGTCATATTCATCTAAACCACGTACATAAATCAGTGAATCGGGTGAGGCAAATAAAGTCTGATTAGCATTAGCAATGATATATCCAGCGTTTTCTATTTCGTCTAAACTTAGTACACGCGGTTGAGTTAAGAATTGTTGAATCATATCCGTTGGGATCGTTGGAATTTCACGTTGTTCTTGAATAATACGGGTCATCGGGGAAAGTTTGACTGTACGACCACGTTTAATTTGTAATGCGTACTGTCCTGATGACAATTCTACCAATGAAACCATGTCACCGATTCTGATTTGTGGAATACGCTCACCCCACATTTCACTAGCAAGCAAAGGGTCTGCTACAAATTTTCCTAATACGGAATACATCGTATCATTTGGCAAGACGACGTAATGCTCTGGGTAGTTAGAAAGCTGTTCAGCGTCGGGATTAAGTAGCAAAAAGGTTGGTGCATTAGAGGCTTGAACCTGTAGCAAAAATGCCATAAAAAATAGAATTAGAAAGGTTTTCATCATTGCCCACAACAATTGATTTTTATCCTTTTATATCATAATTGATGTTATGCAAGCAATGGTGTTTTAGAATTTTCAGCAATTCTCAAATTCTCATTTTAGGGTTAAGCAGGAGGAGGATGGCGAGAGTTAAGTCCATCAAG
>CAYMCP010000095.1:0-10765 GCA_964388965.1 uncultured Thiotrichaceae bacterium | reverse complement strand
CCTACACGGACTTTCACCATGTTGATAAAGTGCCTTTACAGGCGCACCGTCCCAACGGTCTCCGTTGGGATGCAGCATGGACGCGCCGCGTCCTGATTTATTGTGAGTTGCAAATATAGCGTAACATTTTCATTAGACTATTTACGACTCAGACAATTTTCTAACCACTGAGCAATATCTTTGATTTCCTCTGGGTGAATACCATGCTCCACTGGGTAATCGTGCCATGTCACCTGATAACCTAGCGTACTTAGTAAACGATAACTTTGTTCACCCTGTGCTAAAGGAATCACCGGATCATATTTACCATGAGCATAAAAAATAGGCGTATCATTATTTGCGGGATGACGCTCCTGAGATAAACTATCTGCAAATGGTAAATAAGTGGATAACGCCATAATGCCGGCTAATTTGTGTTCAGAGCGTAAACCTGCGTACAAAGCAATTGCACCGCCTTGAGAAAAACCGACCAAAATGATTTTTTCAATACCTGCCTCCCGCTGCTGATTAATCAGAGTATTAATAAGTTGTTGTGAGTCCCTTGTACCCGCAATATCTTGGCGTTGAGTTAAATCCATTACTTCCACATCATACCAACCCCGCATCACCATACCGCCATTAATCGTAATTGGACGCATCGGTGCATGAGGAAAAATAAAGCGTGTTTGTTGAATAATATTAACTGGAAAATCTGCAACGATAGGCTCAAAATCATGCCCATTCGCACCTAATCCATGTAACCAAATCACAGTTGCGGTTGCCTGTTTAGGCGATTCGAGAATAACTGCATCCATTATTTTCTGTCCAATTTAACTGTTGTACCTGCTTGCTCGCTGCATACGCGCGATAACAAACTAAATAATTCTTCATTTTCAGTTTGCCACATACCATCCCTATACTTCAAATGAAATCCGCCCGACTTTGCAGCAACCCAAATTTCTTGCGTCGGAGGTTGCTTATTAATAATCACTTGAGTCCCATTTTCAAAAGTTAAGCTCAATACGCTATATGAATTTTCATAATCTATGTCAACCTCTAGCTCATCCAACAGCTCTTCAATTTCAAACAGGGTATTATCAGCTAATTGATGATATTCAGTATCATTCATAGTTCAACTCTCAATAAAAAAATACCATTTTACCACGAGATTTTAATTTAATTTGTTTTACTCTATTTTCAACGTATGAATTTTGTGACATAAGCCAAGTGATTTATATTTGCAACTATCTACTAAATCAATCTTTACTTTTATTTAATAGTTGCTATATTTTTATAAATGTTAAAAACGGTATTAGGTATTAAAATGTTACTTACTCAATTATTACTATTTAGTTTTTTAAGCCTGTTATTCATGCAACCTAGCGAGGCGGCTAATCGTTATGCTGGTATCAGTACCCGATGTTTAGTTACAACGCAGGCAGAACAGTATATGTATGCTGGTATTGAAATCGGTGGCGGTACAAAAACGGTGCGTATTGGTGCGCAATCAGTTCAAACAGCTAATAATGCCTTTATTCCTCGCATAGAAGTTAAGAATTTTCCTAATGGTGAAATAATCTACAGTGATATTAATGCGCAACAACAACTGAATTTGGAAACAAATTTAAATTTACCAGCAGGGTTATACACTGTAACAGTGCGTCCAGCGACCAATGCAATAGGTATTGGTTTAGTCTATGCGTATGAAGTTGACGATTCGACCGCAACCTTAACTGCCATCAGTACACGGTGTTATGTAGGTACAATCGCAGCATACGCTATGATTGCAGGAATTGAATTAAGGGGTGGAAGTCAATGTACTGGAATTTTTGCGCAGACCGTGAGCGACGTTGTAAATAATGCTTTTTTACCTACTTTAAATTTACAGACGTTTCCAGACGGACAGTATTTTACTCAAGTCACACCTATTTACACGCATTCAAATCCAGAACGAAAAACACAATTACAACAGACACAAAGCTTATCGGTAGGTACTTATACCGCAACCGTGCTACCCAGTTCATCAGCAGGGATTGGTATTGTAACCATGAATCAAGCAAATACTTGTTCTCCGCAATGCGAAGTCACATCGGTGTATGATGGCGATACCATGACAGTGCAATGTCCTAGCGGCAGTACACGAATACGTTTATATTGCATTGACGCGCCTGAAATGGAACAAAGCCCTTGGGGAGAATTAGCGCGCGATGCGTTGCGTAATTTAGCACCGTTAGGCAGCAACATTTCATATAACCAAGTTGATATTGATCAATACGGACGAATCGTTGCCGAAGTATTCAACCATACTGGTATCAACCTCAATCAAACACAAGTACAAACGGGTCAAACCGCTGTTTATGATTATTTTTGCGATAAAGCAGAATACGATACATTACAAGCAACAGCGAAAAACCAAGCAATAGGCATTTGGTCACAACCGGGATTACACCAAACACCTTGGGAATGGCGTAGATTAAACAAATAATCAAAGTAGAGACAAGGCACGCCTTGTCTTTTCTCGTTCTCTCGTTCTCTCGTTTTTCTCGTTTTTCTCGTTTTTCTCGTTTTTCTCGTTCCCAGATGCCGTAAGAATGCGTCACGACTCGATGAAAAGGCATTAAATTAATCGTTGGTTATAGTTTTAGATTGAAACCCATCAGGCTTATTACTAGAATGGACTTCTAAAACAAAACACAAGCTTTTAAAACAACATGCAAAAACGCCTTTTTATTTTAGATACCAATGTGTTAATGCACGATCCGACAGCCATTTTTCGTTTTCAAGAACACGCGATTTATTTACCGATGATCGTATTAGAAGAGCTTGATGCTGCAAAAAAAGGTATGTCAGAGGTATCACGCAACGTGCGTCAAGTCAGTCGCTTTTTAGATGACTTAATCCATTCAGTAGACAATTTAACAGACGGTGTAGCATTACCCATTTCAGCAGAACAAACTCACGCAGGTCGTCTCTACTTTCAAACAGAATTATTAGCAAAATCCGATTTAACGCAATTATTTCCAGACAATAAACCAGATAATACTTTGCTCAATACTGCGATTACCTTAAAAAATTCTAAACGATTTAAAGATGTCACATTAGTTTCCAAAGACATCAATATGCGCATCAAAGCTCACGTTTTAGGTATCCACACAGAAGACTACACCAGTGACAAAGCCTTAGATGACATGGACTTATTGTATACGGGTGTAGAAAAATTACCCACAAATTTTTGGGAACAACACAGTAAATCATTGGATGCTTGGAAAGAAGAGGGACGCACATTTTACAAAGTGATAGGTCCTGCGGCTAAACAATGGCATGGCAATCAATTTTTATATAGCGAAGATGAAACGAATTTTAATGCAATTGTGAGAGAATGCGTTGAAAACCAAGCTATTTTGGAATTAACCAAAGATTTTACGATGGAAAAAAATAACGTTTGGGGCATTACCGCGCGCAATTTAGAGCAAAATTTTGCCCTGAATTTACTTACTGATCCAGAAATTGATTTTGTAACACTAGTTGGTCCTGCTGGTACAGGTAAAACATTATTAGCATTAGCGGCGGGGCTGGCTCAGACATTAGATCAATCTTTGTATCGAGAAATTATTGTAACGCGGGTCACGATTCCAGTTGGCGAAGATATTGGTTTTTTACCCGGCACGGAAGAAGAAAAAATGACCCCATGGATGGGCGCGTTAGTAGACAATTTAGAAGTGCTTGCGCCGACACAAGAAGGTGGCGATTGGGGGCGTGCTGCCACTGCGGATTTATTACATAATCGGATTAAAGTACGCTCATTGAATTTTATGCGTGGTCGAACTTTTTTAAATCGTTACATCATTCTTGATGAAGCGCAAAATTTAACACCAAAGCAAATGAAAACCTTTGTAACTCGTGCCGGACCGGGTTCAAAGATCGTGTGCTTAGGTAACGTTGCTCAAATTGATACGCCATATCTCACTGAAACCAGTTCAGGTTTAACCTATGTAGTAGATCGTTTCAAACATTGGGCACACAGTGGACATGTAACTTTACAGCGTGGTGAGCGTTCACGTCTAGCAGATTTTGCTTCACAGTGTTTATAAAAATGGTTCATTAATGATTTTTGCCAGTTTCTATCCGTGCAGAGGTGAAGCTTATTTTGCGACCATAGTAATTACGAATTTCAGCCACTCATTTTTTAAATATTTTGGCGATTTTTAATAAAATCCAAATATTTCAATAAATTACAAATAATTACTTATGTCTAATTTACTTAGTTTTTGAATAGTCTAGGAAATGCCATAAAATAAAATAGTTGATTATTAGATAAAATTATAGTCTAATAATTCTGTAGTCTTAATGATTTTTTCGCAACTCGTTTATATTTCTTAGGAGGAGACCTAAAATGACTAAAGAATTAACTAAAAACGCACTTTCTCTTGCTATCGGCACTGCATTCACTGTTTCTTTAGCAACTGCGCCAATCGCTAATGCTGCTGGAAATCCATTTGCGGCAACCGCATTAGATAGTGGCTATATGGTTGCTATGGCGGAAGGTAAATGCGGCGAAGGCAAATGCGGCGAAAAAGAAGGCGCAGAAGGCAAATGCGGCGAAGGCAAATGCGGCGAAAAAGAAGGCGCAGAAGGTAAATGCGGCGAAGGCAAATGCGGCGAAAAAGAAGGCGCAGAAGGTAAATGCGGCGAAGGCAAATGCGGCGAAAAAGGTGATGCACCCGCTGAAGATGCACCTACTGAAGACGCACCTGCTGAAGACGCACCTGCTGAAGACGCACCTGCTGAAGACGCACCCGCTGAAGACGCACCTGCTGAATAAAAAACGATAGTTTCAGAAAAACACACATTGTTTGATCGCAGTGGGTGTTTTTTTGGTGTAACTTGTTTCGTACCTAGAACTTATTATTGTGAAATGTCATCTAATAAATTTGCTAAAGTTGCAAAATCCGCCAATGATAAAGTTTCAGCGCGTGCTTGCGGATCAATTCCCACCTGCTCAATTTGCTCAACACTCAAAAGTGATTTTAAATTATTACGCAAAGTCTTACGACGCTGAGTAAATGCTTGCGCGACCAATTTCGCAAATAACATTTCATCATTCACCTGCACCGGACGAACAGTATACGGAATTAAATGCACAACACTTGAATCTACTTTAGGCGGTGGATTAAACGCGCTCGGACTCACATCAAATAACTTTTCAGTTTGACAAGAATATTGCAACATTACTGATAAACGTCCATAATCCGCAGTATTCGGTTTTGCGACGATGCGGTCAACTACTTCTTTTTGCAACATAAAAACCATATCCTGCACCATATCAGCATACTCTAAAATATAAAATAATAGCGGTGTAGAAATATTATAAGGTAGATTACCAACAATCCGTAAAACAGGTTGTTGCAATTGCGCAAAATCAAACTTCAACACATCTGCTTGATAAATAGTTAGTCCTCCCCAACTTTGAGCTTGTAAATATCGCACTAAGTCACGATCAAATTCGATAGCAACTAAACGCTTGGCTTGGGCAAGTAATGGCTTAGTTAATGCGCCCTGTCCGGGTCCAATCTCAATTAAAAAATCTTTCTCTCGTGGTGCAATCGCAGCAATAATTTGCTGAATCACTTGCGGCTGATGTAAAAAATTCTGTCCAAAGCGTTTACGGGGTCGGTGTTCAATCATCATAATTAGGAGTTTACAAATAGTATGGCTATGCGAGTTAAAGCCCGGTGGCATCAAACCAAGCGAGATGGTAATCAAACAAAAGCTAAATCTTTAGAAGAGATTGCAGGTGCATTAGCATTTAGTTGTTGGCGTATCGCAAGCAATAGTGTGGTGGAAATTGAAAATCAAGGCTATCACACCGAAACAAGCAATGACCGTTTAGATATTGTAGCGGAATATTTAGCATTTTTGTTACAAGTTTCCGACAGACTATTGTATGAAAAATTAACACCTGAGCAACGTCAAATTTTTATTCCTGCATTAGCGTTGAGTATGGCGAATACTTTTGCTGATAATAAAATCGATATTGAAGGAGAAAGTAATCATAAACAAACATTTATTGACTTGCTGAATGTCCGCGCTGAAAATTATGCACAATGTAGCTTTATAGATGATACGCCCGGATTCGACTTTTTACGGGTGTTTGGTGAACAAATCGCCGCCGTGTTAGCCAAGGATAATCCACTGTGGGTTAGCCAATTTATAATGGATGTAGATGCGCCAGAAGTGGTCAAAACTTTAAAACAGACAATTAAACAATTGTTTCAGGCGGAAATTGCGTAAATAAAACATAAAAAAGCTAGTTGAAAATGTAACGCTAGCTTTTTAGGGAGATTTAAGCGTTTTCAGAAGATACGGGAGTTAAAAATAAAACGACGCCGATACTTAGAAAAATCAGATTGAGAAATAAAAAAAACCAATCGTGTAAATTAACAAATACGCCAACGCTGCCAATTAAAATAATAAATGCCCCTAAAAATAGTTTAAAAAGTTGAATCAATATATTAAACATTGATCTCATAAATAGCGTCTCCTTTGTGTAAGTAAGGTTCAAAGTTGGGTCGAAAACCACACATACAAGTTATAAGCTGTGTTGACATCCTTCCCGCTCCAAACAAGGGTTTTAGGTGCGAGAGGATAAATATTGCTTTCATTTTCTCATAAGATGGTTAGATGTGTCTAACTCCAAAATTCCATTTAGAAATGCTGCCGAAAAGCTCTAGCGGATTCTGATTCTCAATAAAATTTAGTAACGAGCTAACAAGTCAACGCATGACAATTTTTATATAATTACCGATTAAACGACCTGCTTTATTTTTTCTCATTTTTGTCGGTTTCAAAACAATGTTATTAGAAAAATTATCTTGACATACTATGAGAAATACCCCACTTCATGATTTAAGGAGTCATTATGCAAACCCCTCAAGAAAAATTAACTTATTTTGCTGCAAGTTTAGACGGCACGACTACAAATAGTGACTTACACCTACGCACTGAAATCATACCCAGTGAAATCGACATATTATTAATCAGTATTGAAGACCGCGAAGATTTCCCGATTTACATTACTGTGGATGAAAGTCAGATTTTGTGTATGAGCTATTTATGGCGTGAAGAAGATATTAAACAAATGTTGCGTCCAGAATTACTAGATACATTGCTATCAATGAATTTACCAATGCCACTGTCCTCATTTTCAAAAGTAGGTAATCAATACATTATTTTTGGTGCATTATGGACTGATTCGACAGTTGATGAACTGATTCGTGAAATTGAATATCTCAGCGATAACACTTTGACCGCAGTAGAAGAGTTATGGGATTACTTAATTAAATAGGAGTTAAGAAATGGGTATTTTCACTAAATTATTTACCGCACTACGCGGAGGTTTTAACGAGGCAGGTGAAGTATTAGTAGACTCCCAAGCAATGAGAATTTTAGACCAAGAAATACGCGACGCAAAACAACATCTGGATCAAGCCAAGCAAAATTTAACCAAGGTCATGGCAGGACAAATTGGCATCGAGCGCGAAATTAAAAAACGACAAGCAAATATCAATGAGTATGAAGGTTATGCGCTGCAAGCTTTAGAAAAATCAGATGAAAATTTGGCAACCGAAATTGCCGATAAAATAGCTGGTTTAGAGGATGAATTGGCTGCGCAACAAATGGTTTTGGAGAGTTACAACACCAATATACACGAATTAAAACAGGCAATACGTCAATCAGAGCGCAATATTCATGCAATGGAACGTGAAATAAATGTTGTCAAAACAACTGAAAGTGTACAAAAAGCAAATACATTCGCTTCAACGCAGTTCAATCAATCCGGCTCTGCATTACATTCTGCTAAAGCTTCATTAGAGCGGATTCGCGCAAAGCAACAACGCAAAACCGATGAAATGAAAGCAGCAATTGCACTACAACAAGAGGAAAGCGGTCAATTACATGCTAAATTGCGTGAGGCGGGAATTCTAAGAACAGAAAGCTCTAGCACAGAAGTACTACAACGTATTAAAGCTAATCGTTTAAAATCAAAATGACCATTCAATATGACGCTGGTTGTCAACGGTTCATTTCAACATGACACTGGTGCGTCAACGGTTCATTCTACGTGGTGCGTAGAACGAGATTTTTCCTTGTGAACGAGATTTCCCTTGTGACGATGCACGGCGTCGTCACCCAATTGGACGCACCAGTGTCCTGCAACCGCGCTTTTGCGTTTACTCGTCCTTGATAATATTTTTCGGCTATAATCACGCTTTTTATATTGTTCACTGATAATTGCTAATTGTATTATAATCAACGTCATTTCTAGTTTGACCCACCAAAATGAATATTTTTGAAGGAGAAACCGTGTGATACAGAATGACATTATTCGCTTAATTGTGATTGAGGAGTCCGCTAACGATGCTGAAGTCATTCTGAATAGACTACGCAAAGCCCGTTTTCCTATTCGCCCTAAACACATCGAAGATGATGAAGATTTACAAGAGGCACTCAGTCAGCAAGAATGGGATTTAATTATTGCCGTACCGCATATTGGTAGTGCAGACATCGGTGAACTTCATGCCACGACCGTATGTGAAATTGTCAAAACAGCGAAACAAGACATTCCCATTATTGTCATCACAGATAATTTTGATGGCAATATGATCGCAGAAGTATTAGCCTCTGGTGCAAAACAAGTTGTACCTGATATGCCAGAAACCTGTTTACAAACTGTAGTCGGTTTAGAATTAGAAAACTTAGCAGAACGTCGTAAACGTCGCCAATTAGAACAACTCTACAAAGACAGCCAAAAACATAACAAAATGTTATTACAAACCTCGCGTGACGCAATCGCTTACGTCCATGATGGTATGCACATTTACGCCAATCCTAGTTATTTAGAGATGTTTGGCTATAAAAAATTGGAAGATTTAGAAGGTGTACCGATCATGGATTTAGTCGCCATGAACAATCAAGCCAATTTTAAAGAATTTATGCGTGACTTTATGTCAGATACCAAAGAGGAAGAGCGTAATATCAATTTAGAAGGTTTAAAATCCAATAACAAACGTTTTAAATGCAAAATGGAAGTTAGTCACGCACGTTATGACAGTGAACCATGTATTCAAGTTATCATCCGCGATCAATCCCAAAGTGAAGAGCTTGAACGTCAACTTAAAGAAGTAAGTCGGCGCGACCAGCTAACAGGTTTATTTAATCGTCAACATTTCCTTCCTTTGCTGGAAAAAGCTTTAGCGAGAGCGATGGCTGAACATGTGCGTAGTGTATTGTTATACATAATGATTGATGATTTTGCATCTATTCGTGATCGTGTGGGTGTAGGCGGGGCTGACCCACTGATTCAAAATATTGGCAAAATTCTGAAAAAAGTCAGTGATGGTGGTAGCGTAGCACGATTTACAGATAGCTCATTTACGATTTTAATTCCAGATAAAGATGTGAAATATGCAAGTGCCTTAGCACAAAAAATTTGTAAATCGGTCGAGGCGCAGGTTACAGAAATTGGAGATCAATCATTGGTTACAACTTGCAGTGTCGGGATTGCCTTAGTACTCGCATCTTCAGCCACGCCACAAGGTGTATTAAGCGACGCACATGCAGCTTGTACTGAAATGCAGAAAAAAGGGGGTAATGGTTTTAATGTGTACAAAGCGGTGATAAAAAGTGGTGATAAAGATCATAAAAATAGTGATGTCGCAAAATTGATAGAAACCGCATTTGATGAAAATCGTTTATCGTTACGTTTTCAACCGATTGTCAGTTTGCACGACGAAACGCAAGCAATTTATGAGGTATTTTTGAGAATGCAGGATAGTGAAGGTCAAACAGTACCAACTGCGGATTTATTTTCAGCGGCAGAGCAAGCTAATATGGTAATAGATTTAGATAAATGGGTATTGAAAGAAAGTTTGACCAAAATTGCTGAAAAAGAAAGACAAGGCGAACCAACACATTTATTTATCAAATTATCCGATCAATCTATTCGTGATGAAAGTATCTTGCTATATATACGCAAGCTATTGAAAAATGAGAAAATACCCGGTGAGCGTGTGATTATTGAAATCAGTGAATCAAGTGCGATTAGCCAAGTAAAACTTGCTAAAGCCTTTATGACTTCGCTCAAAGCAATGAATTGTCATTCTGCATTAGAACATTTTGGCACGGGTTTGAATTATGAAACGACTTTGCGTCATTTACCAGTAGATTATGTCAAAATTGATAGCTCATTTACTAAAGGTTTGGGTGTGAGTGAAAATGCTGAAAACCAAAAAGCAATAGAAGATATTGTGAAGAAAACCCATGAATTAGGCATGAAAACCATTGCAGAGGCTGTGGAAGATGCAAATAGTTTAACTGTGTTATGGTCATGTGAGGTAGATTTCGCGCAAGGGCACTACATTCAAGAACCGATTGATGATTTAATATTTGATTTTTCTGATGAAGAATGACAAAAAATGTGCCCATCTTTCGGATGGACACAATCGTCAAAAGGAGGAAGTTACCTAACAGTGTAGTAGTAATTATCCGTTTTTCAACTTATTCTTTTCACTAATAGACTTAGTGGTATCAAACATTATTTAAAAGGAGTTGTTACTCACATTGAGCAGGGTCGCAAAAGGTGATTTATATTTTAAACCACCGGGTTCGCAGTTTATGATTATAATCACCTAGAGGGGTAGCAATGTTAGAAGTTATAAAAGACATGCTGAACCGTTATTTCAAACTTATCTAAACCTATCCATAGATAACTATTTATCGATTTAGT